>CAZKVW010000045.1:0-12580 GCA_964556285.1 uncultured Muribaculaceae bacterium
TACCTCTACTGCTCCGCCGGCGGAGCCAGAATACCCAAGCTTGCCCTCTACTACATAGAGCAAGAGTAATCTGGCGGTAAACACAACCCAAATAACATACCGTTATATGTCACTATACTTTCGCAAACTCTCTTATGTGCCCGCATTCGCGGCGCTTCTCTCCGTTGCTCTGTCGTGTTCTGACGGCAAGGGCAATGCCGAAGCCGAGGAGGACTCTGTCGTCTCCGTGGATGTGACGGATCACAATTCACCCAAGGAAGGGGACGCTTTCACAGTCACCGTCACGAGCAACTGCTACTGGATGGTGTCCGTCAAGACGACCGGGTCTGGAGATGATGTCTCTTGGATTGCCCCGTCCGTATCCAAAGGCCACGGGGACGGGACGGTTGAGCTTGTGACCTACGAGAACACCGTCCCGAAGCAGAGATCCGCTCTCGTCGTTATAGAATCGACATCTCAAGAGTCGGTATGCAATATCCTTGTGACTCAAGATGCCGCCGAGGAAAAGGATTACGTCTCTGTCGACAGCGTCTCATTTGAGGCAGAGAAGGGGGGCGGGACATTCACTGCCAAGGTCACGAGCAACAGGGACTGGACTGCAGTCTCCTCGGCTGACTGGCTGACCGTGAGCCCTTCCGCCTCTTCGGGAGACGGCAGCCTCAGTCTGGCCGTTGCGGCAAATGAAGGCGACGTCAGGCAGGCGACCGTGACCGTGGCTACCGCCGGAGGCGGCGCGTCGGCATCCATAGCCGTCACCCAAGCCTCGGGTCTCTCTGTGCCTACAGTCTCGTGCGCACTCCTGTTCACTGCAAGCACCAGCGTAGGGGCGACATGGTCTGTAACAGGATTTACGGACAGCGCCTCGGACAGGGCGGAGCCATACAGGTTCGGGGTCTACAAGGACGAAGCCTGCACTGATCTTCTCTACAGGTTCTCATCCAAGGCGTCTTCCTCCGTATGGATCTGGGCGAACGCGGCCAAGAATGCCCCTGCGGAGTTCGGCGGCCTCTCCCCGAGATTTGTGTTCAGCGGACTCACTCCGAATACCGATTACTGGATAAAGGTTGAGGCTCTGACACAGGGGTATTCCGGCGTTGTCAAATGCACGACCCTTGCTGAAGACGCCATCGACATGACGGCTCTCGCCGCAGGGAGCGCGTCTGCGGGCAGCGTCATCCTCAACGAGAACTTCGACGAGTGGTTCTGGGGAGCGGAACCCGTGTACAAGTGCGTCGGCTACAAGAGTCCCTCCGCCGGAGGTGCGAGTGCCATGTCTTATCCCTATGGGGACAATGCCGTAGAGGGAGGGGAATCTGAAGGACTTCTCATTTCCTCATCGGCAATGACCGGATACTTCTTCTCTTCAAAGGGACTTGGCAACATAGTTGAGAACTCCCGCATGAAAGGATGGAGGGAATGGTTCGAGACAGAGACGACAGGCAAAATGTACCAGAATATCGCCATGGCGAGCGGCCTCCTCAAGGTCGGCGGCTCCAAATTGACAGGCGATATCGTCACGCCTCCTCTGTCCCCTCTCTCTGGCAGCGCCACTGTCGAGGTGTCCTTTGACGCCTGCCCTTATTGGGAGGCGGCGGCCATTGACCCTCTGCAGTCCAGGGTGGATGTGTTTGACGCGAGTTCGGCAAGCGATACCGAGGCCCATCTCATTCCTGTTGACGCGACTCCCAAGCAGACCGTTAAGTTCAGCCTTGAGGAGGCCTACGGCTGGAAGCGCTATACCTTCACCTTGTCCGGTGTCCTCCCTACGGACATGATTGGCATAGGAGGGGACAAGGACTACAAGAGTTCAAGCGGACAGCACAGGCTCTATATCGACAATGTCACGATAAAGGTCACAAGTTATGATTAAAGCAGCTCTACGGAAGCTGTTTCGGGCTGGGGCGGCCTGTTTCTTCATGGCCGCCCCACTTTCAGCTTTTGCACAGAACACGGTGACCGGGATTGTGACAGATATTGGAGGCGAGGGCATACCGGGGGCTTCCGTTGTGGTCGCCGGCACATCGAACGGGACTATGGCCGATGCCGGCGGGAGGTTTTCCCTCACCGCCAATGAGGGATCCGTACTTGAGGTATCCTGTATAGGTTACCGCAGCGCGACAGCCAATGTCCCAAAGTCCGGGAATGTCACCGTCATTCTGGAGACCGATGAGGAGTATCTTGACGAGGTCGTCGTTGTCGGTTATGGCGTGCAGAAAAAGCAGGATCTGACCGGGGCGGTCAGCGCGGTCAGGTCAGACGCCATCGAGAGCCGCCACTCCGTGACGCTGTCAACCGCCCTCCAGGGTTCCGTTCCGGGACTCATGGTGACGAGGACGAGCGACGCTCCCGGGAGCACGGCGACCATCCGCGTCAGGGGCATAACCAGCATTGGCGACTCCTCTCCTCTCATCATAGTCGACGGAGTCCCCTGCTCGGACATCAACCTTGTCAATCCGGACGATGTCGAGAGCGTCTCTGTCCTCAAAGACGCAGCCTCGGCTGCCATCTACGGGGCGAGGGCTGCGGCTGGCGTGGTGCTTATAACGACCAAGAGAGCGTCAGAGGAGGGGGTGAAGACTTCTTATTCTTACGAGTTCGGTCTCAAGACCCCCACCCGCCTGCCCTCCTATGTGGATGCCGTCAGGTATATGGAGATGTACAATGAGGTGCGCTACAACGACAATCCCGACGGAGGCTGGAACCAGTACTATTCTGAGAGTGACATAGAGGCGTGGCCATCCCTCAACGCTCAGGATCCCGACCTCTATCCGGACACGGACTGGAAAAAGGCTCTTCTCAAGGACTATGCCTCCCAGCGCACCCACACCTTGAATGTCACCGCCGGAGGAAAGTCCGTGAAGACCAAGGCTTCGTTCAGGTATGACTCGCAGGACGGGCTGTACGAGAACAATTCCTTTGAGAGGTACATGATCCGCCTCAACAACGACATCAAGGTGAACAGCCGCATAGACCTCCATCTTGACGCCACCATGAGGCACTCCAAGAGGGTCACGCCCCAGACCAATCCGTTCTCCATATCCAATATCGGGGCGGCTCCTGTGTATGCAGCGAGGTATTCAGACGGATTGTGGTCCCAGGTCAAGGACGCCCCGAGCCCCCTTACGAGGATTCTTATCGGCGGGACTTCCAGGACGGAGAGGAACATGATAAGCGGCAAGGTCCAGCTGGATGTCAAGCCCTTTAAGGGGCTTGTCATATCGTTTGTGTCCGCTCCTGTGTACAACTTCAACAAGTCCAAGTCTTTCTCCAAGGAGCTGCCTTATTACTACCGCGATGACCCCCAGACCAAGTACACATCCGGGACGACAAGCCTCACGGAGAGCCGGCCTGATTCCTACAACATAACCAATCAGGTATTGGGGAACTATACAAGGTCTTTCGGAGGCCACAACCTCAAGCTCATGGCAGGTTACGAGGGCTACTACTCCAGGAACGAGAGCCTTACCGCCTCCGGCGACCAGTTTGAGCTGGACATGTTCCCTTACCTCGACGTGGCTCCTCCGGATTATGTCTCCGTCGGCGGCGACGCTTATGAGTATGCCTACAGGTCTTTCTTCGGCAGGGTCAACTGGGACTACAAGGAGCGGTATCTGCTCGAGGCCAACTTCCGCCGTGACGGGTCTTCCAGGTTCGCGAGAGCCCACCGTTGGGCGTCTTTCCCTTCTGTGTCTGCGGGATGGGTGGTGACAAGAGAGCCTTTCATGCCCGAGATTCCCGCGCTGTCCATGCTCAAGCTGAGGGCGTCCTGGGGACGGCTCGGCAATGAGCGGATTGGGAGTTATTATCCCTACCAGGCATCGATAAGTTACGACTCCGCCCTTTTTGTCGACGGAGGGCAAGTGACTGGAGCCACGACGGCTGCCCAGCAGGCGTACGCTGTTGAGGACATAAGCTGGGAGACTACCGAGTCATGGGATTTGGGAGTTGACGCAGCTTTCTGCAACAACAGGCTTTCGTTCACGTTTGACGTGTACAAGAAAGAGACCAAGGACATGCTGCTGGCTCTCCAGATTCCCGAGTACACCGGCTTTGAGAATCCGGATGTCAACGCGGGCAAGATGCATACCACGGGCTGGGACTTCGACATTACCTGGAAAGACAAGATATCCGAGGTTGATTACTCGGTCACGTTCAACATATCCGACTTCACCTCTAAGATGGGGGATCTCAGCGGGACTGAGTTCCTCGGCGACCAGGTCAAGATGGAGGGGAGCGAGTACAATGAGTGGTACGGCTATGTCAGCGAGGGCCTGTATCAGTCCTACGACGACGTGGCGTCTTCTGCGGTGCTCAATTCACAGGTAACTGTTGGAGACATCAAGTACAAGGACATATCCGGCCCGGACGGAGTCCCGGACGGCATCATATCCCCCGAGTACGACAGGGTGCTGCTCGGGAGCTCCACTCCCCATTTCATGTACGGCCTCAACTTCTCCGCCTCTTGGAGGGGGCTTGATTTCGGGGTGGTGTTCCAGGGAGTGGGCCGCCAGAAGTCCAGAATAGACAACTACATGGTGGAGGGTATGCAGAGCGAGTGGTGCAATTTCCCGAGCCTCATTGACGGCAAGTACTGGAGTTTCAAGAACACTGACTCCGAGAACCTCCAGGCCGAATATCCCCGTCTCACCAGGCAGAACAGGAATGCGACTTACAATGTCATGTCAGATTTCTGGCTCTTCAACGCGAGGTATTTCAGGCTCAAGAACCTGACCGTCGGATATACTGTCCCGAAGAGGCTGACGGACAAAATCTCAATATCCCGTGCGAGGGTCTATCTGTCCGGCAACGACCTGTTCTCGATTGACAACTATCCGGACGGGTGGGATCCCGAGGCGGTGTCCGCCACCTATCCCATTATGAAGACGTTCCTCGCTGGAGTGCAGATAACATTCTAAAGGAGACACAGATGAGAAACAAACTGACTATACTTGCCCCAGGCCTTTGCGCCCTTGTCATATCCTCATGTCACAGCCTCGACCTCAACCCTCTGTCAGAGGGCGCTTCCGACAACTGGTATTCTTCCGAAAAGGAAGTGGAGCTCGCCGCAAACGATTTCTACAAATCGGGCTTCTGGCATCCGGACGGTGACGGTGACGGCTCCAAATACGGCTCGTATGCGGACTGGAGTGACGACTGCACGTTCAGGACTACGGGGACGGCCTTTGAGCTTGGCACTATAAACGGGCAGACCTCCGTGATAACAAACCATTGGGACAAATGGTACAAGGTCATATCCCACACGAACTCTCTCCTGGAGAACTACACCAGGGCTCTTGACAACGGGGCTGACAGGAACGCCATTATGCGGTATGTCGGAGAAGCCCATTTCTTCAGAGCATGGGCGTATTCTCTTCTTGTGGAGCATTTCGGGGACGTGCCGCTTGTTGACCGCACCATATCGATAGAGGAGGCGTTTGCCATGGGGAGGACCGCGAAACGGACTGTTCTTGATACTGTATATGCGGATTTTGACAGAGCCGCTTCACTCCTCCCGGAGTCATATTCCGGCGCACAGAGGGCGACCAGCGGAGCCGCCATGGCGTTCAAGGCCAGGATTGCGCTTTACATGGGGGATTACGAGATTGCCAGGGATGCCGCAAAGGCCGTTATTGACGGAGGCCAATATTCACTTCAAGAGAAGTATGAGGATCTCTTCTGGCAGTCCACCAAGTTGTCTCCCGAGTTCATATTCACAATCCCGAGGTCGATAGAACTTGACAGCAAGTTCTACACCAAGCAGTTCCTGACCCGCTTGGCGGGAGGGTATACGAGCATGACCCCCTCGTGGGATCTCCTTGCCGCCTACACATGCACCGACGGGCTGACCATAGACCAGTCTCCTCTCTTCGACCCTCACAATCCTTTCAGCAACAGGGATCCGAGACTGTCCATGACCATCGTCCCGCACGGGTCGATGTTCCTCGGCTACGAGTTCAATCCCTCTCCGGCGGCCAGGACTGTCAGGAACGCCGCCGGGTCTCTTGTCAAGAACAACGACTCCCGGGCGGTCAATGTCAACGCATCCTACAACGGCTTGGCATGGAAGAAAGGAATCGACTCCACATGGATGGACAACGGATACTATTCGGCCCAGTCGAGGGTGTATATGAGGTATGCCGATGTGCTCCTCATGTACGCCGAAGCCAAGATAGAGCTCGGGGATATAGACGCCTCTGTCATTGACGCCATGAACACTGTCCGGGCGAGGGCTTACGGAGTGGACAAGAGCGCCACAGGGTCTTATCCCGCTTTTACCATCAAGCCGCAGGCCGAGATGAGGCGGCAGCTCCGCATCGAGAGGCGGATGGAGCTTGCAAGGGAGTACTTGAGGTATTCCGATATCAAGAGATGGAGGATAGCCGAGACGGTCATGAATCGTCCGTCATACGGGCTTCTTGACCCTGCCTCGACCCTGCTCTCCAATGTCGTCAATACCGGCAACTGGTTCTGGGGCGTCACGCCGGCAATAGATGAGAACGGTTGCCCGGATCTCTCGGAGATAGAAGCCAAGGGGTGGTGCCGTGTCCTGTACAGGAGAGTGTTCGAGCAGAAGCATTACCTCTGGCCGATACCCACGTCAGATATCGAGATTAACCCTAATATGACACAGAATGAAGGCTATTAGACTATTCGTGCTGGCATTTGTCTTTCTTGCCGCAAGCGCTGCAGTTTCAGCAAAGGACGTGACCGTCCTCGTTGAGGTTGAGAGGTTCTCCGACATGGGGGGCTGGGTCCTCGAACAGTCGTTCATGGATCAGATGGGCTCGCCATATCTTCTGGCCCACGGTAGCGGGCATCCCGTCGCTGACGCTTCCACAGAAGTCTTTTTCCCCTCTTCGGGCACTTTCTCTGTCTGGGTGAGGACATACAATTGGACTTCTCCATGGCATGAGGGTGAGGGCCCCGGGAAATTCCAGGCAGGCATTGACGGAGACCTGATTCCCGAGATTGCGGGAGACAAGGGGTCTGCATGGGCATGGGTGAGCCTGGGGACTGTCAAGGTCAGGAAAGGGACTCACACCCTGACTCTACACGACCTTACGGGGTTTGAGGGCAGGGTGGACGCGTTGTGCTTCACGACTGGAGGGGCCGCCCCTCCCGAAGAAGCCGGGGCGCTGGCCCGTTTTCGTGAGAAATACGCTCCATCCCCTGTGACGGCCAAGCAATATGACTTTGTCGTTGTCGGCGGAGGAATTGCCGGGATGTGCGCCGCTATCTCTGCGGCCAGACTAGGTGTCAGGACGGCCCTCATCAACGACAGGCCTGTCTGGGGCGGCAACAATTCTACCGATGTGAGAGTCCCTCTCCAGGGGAGATCCAATTTCGGGGAATATCCCAATCTCGGAAATCTCCTTGCAGAATTTTCCCCCAAGACGAAGTTGAATGTCGTCAAGGATATGATGGACGAAAATGTTTTCATGGAGGCGAGAAAGGAAGAAATCCTCTCCGCTGAGAGCAATCTCGACACTTTCACCTGGACGAGGGCTGTCTCCGCTTCGGTACAGGACGGCAAGATAACTTCGGTAACCGCCGTTAACGTCAGGACTGGAGAGAAAACCGTTTTCAGCGCCCCTCTCTTTGCGGACTGCACTGGTGACGGCAATCTTGGCTTCATGTCCGGGGCCGACTGGAGGATGGGCCGTGAGGCCAGGCGTGAGACAGGAGAGTATTTGGCTCCCGAAGAGCCGGACGGAATCATGCCTGGGGGCACCATCCAGTGGTTCGCAAAGAAACGCGAGGGGAAGGTTGATTTCCCGGAATTCCGTTACGGGATGGATATCACAAGAGAGTCCTGCCAAGAGACGACGTACTCGAAATGGAATTGGGAGTCCGGCATTGGGGATGACCCCATAAAGGATGCCGAGAAGACGAGAGACCTCATGTTCCTGGCGATCTACTCCAACTGGTCTTTCCTCAAGAACGACCCTTCGTTCAAGGGGAAGTATGACAACTGGGACTTCCAGTGGGTGGAGTATGTCCTTGCCAAGAGGGAATCCAGGAGGCTTATGGGGGACTATGTCCTGACGGAGAACGACATCGAGGGGCAGGTTCCCGAGTCGGACGCCACCGCAGTGACATCCTGGCCGTTGGACATGCATTTCCCGGAGCCGTTCAACCGTCACTGGTTCGGTGACATGTCATTCAAGGTGAAATACATGTCGCTGCATATTTATCCCTATCCCGTCCCTTACAGATGCCTCTATTCGAGGAATGTTGACAATCTCTTCATGGCCGGGAGGGACATATCCGTGACGCATGCGGCCCTGTTGTCCACTCGCATAATGCGCACCTGCGGAATGCTGGGAGAGGTCGTCGGGATGGCGGCTTCCGTATGTAAGGCTCACGGCTCTTTGCCGCGATCTGTGTACAGTGATTACTTTGAGGAGCTGAAAGTTCTCATGGCCAAGGGCGTCGGGGCTTCTTCTTCCTCCTCCTCAGGGCAGGAATGACATGAAGAAGTTACCCATACTGATCTGGACGCTGTCCGCAATCAGCCTATGCGCAGAGGCCAAGGACATCGACCTTGTAAAGGCCGGGGCCAAAGCGGATGGCCGTACCAAGGTGACAAAAGTCTTGCAGAAGTCCATTGATGAGGTTTCAAAGGCTGGTGGAGGCAGGGTAGTCCTCTCCGGAGGGACTTTTCTCGTGACTCCGTTCGAGTTGAAGAGCGGGGTGGATCTCCACATCGCAGCCGATGCCGTACTTCTGGGCTCTCCCGACTTGGACGACTATGTTGACCGCGATGCCCCCAGGCACTACGAATCCGCCTCTATGCCCCGCAAGCGCAATGTGGCTCTGATTTACGCTGATGAGGCCAGCAATATAGCCATCTCCGGGCGCGGGATTATCGACTGCAACGGCACATATTTCGTCAAGGCAAAGGAAGGAAACGACTGGAAAGGATGGCCTTACGTGCGGTCTATGCCGCAGGAACGCTCCCTGCCGCGTGTGGTTTTCTTCGCAGGCTGCACCGATGTCTCCATCAGTGACGTCACGATGCGGAACCAGCCCGCAGGATGGAGCTACTGGATCCATGACTGCGACCGCGTCATGTTCCAGAGGTGCCGGATACTCGCCGATGTGCGCTATCCCAACAATGACGGCATCCATCTTAACTGCTCTCGTGATGTGACCGTGTCCGACTGCATCATCGAGACCGGCGATGACTCCATCGTGATTCGCGCCAACAGCCGCTCCCTCCGCGAGAACAAGCCTTGCGAACGTGTCACGGTGACGAACTGCATCCTGCGCAGCTGGTCAGCCGGCATCCGTTTCGGCTGGACTGGCGACGGGACTATCCGATGCTGCACCCTCTCCAATCTGGTCTTGTATGACTGCCCCAAGGGAGTGGCGTTCAAGCTGCCTTCCTACGGCTCCAAGACCAACAACGACTATGGTCGCGAGTCCACTTTGATTGAGGATATCAGCTTTTCTAATGTAGTGATGGATAAAGTGATATGCCCTGTCCAGCTCATGGTTGAGGACGCTGATGACGTGCCGGTGGAGGCAATCCGCCGTATCCGCTTCTCTCACATGGATGTCTCCAGCCTGTACAGACCCATATTCAAGGGGCGTGAGGATTGCCCAATCGAAGATGTCAGCTTTGAGGACTGCAGCTTCAGATTGCTCCCCGAGTCAAGTTTTCCTAATCTCCGTCAGCACGGCGCCATCCCAGCCAAGGTTGCCGATGCCCATGTAAAGCGGATCAGTTTCGATGGCTGCAGCTTCTCCACGGCTTATTGAGCCGTAAAAGCTGGTGCGGAGGGTCACCAGGAGCCGTTGTCATTCTCTTCGAAGCTGTCGCCCGCGCGGCCTTTGGCCCCGTACCCGCTGTCGCAGGCCAGGCTTGCGGGACGCATCGCGAGGAACTCCACTGCCGGAGCCTCATATATGCTGTTATCTGTCATCATTGTTGCGTATAATATCTTACATAATCCACATCCATCCGGACGTCATCATAAGTCCCCGAGGCCGGGCCGTCCCAAGCGGCTGTCGAGTCATTGGGAATCATCGTTGTCAGCAGGATGTAATAGTCGTATGAGTCGAATGGCCAATAATGGTATGAGTCGTACCCGCTGCTGGCGTATTCGTTCTTGTCATACTCCAATACCTGCGTCCCGTCGATATATATCCTGATGTAGCGGTTGTCTGTGACGGTCAGCGTGTACAGGTGCCAGTCATAGTCCGTGTCGGAGGTGAATGTCATGCTGCCCTGGTATCCGCCTTTCTGCCCGAGGTCTGTGTAGAAGTATGTGTTGTGGATGGTGCTGAATGCCTTGTGGTTGACGCTGTAGGAGCTGTAATTGCCGTCAGAGTCCGTGCTCCCGGACGCCACATGTGACGGGTGTTCCAGAATGTCAATCTCGCCCCCGCTCGGGTTGGGCTGCTCCGGATAGGGCAGCATCCACAGCGCCGGACGGTTGCCTTGGTCAGAGCTGCCGATGTTGTACCTCGCCCTGATGTCTATGCGGGAGTTGACGCCGCTCTTGCAGAGGTTGAATCCGCGCGTCAGCTTGCTGCGCCATGATGTCTGCAGGCCTGAAGTGACATATCCGTCTGTGCCCTTGCTGCTGTCCCCCGTGTACTCGGCCTTGAGCCTGACATACGACCCGTCGCTGTCTGACACGATGCTTACCAGGCTCTCGTCTGGAGAGAACGCGTGAGCCGAGTTCCAGTCGCCCCAGGTGCTGCGCAGCCACACGTCGCTGTCATAAGTGTCCAAGGTATTGAACTCGTCAGCCCAGACAGGCGTCCATGTGGCGTCGGCAAATGATGCCGTATAGTCGGAGCTGGACAGCTGGTCCAGCAGCTCCACAGACCACACCTCCTCTTCGGTGTCTCTCTTGACCGTCAGCGTCTTGCTCGGCCATGCCCCGTCCAGGGTGCATTCCGCTTCCCCGCCTATGCAGCCGTACGACCAGCCGGACAGCTCGCTGGCGTCCTGGGTGTGGCGCACATAGGCCTTGTGATTGTCATAGTCGAGGTAATGCCACACACTCGCCAGCCCCGGGGCAGACGTGTTGTCCACGGCTGACGAGCATTCCGCGAGGATGTACTTGCAGGTGAATGTGCCGTCGGCCACGCTCACTGCCGAGAACGGGGACGCAATGCACTTTACCGTGTCTGCGGACACCCCGTTAAACCTGGTGGGAATCATCGCCTTGCCGCCGTCGGCGCACCAGGCGTAGTTGTTGCCGGAACTCACTGTCCCGGAAGCGTCCGCGCCGCTTGTCAGCAGCCGGAACGCGTACGGCATGGCACTTTCCAGGTCGTAATAGGCCAGGTTGTCATGGATGCTTGCGTCCCCAATCCCGGCGATGTCGACAAGGCCGGACGAATACACATTGAGGAACACGTTGCCGGAAATCTCCACGCTGGAGAAAGCGGTCTTGCCGCAAGGCGCCAGCTTCATGGGCCATGCCGTGCCGGAAGCGGAGCTGTGGAACACATTGTCCCGGATGATGACGCTCTCGAATGTCGGGCTCATGGACGAATTGTCCATGCCTCCGGTCATAATAAGCCAGTTGCTCTGGTCAGCGTTGCCGTCAGCTGCCGCGACCACCGTCCAGTCGCAGCCCGTCATCTCCACAGTCCTGATGAACTGTCCGGAAGACCCTCCGCAGTAGAACAGTCCCTTGAGATTGCCACCGCCAGTATCCTCGATGACGCAGCCGTCCAGCACAAGCCTGTCAAGCCCGGTGTCGGCTGCGTTGATGCCAAGCAGCACGTCGTTGGATGTCCTGTTGCTGCTGTCTATTGTCATGTTCTTGAACCCGACTGAGACCGTCCCGGACGCGTCGCCCGCCATTCGTATGGTGATGTCGCCGGCCAGGGCCAGCTTGGCTTTGCTGCTGTCATAATTGCTCACGATGTAAGTGTCTGACAGCCTCGCGCCGCTCGCCACTGTGAGGGTGGCCTCCGAGTCGACGAAATAGATCTTGCCTTGGCAGCTCTCGTCGCTCAGCGTCAGGTCGCTGTCCACAAGCACTGGCGTGAGCCCTGAACTGGAGGGATCCAGCGTCGCGCTGCCCACAGCCATGCTCACGCCTCTGACCCAGAGGTCGTAATTGCCGTATGACTTGACGGCGGCCGAGCTCATGCTGACTGTCATGCTGCCGACCTGGCCTGCCCGGAGGTTGACCGATTTCCCCGAGGGGACAGTGACTGTCCTGCTGTACCAAGTGCCGCCCGCGCTGACATCCACAGTGAACGTGTCGCCCTCCCCGAGAGTGCAGGGCCATGTGGCGAAATACACGCCCTCTCCCTTGATGCGCCCCGGAGCGGTGGCCTCACCGGATGTCTCGTCTTCCCAATCAAAGTCGCTCACGCTGTAGTTGGTCATTGTGCCCGTCTGCTCGCTTGCATTGTTGATGGCGGACATGTCCACCGTCACAGTCGCCGCCGACCCCAATGAGTCCGGGGTGGAACCGGAAGCGAGGTCAAACACGGCCGTCCCAGCCAGCTTGCATGCCTCTCCGTCCTTGGTGGCGGAGAACAGTATCTTGTCAATGGGGTCTGTGGTGGCCAGATTGGTGATGTTGAGACGGCAGAGGGCCAC
>CAZKVW010000045.1:12680-18745 GCA_964556285.1 uncultured Muribaculaceae bacterium
TGTCAATGGGGTCTGTGGTGGCCAGATTGGTGATGTTGAGACGGCAGAGGGCCACTACCCGGCGGAACTCCATCTCAAGCTCGTCCGGCTGCGTCGACACGGATATTGTCTTGGCCAGCAGCACATCCGCGTCCCGGTCGTAGCTGTTGACGCTAGGCGTCTGGGTTGCGGGCAGGCAGATGCTCACTTCGCTTGCGCTTGCGGGAGTCCCTGCAAGGGAGGAGCTGGGGTAGAATGCCGAATAGCTGTATTCGCTCTCTGAGCTCTCTGTGACGGTCAGGGCGAATGTCATGGTCTTGCCGCCGTCAGCGCTCACTCCCTCCTCCGTGGTGTAGGCAGATGTGGAGCTCCCCGCAGTCTCGATTACGGTCAGCTTCTCTCCGCTCCCGCTCTCGCCCCCGCTGGTGTGCCACCATGCGCTGCCGTCATCGCCTATCAGGGTCTTGCTGTCCTGCGATGCCGCCCCTGCTACCACGATGATGTCCTTGGTCGCCACTGTCTCCTGCCCGATCTCCGTTCTCGTGCAGGACATCAGCGCCCACGCGAGCGGCATGAGCGCTGCGATGTGGCAGAATAGACTAAATCTGGTCATATCAATTCGAATAGTTACATATCTTCTCCCGGCAGCTGCATCTCCGCCTTGAATGTGTACCTCCCCGCCGCTATCTCTTCGGGAGCCTCCCTGCCGGGCAGCCACAGGGTGGCGCGGGATCCCACCGGCACATCCACCTTGCAGGTCATTACTCCGTCAGGGCTGACATCCCAGCGGATGCCGGCCTGGCCATAGGGCGTCGCCGTCGAATACTCTGCCCAGCTCAGATCCGGCCAGGCCACAGGCTTGAATATTATATGCTTGTAGCCCGGCTCCGCAGGGTCAATCCTCATCCCGGCGACATCCTTGTACAGCCAGGTGAGCCCGCCGCCGAACATCGGGTGGACAAAGGACGGTACACTGGTATAGCCGTTGTCGTCCCAGCATTCCCACATCGTGTGGCTGCCCTGCTCCACCCACCAGCCGAAGCTGGGAGCGTCCCGCTTGTCCATGGCCGCATAGGCCAGGTCTCCCATGCCCTCTGCGGTGAGCGTCTCGAATAGCAGCCTCGTGCCGAATATGCCGGTGTACACATGCCCGCCGCTCTGCCTGAACTCCTCCCTCACCGCCGCCCGGACAGCCTCGCGCCTGTCCTCTGGCACTCCCATCGCAAGAGCGAATATGTTGCCGCCGTGCCCGCCGTACGATCCGCCCTCAGCATCGTAGAATACTCTGTTGAACGCCTCACGGACTTCCTCCGCCATGTCGCGGAAGTGCCGCTCTTGCACGTCCATGCCCAGCACGGAGGCCGCATCGGCGTTGATGGTGGCGCATTTCCAGAGGAACCATGTGTGCACGAGAGATTTGGGCGGATATTTCCCGTCAGGGGTCACCCAGTCGCCGAGGTTGAGCCATTCGGTGCGCCATGGGGTCTTTAAGCCGCTCTCCTCTGTCGGGAGGTCGGTCTCTATGACTCCGTCCTCCCGTTTCCAGCCGTAGAGGAACTCTACCCACGCGGACATCGCGCTCCAATATGTGCGCAGCGCCTCAATGTCGCCGTAGTGCAGCCAATGCTCCCATGGCACGATGCACATCGCCGCGCCCCAGCCGACACCTCCGCCGCAGCGCGGGTGCCACGGCGCACCGTTCGGCACATGGCCGCTCACGCTGTCCTGCACGTCGGAAATGTCCCGCATCCATTTGTTGTAGAACGTCTGCGCCCCGAAGTTGTCCATGACGGTGGCGCAGACCACCTGCCCGTCGCCGGTGTAGGGGCCTTTCTCGCGGTGCGGGCAGTCCGTGGGCACACCCATGTGCATGTTGTCGGTCTGCGTCCGGCACCAGATGTCGTTGATGCGGTTGAAGAGAGGGTTGGAGCAGCTGAACCGCCCTGTCCGCTCCACGTCGCTGTGCACCACCTCCGCCACAAGGTCACCCTTGCGCAGCTCCCGGCCCTGTGGCCAGCCCTTGATGATGACCCGCTCAAAGGTGTTCCATGCGAACCTCGGCGCATAGATGCGCGGCCCCTTGCCGTCACCTATATATATGCTTGTGCCGCTGAACCGCTCGTCCGGCAGGTGCGTGACGATGACGCTGTCTCCTGCGGGGATGTCAGGCAGCTTAAGCCGCACCCAGCCTGTCACATAGTCGTCAAAATCCACCTCCCACGAGCCGTCCTCCAGCCGGATGATGCTGTGCGGCTTGAGGATCTCCGCCACCTTGTCGGGCGGCCCTGCAGGGGCGCAGAGCTTGCCGTCAGGGGCTTTGCGCGGCACGGCATCCGTCCATGATCCGTCCTCCACATAGTCAGGGCTGGCCCAGAGGGGGATCTCCTCCCTTGCGTCATATACCTCCCCGTAGAAGAGGTCACTCACCACAATCGGGCTCTTGCGCACCCGCCAGCTGCAGTCGGAGACCACTGTCTCCTCGCTGCCGTCCGCCCATTTCAGCTCCAGCTGGCATATCAGGCGCGGGGTGCCGTAAGGGGAGGTGGCGAACTCTGACCGCCACGAGGCGAAGTAGCCGCTCCCAAGCATGACCCCGACTGCATTGTCCCCGTCGCGCAGCAGGGGGAGAATGTCATATCCCATGTAATAGACGCGGTATTCCTTGAGGTTGTGGGCTGTGAGCCCGATGCTGTCCAGCCCGGGGCGGGAGGTGTAGGAGCTCTCGTTAGGGACGAGCACGTCGTCAGAGACCTTGGCCCCGTTGATGTACAGCTCCATCAGCCCAAGCCCGCAGACAAATGCCTTGGCGGAGACCGGCTTGCCTTTGACACTGAATGTCTTGCGCAGCATCGGCGCAGGGCTGTCTTGCTCCAGCACAGCCTCGCCCTCCCAAGGGGCTCCAATCCATTCCGCCTCCCAGTCGTCCGGATCCAGCAGCCCCATGCCCCAATGGGCGGGGGCGCTCCAGCGCGAGACCCGTCCGTCCCTGTCCCACACCCTCACCTGCCACCAGCAGTCTTGGGCGGAGCGCAGCTCTTTGCCGCCGTATGGTATGTATAAGGACTCATCAGACTCTACCCTGCCCGTGCTCCAGAGGTCGGCGGAGCGCAGCAGCTCCCGCGATGAAGCCGCCCGGATCTCGTAGGCCGTCTGGACTTGGCCGTTGCCCCTCCCGATGTTGACCCAGGACAGGCGTGGGACACGCGAGTCGATGGCGGACGGGTCCGTGAGGCTCTCGCACTTGAGCTGCGAGGGGGTCAGCGCCGGCCGGCCTGCGCAAGCAGATACGATGACGGCTGCCGCGCACAGCGCAAAGCCCGCCAATCCCCTGGCCGCGTTGTCCAGCGGCTTGGCGATATGGCTTTTGCCTGTATTGCAGATATTCATCAGATGAGGCAAGTTGTTATTACCGAGTTATTATGCAGTCTGCGAAAGTATGAAAAATGTCCGCCACCCTCCAAGCATTCCTGTGCATCTTGGTCATTTTTGAAAGTATTTTGAGTATTGCCGCAAGTGCCTTGTAAATCTTGATGTCTAATTTTGAATTGCTTTTTTGCGCCATATAGATAACACTAAACATATTCTGACCATGAACAATTACAAATCTTTGCGGCAGGGGAGGGCACGGTACTGCCAGCCTGCCTTGACCTTTTTGGATATTGTCGGCTGTGAGGGAGTCGTCTGCACCTCGCCTACAGGCGCCATGTCGGCTTACGGCACCTCTGATTTCGACTGGGAGGATGCGGGGTACGACCAGAACTGACCTAAAAGAGCAACATTATGAAAAAGAGTAGCATCAGCATCATTATTCTGGCCGCCGCTGCGGCCCTCACGCTCTCCTGCGCCAAGGAGGCCGCTCCGGAGCAGACCCCCGAGGCCGCCAAGTCCGAAGTGTCAGGCGGGCACACTTTCACCGCAACCATGGGGCAGGACACCAAGGTCAATATCGCCGACGACGGCGCCTGCACCTGGAAGGCCGGGGACTATATCCTCGTGTTCAACGGATATGGGGCGCTGGAGGGATCCACAGAACATGAAAACGTCGGCTACGACACTTCCGCCGACAACAAATATCAGTTCAACGGGAAAGCATTCGGATGGGGAGCCGCGACCATCACATACGACGGCGAGATAGTGGCCGAGTCCATCAAGGTCACGGACGACATGATCAGCGCGGACGGCAAGTCCCTGACATTCACCACACAGGTTGCGGAACCCACTTCCGACCACTATTCCACTAACTGGTATTTCATCGCGATGTCTGACTGGAGCATGTATGCTTATGCATTTTTCAGAAATGACGGCAGTGTTAACTGGTATGCCATCCAGCTTTACCGCATACAGAGCCAGACTGTGCTGACCAGCAGCGAGAGGAGCATACTCTGTTGGGGGGAGTGCCCTGTGGGGAAGGAGTCGTTCACCCTGTACCACCATGACAGCCAGCTGCGCTTCACCTGCTCCTCGACCGACTATGACCAGGTAACGTTTGAGGCCAACGGCGACGCGTCCGCCTCCAACTGCATCAATCCCAACCGTAAAATTTATCCTAAGAGGGTTGCGAGTTACGGTGCATCCACATGGTCATCCACCTATCAGAGCTACTATGAGTATGATCGTTCAACCGACAAATACTCTGACGGCACTAACCAGTGCGACAAGATGTATGTGACCCTCTCCGGCAATGCGGACGACGTGTACTATGTGCCGGTGCCGGCGGACTACACTTGGGCAAACGGTATCACAATCACTCTCCTCAAGGATGGCACCGCAGTCAAGACGCTCACCATCAACAAGTCCATAACCACCACCCACGGACAGATCATCAACTTCGGCGATCTCGCCAGTGTGACCCCGGCCAAGACATACACCTCGTACTATGAGATGTGGGAGGACGGCAAGGCAATCACGATTGGTGACACCAAGTTTGATCCGGCCGATTACAGCGATTGGACAGTGAAGCACATAACGGCAGATGCCACCAAGACGGATGTGTTCGTAAACAACTCTACCAGTGTCATCTGTTTCATATCTCCCGATGCGAAAGTGACCTGGGATGCAATTGCATACCCTGCCACGGGTTCGTTCGTTTTCATAGGAGATGAGATAGGCACCAGAAGCAACATGGTGTTTACAAACAGATTTGTCCCCAAGGGCGGCGTGTCGTTGGTGGCGTTCAAGAATCTTAACGTGAGCACAACTTCTGCTTCTGACGCAAGTGTCCGTAACTACAACGGGTTTGTTCAGGCCGCAGATGGAGCAGTCACTACGGCCATTGTGGATGATTGCCAGGTTGATTTGACCTTGACTTATGGGAACGGCTCTTTCCTCTCCGGGAGTAACGGCGGATGGCAGAACATTGTCATAATGGACTCTGACTTCATCTTCCCGGGATATAAGGATTCAGGCATATTTACTAATCAGAACGGGGCTCTCATTGCTGTAAACAGGGGAGATTCTGTCAGTGGAGGCCGCATTGTGTTCACCAACAACCTTTGCTACACCAGTGACGGCAAGTCCCCGTACTATTTCAACAGCAGCAACACACAATTGAAACTTGGATGCGGGGTGTTCTTGGGGTCTGCCAATTCGACTTTCCACTCCATTGATGTCGAGAACAATACTTTCATAGGGGCGTTCTACGAAATTAGTCTGTTCAAAACTCTTACGGATAATCAACTCGTGGACACGGACGGGTCACTCACCATAGAGAACAACCTTTGCTACGCCCCCGGGGATGATACGGAGAACAGCTATACAAGCCTTGGTTTTACCAGCTACTTCAAAATTGTGCAACTGACATCCGCTTTCACGGTGCCGACTACAGTGTCATCGACCGACAGGACTACCAACTGGGGATGGGCTTCGCTCAATCCGGGCAGATTCCAGACTTACGGCGACCGCGGGGCCAAGACTTTCTCCGCCGACCCGTTTGACACTTCGGACGGGGCGACCTACGAGCCGTCCACCGGCACGTTTGTGCTGTCTGCGACCGCAAAGAGCGCTGCGGGCAGCGTTGGCGCCTCCAGATGAGCCTATGCGCCTGATGCCAAATATCAACACGATGATGCCGGCCGTGCTGGCCGGCA
>CAZKVW010000046.1:0-17883 GCA_964556285.1 uncultured Muribaculaceae bacterium
GCGAGGCCACCCTTGAGCCGCGTATGACGGGAGGATCCGGGATGGCAGGACGGCACAAAACAGGAGCGCACTCGCGCAGCTGCCGGTATGTTGATAAGTATGTGGAAAAAAATGGAATGCCGTGGAATAAAGTGGAAAAAAATCCCTAACTTTGTCCCCGTGGCGGCCTCAAAACGAACTGGCACTGACTGTCAAAGGCCGCCCGCAAGGACATGACCACTTTCATAGGCGAATATACGGGCAAACTCGACGACAAGGGCAGGCTGGTGCTGCCCTCGGCATTGAAGAATGCCCTGCCGGACGGCAGCGATATGAGATTCGTCATCAAAAAGGACTTGTTTGACGACTGCCTCGAAATGTTCACTTTCGAAGAATGGCAGCGCCGTTCTGAAGAGGTCAAGTCGAGACTCAATTTCTTCAACGCGGAGCATTCCAGATTCTGGAGGGAATACATGCGCAACCGCGCCGTCGTCGAGCCTGACCCCAAGCTGGGGCGCATCTCCATCCCCGCCAAGCTCCTTGAGTCCGTAGGAGTGAGCCGCGAAGTGGTGTTCTCCGGCAATGATTTCAAGATAGAGATATGGGCCAAGGAGAAATACGAGTCCGGGACCCTCTCCAATGAGGAATACCTCTCCATAGCCGGCAGTCTGCCCAGTCAAGGATAGGAGGCCCGCAATGTCAGAGTTCCATACCCCCGTGTTGCTTGAGCAGAGTGTCTCCGCCCTTGTCGGAGACGTGAACGGAGCCTACGCCGACGCCACATTCGGAGGAGGGGGGCACAGCCGCGAGATACTCCGCCGTCTCGGGGAGGGCGGCTCTCTGATGGCCTTTGACAGAGACGCAGAAGCGCTCGCGCAGGCCCCGGACGACAAGAGGCTGACGCTCGTGCACAACAACTTCCGCTTCATTCACAACTACGCGCTCCTGTACAGGGTCTCTTTTGACGGCATCATCGCTGACCTCGGCGTGTCATCCCACCAGTTCGACACGCCCCAGAGGGGATTCAGCTTCCGTTTCGACGCGCCGCTGGACATGCGCATGAACGGCGCGGCCGGCGGCAAGACGGCCGCTGACGTGCTCAACACATACAGCGAGGGTGAGCTGGAGAGGGTGCTGCGGCTATACGGGGAGATCAGGGAGGCCCGCAGGGCAGCCAGGCTCATAACGGCGGCGAGAGCGCATTCTCCCATCGGCACCACGGAGCGGCTGGGAGAAGTCCTCAAGCCGCTGACTCCCGCATACGCTCCGCACAAATACCTTGCGAAGGTGTACCAGGCCCTGCGCATCGAAGTCAATGACGAAATGCGCTCGCTGGAGAAATTCCTCCAGGGGGCGGCCAAGAGCCTCAAGACCGGGGGGCGGCTCGTTGTCATCACCTACCATTCGCTCGAAGACAGGATGGTCAAGAACTTTATCCGCAGCGGTTCGGCCGACGGCATCGCCGTCAGGGACGAGTACGGGCGCACGGACGCTCCGCTCATCCCGCTCGGACGCAAGCCCGTCCTGCCGCAGGAGAGCGAGATAGCCTCCAACACGAGGGCGCGCAGCGCAAAACTCAGGACCGCACAGAAAGTATGAACGCCCGGAAATGGAAAATAGGCGACATCGGCCGCTTCCTCGGCAATTCCGCCGTGGCGACATTCAAGGGGGAGCTGCTGCTCCGCCTCAGGGCGGACAGATGGCTCGGGCACATCGCGTTCATCGTGATGATATTCATGCTGCTGATACTTTTCAACATCATGGTGGACAGCACCCTCGTCAAAGTGGAGGACAACAAGGACATCCTGCATGAGCTGGAGATACAGCACACGCAAAAGACATACGAACTGGTGCAGATCGGCAGGCGCAGTTCCGTTGAACGGCTGCTGGAGAAGTCCGGATCCAAAGTGGCGGAGCCGACAGAGCCGGCAAAAATGCTGAAATGACATGGCAGAGGAGACGACAAAGAGACGCAGACGCAAGTCTGACAAGATAGGGCGCAGCGTGCACTGGCTCTATCTGCTCTTCCTTGCCATTTCCATGCTGCTCGTGGGCAGGCTGTTCTACATAGCCGTGATATGGAAGCCGGATCCGGAAATAGCCTCCGCGCTCAGCCCCAAGTCCGTCCGCAAGACCATACAGCCCTCCCGCGGGGCCATACTGTCAAACGACGGGGACATCCTCGCGATGACTCTCCCGGTGTACGACATCTACATGGACTGCACGGTGCAGAAAGACCGCTACGCCGCGATGAAAGACCGCCACAAAGGCGACTCCCTCGAAAGCGCGTGGCTTGCCAAGGCCCGGATGCTGGCCGAGGGGCTGTCTTCGGAGATAGGCGGCAAGAGCGCACAGGGCTACTACGCTATGATTCGGGACGGGCGCAAGTCGGGCAAGCGTTACCTGCGCATCTGCACCGGCGTGGAACGTCCCGCCCTCAACGCGCTGCGGCAGCTGCCCCTGTTTGACGAGGATCCCAACAAGGGAGGCCTGATTGTGGAGACCTCCTACGTCAGGCGTTATCCCTACGGCAAGCTTGCCCGCAGGACTATCGGCTTTATCCGCAACATCAAGAGCACGGCCGGCAACACGCATGTCGGGCTTGAGGGCAAATACGACCACATCCTGCACGGCAGGGAGGGGGTGGAGTACCTCCGCATCACTGACGGCAAGATGCGTGTCCGGGACAACGACAGCATCTACATCAAGGCCGAGGACGGGATGGACATACGCACCACATTAGATATCAACATCCAGGACATAGCCGACAGGGCGCTGCGCGAGCAGATAGGCAGCGTGGAGGAGATAGAGGGCGGATGCCTGGTGCTGATGGAGGTGGCCACCGGCGGAATAAAGGCCATGGTCAACCTCTCCAGGGACTCCCTCACCCGCGCGCTCGAAGAGACTCAGAACTTCGCCATCGGCCGCAGGGGCGAACCTGGATCGGTGTTCAAGACCGTCACCCTCGTGTCATGCCTCTCAGACGGCTACATCCGCAGCCTCGACGAGACAATCCCCACCAACCACGGAGTGGTCAAGAACTCCAAATGCAAGACTGACAATCATATACGCGACTGGGAGATAAGGCACGGCACTCACGAGATCTCAGTCCTGGACGGATTCAAGATTTCCTCCAACTACGTGTTCGCCACCCTCGCCATAGAGAACTACGCCAAGAGACCCAAACAGTACATCGACAACATCTACATGTACAAGCTCGGGGAGGCTTATGACTTCGACATAGAGGGGCTGCGCAGCCCCACCATACCCTCCGTCAAAGGGCCTGAATGGAGCAACACCACCCTCGGCAACGTGGGATTCGGCTACAGCACGGAAGAGACTCCGCTGCACATACTGACATTCTACAACGCCCTGGCCAACAGGGGCAAGATGATGAAGCCATATCTGGTGGAGAGCATAGAGAGGCATGGCGAGGTGGTGGAGAGGCGCGGCCCGTCCGTGCTCAACTCGTCCATCTGCTCCAAGGCGGTGGCCGACACGGTCAAGAGGGCGCTGGAAGCCGTCATCGAGGAGGGCACAGCCCGCAGGCTCAAAGGGGCCAAATGCGCAGTCGCCGGCAAGACGGGCACTTCATTCGCCGTCATCGAGGGCAGCAAGAACCCGTATCAGGACGCGCACGGCAACCGTAAGTACCAAGGCACGTTCGTAGGCTACTTCCCTGCGGAATCGCCCAAGTACAGCGTCATCTGCACCATCTACTCCGAGCTGACGCGCAAGTCGTTCCAAGGCGGCGGGCTGCCGGCGATGGCCGTAAAGACCCTTGTGGACGAGCTGTATACCACTGACGAGCGCTGGAGGGAGGAGCTGCGCAAATCGGGGCGCGTCCCGGCCATGGCGGCGAGAGCGGTTGACATCGAGCGCGGCAAAGTGCCGGACATCAGCGGGCTAGGCCTGCGGGATGCGGTCAAGGCCATAGAGGACGCAGGATACAAATGCTCGTACAGCGGCATAGGCAAGGTCACTAGCCAGACTCCGCAAGCCGGAGCGGACGCGGCGGCAGGCACGACAATAAATATCGTATTGGGATAATGGCAACGGCAGGAGATATCATACGGGGCACGGGAGCGAGGTTGCTCCACGGGGACGCGGGGACACAGGTCACCGCGATATGCAGCGACTCCCGCAAAGTCATCAAGGGAGCCTTGTTCTTCGCGCTCAAGGGTTGCGGGGCGGACGGGCATGACTATATCGCGGAGGCGCTCGCGGCGGGAGCCGCGGCGGTCGCCGACGGCGACCGGAGGGCCCTGGCCCTCTGCGCCTCCGCGTACTGGGGACACCCCTCGGAACAGCTCACCCTGGTGGGCGTAACGGGCACCAACGGCAAGACCACCATAGCCACCCTCCTGTACGAGCTGTTCATGGGGCTCGGCTACAGCTGCGGCCTGCTCAGCACCATAGCCAACTATGTGGGCACACGGCGCAGCGAGACCCTCAACACCACCGCCGACCCCATCACCACCAACGCCCTGCTCGCTGACATGGTCGCCTCGGGCTGCGAGTACTGCTTTATGGAAGTCAGCTCCATAGGCTTGGACCAGGACAGGGTCACAGGGCTGCATTTCCGCGCCGGGATATTCACCAACCTCACCCGCGACCACCTCGACTACCACAAGACATTCGCGGAGTACCTCAGGTGCAAGAAACTCTTCTTTGACCGCCTCGGCCCGGATGCCGCCGCCATCATCAACATCGATGACAAGAACGGCCCTGTGATGGTGCAGAACACGGCCGCCCGTGTGGTGACGTACTCGTGCAGGAGCATCGCCGACCACAGCTGCCGCGTCATGGAGGAGAGCTTTGAGGGAATGCTGCTCAAGGTGGACGGCTCGGAGGTCTGGTGCCGTCTCATCGGCAGGCACAACGCGTACAATCTCCTCGCCGTCTACGCCACGGCCCTGGAACTGGGCTGCGGCAGCTCCGAAGCCCTCGTCGGCATCAGCCGCCTCTCCCCTGTCAAGGGGCGCCTCGAAAACATGCGCGGGCCGCGCGGCCTGGCCGTGGTCATTGACTATGCGCACACCCCGGACGCGCTGCAAAACGTGCTTGAGACCTTGCGGGACATCGCCCCGCAGCGGCCTCTTGTGTGCCTGTTCGGATGCGGGGGCGACCGCGACAAGGGCAAACGCCCCGAGATGGGGGCGATAGCCGCCGCCTTGGCGGACCGCGTCATCGTCACCTCGGACAATTCGCGCAGCGAGCGCACCGAGGACATCATGGCGGACATCCGCGCCGGCATCCCTGCGGAGGCCCTCGCCAAGACGATGTTCCTCGGCGACCGACGCGAAGCCATCCGCACAGCCATCCTGACCGCCGCCCCCTCCTCGACCATCCTGCTCGCGGGCAAGGGGCATGAGACATACCAGATACTCGGAGGGGAGAAGCTCCATTTCGACGAACGGGAGGTCGTCGCGGAGACATTCTCCATTATGGAAAACGCCGACAGGGCCGCAGCCCCGGCGGCCAAGAGCCGCCAGACCCGGCGCACTGACAACAACCCCTCCACCACAAAAGACTGAAACCGACCTATGCTGTACCACCTTTTCCAATTGCTGCAAGACTACGATTTCCCCGGCAAGGGGCTGATGAACTACATCACGTTCAGGGCATTCCTCGCCGGCATCGTGAGCCTGCTCACGGCATGGCTCGCCGGAGGCAAGATCATCGCCGCGCTCCAGCGCCACCAGATCGGGGAGACCATCCGGGACCTCGGGCTGGAGGGGCAGCTCCAGAAGAAAGGCACCCCAACCATGGGAGGCATCATCATCATCATCGCCTTGCTCGCCGGAGCTCTGCTCGTCTGCAACCTCACCAACATCTACGTCCTCCTGCTCATCCTCACCACGCTGTGGTGCGGCGCGCTCGGCTTTGCTGACGACTACATCAAGGTGTTCCGCCACAACAAGGACGGGCTGAGCGAGCGCAAGAAGCTGCTCGGCCAGTTCGGGCTCGGACTGATCATCGCGCTGGCGGTATGGGCCAGCCACGACATCCACACTGAGCACCTGATCACCACCATCCCCTTTGTCAAGGCAAACGAGTTTGACTACTCATGGCTCGTGCCGTTCCACGGCCAGCTCGGAGTCTACTGCACTTGGGGCATATACATGCTGATGATAATATTCGTCATCCTGGCATGCAGCAACGGGGTCAACCTCACCGACGGGATGGACGGGCTGGCGGCCGGCACGAGCGCGATAGTGGCGGTGGTCATCGGGATACTCGGCTATCTCGGGGGCAACGTGCTCAATTCCAACTACCTCAACATCATGTACATCCCCGGCACGGGGGAGGTGGCCGTATTCATGGCGGCACTCACGGGGGCGCTGCTGGGATTCCTGTGGTACAACTCCTACCCGGCGCAGGTGTTTATGGGAGACACGGGCAGCCTGACGCTCGGAGGCATCATAGGCGTGAGCGCGGTGCTCATCCGCAAGGAGCTGCTGCTCCCCCTGCTCTGCGGCATATTCCTAGTGGAGAGCCTGTCGGTGCTGATACAGAGGGGATATTTCAAATACACCAAGCGGCGTTACGGGGAAGGGCGCAGGGTGTGGCGGATGACGCCGCTGCACCATCATTTCCAGAAAGAGGGCATACCGGCAAAAATCCAGAAGCCGGCCCGCGCCATACCGGAGGCCAAGATTGTGGCGAGGTTTGACCTCGTGGGGCTGGTGCTTGCCCTGCTCACCCTCGCCTCGCTCAAAATCCGGTGACAGAAGATATTGAAAAACATTACGATACTAAACAACAGACAGGATATGAGCAAGATAGCAGTGCTGGGCGGAGGAGAGAGCGGAGTGGGGTCCGCAGTCCTCGCCAAGGTCAAGGGGCTGGACGTGTTCCTCTCGGACAGCGGCCGCATCAAGGAGGAATATGCCGCCACCCTCCGCAAATGGGACATTCCCTTTGAAGAGGGCGGGCACAGCGAAGAGCGCATCCTCTCCGCCGACGAGGTCATCAAGAGTCCCGGCATCCCGTCCACGGCGCCCCTCGTGGTCAAGCTCACGGAGCGCGGCGTCCCTGTCATCTCCGAAATCGAATTCGCCGGACGCTACGACAGCGCCAAGAAGATATGCGTGACCGGCTCCAACGGCAAGACCACCACCACTTCCCTGATATACCACCTGCTGCGGCAGGCCGGCCTCGACGCCGGTCTCGGAGGCAACATCGGCAAGAGCTACGCCCTCCAGGTCGCGACCGAGCATCACGATTACTACGTGCTGGAACTCAGCAGCTTCCAGCTCGACAACGTGTACAACTTCCGCCCTGACATAGCCATCATCACCAACATCACCCCGGATCACCTCGACCGCTACGGCTACAACATGGAGAATTACGTCAGGGCCAAGTTCCGCATCACGCGCAACCTCCGTCCGGAGGACTGCTTCATATTCGATTCCGACGACGAGATCACCGTCGGCCACCTCAACCGCATTGTCCTCAAGGCCAAGATGCTCCCATACACCCAGCAGCGGGAAGTGGAGCAGGGCGCATTCATCAGGAACGACAGGATAGTGCTCCGCATGGACGGGCAGGAGGAGAGCGAGATATACCTCAAGGAGCTTGCCCTGGGAGGGCGGCACAACCTGTACAACTCCATGGCGGCCGCTCTCGCGGCCAAGGCGGTGCACATCGACAACAAGGTCATCCGTGAGGCCCTCTCGTCGTTCAAGCCCATAGAGCACCGGCTCGAACCGGTGCTGAGCGTCAAGGGAGTCCTGTACATCAACGACTCCAAGGCCACCAACGTGGACTCCGCATGGTACGCGCTCGAATGCCAAAAGCGTCCCGTCGTCTGGATAGTCGGGGGCACGGACAAGGGCAACGACTACTCGGCGCTGAATGAGCTGGTGCGCAGCAAGGTCAAGGCAATCGTCTGCCTGGGCGTGGACAACAGCAAGATCCACGCGGCGTTTGAGGGCATAGTCGGAGCCGCCAACATGACAGACGCCACAAGCGCACAGGAGGCCGTGCTGGCCGCGAGCAAGATGGCCTCGCCCGGCGATGTCGTGCTGCTCAGCCCGTGCTGCGCGAGCTTCGACCTGTTTGACAATTACGAGGACAGGGGCAGACAGTTCAAGGCCGCAGTTAAGAATCTCTGACATGGCCGCGCGGGGACAGAACATACTCGACCGCATCGGCGGCGACAAGGTGGTGTGGCTGATACTCCTCCTGCTGATGATGACATCGCTCGTGGGCCTGTCGTCAGCAACCTCCTCCATGGCCGCCGGGGAACGCTCCCGCATAGACATCATCTGGAGGCAGATGATAATTATCGCCGGAGGACTCGTCACCATCTCCTTTTGCGTCTTCGTGATGAATGTGAAATGGTTCCGCAGGCTGTCCAGCTTGGGGTTCGTCGCCTGCCTCGCTGCCCTGCTCTTCATAGACCTGCACATGAGCATAGGCCCGGTCAAGTCCGCGCAGATCAACGGGGCGTGGCGCATCATCAAGGTCGGAGGCTTCCAGCTGCACATACTGGAGGCTGTCAAGGTCATCATGGTCATGTACCTCGCATGGGCTGTAGACCGCTACAAGCACGGGCGGTTCCGTCTGCAGGAGGCCTTCTCCACCCTCCCGCACATGGGATGGCTCGCCACCCCGGCGGCCCTCAAGATCATCAACATCTACGGCCCCATGCTGCTCATCTGCGCCCTCGCCCTGCCGGCAGGCACATCCAACGCCGTATTCCTCGCCGGAATACTCTTCCTCACCCTCGCCATCGCCGGCATGCCGGCCGCTGACATGCTGCGCATCGTGCTCATAGGAGTGGCTCTTGGCGGCCTGTGCATAGGCCTGCATTTCGCCACAGGGGGCAAATTCATCCCGCGCCTGGGCACCGCGCTGAGCGACTCCCGCAACATGGACGCGCAGATCAGCGCCCTCAAGTCCTCAGCCCCCCGTTCGATGGAATACCAGGAGGCGCTCGACCTCATACGCCAGCCCTACGGGGCCAAGATGGCCATTCACCGTGGAGGCATCCCCGGCAAGGGTCCCGGCAAGAGCACCATGAAATACGTCGTCCCAGTCATCTACGAAGACTACATGTTCAGCTTCCTGCTGGAGGAATACGGGCTGCTGATAGGAGGCGTAATCATCATCGCCCTCTATCTCGGGATGCTGGCAAGGGGGGCCATCATCGCCCGCAACTGCGAGGACCTGTTCTCCAAGGTCACGGTCGGCGGCCTGTCCGCCCTGATAGCCGGGCAGGCCATGATGCACATCATCGTCAACTGCGACGTAGGCATACAGACGGGGCAGACCTTGCCCCTGGTCAGTTTCGGGGCATCGGCGTTCCTGTGCTTCAGCGCGGCGTTCGGGGTCATCCTGTCCATCAGCCGCAGCACGAGCGCCAAGGTGGAGAGGGAGGCCGAGCGTTCGGAGTCCCTGATGGTCCCGACCGGAGAGGAAATAGTGACAAACCCTGACAATATCATGCAGCTATGAGACAAGACCGCAGACCTATACGCGCCATCATCAGCGGCGGGGGCACAGGAGGGCACATCTTCCCCGCCATATCCATAGGACGGCGCATCATGCAGGAAGCCCCCGGCAGCGAGCTGCTCTTTGTGGGGGCCGAGGGCAAGATGGAGATGGATAAAGTGCCGGCGGCCGGATTCCGCATCATAGGGCTGCCTGTGGCCGGACTCCAGCGCAGGCCCACCCTGCACAATCTCATAAGCGACCTCGGAGTGCCGTTCAAGCTGGCTTCCAGCGTGCGCAGCGCAAAGCGCATCATCCGCGACTTCCGCCCTGACATCTGCATCGGGGTGGGAGGCTACGCAAGCGCACCCCTGCTCTACGCCGCCACGCGGCTCGGCATCCGCACCCTCATACAGGAGCAGAACGGGTTCGCGGGGCTGACCAACAAGATTCTCGGCAAGAGGGCGGACAGGATATGCGTCGCCTACGAGGGGATGGAGAAGTTCTTCCCTGCGGACAAGATAGTCCTGACGGGCAACCCCATACGCCCGGAGATTGTCCCCGCTACAGAGCAGATGCGCTCCGAGGCCATGACGCTGTACGGCCTGGACAGCAGCCGCAAGCAGCTGCTCGTGCTGGGAGGCAGCCTGGGCAGCCGCAGCATCAACAACGCCGTCAAGTCATGGATAGATGCCGGCCTCCACGGCGGGGAAGGCGTGGAGCTGCTCTGGCAGTGCGGCAAGATATACAAGGCGGAGGCGGACGAGTTCATGTCGGCGCACCCGCAGGCTGTGCACGTGCACTGCTGCGACTTCATCGCGAGGATGGACCTGGCCTACGCGGCTGCGGATGCGGTCATCTCCCGGGCGGGGGCAAGCTCGGTCTCGGAGATTTGCGCGGCACGCAAGGCAGCGATATTCGTCCCCTCGCCCAATGTGGCGGAGGACCACCAGACGCACAACGCCATGGCTCTCGTGAGCCGGGACGCGGCCATGATGGTGCCGGACTCCGAAGCCGGAACGAGGCTCATGCCGGCGGCCATGGCCCTGCTCACGGATGACCCCAGACGGGAGCGCATCAGCAGCAACGCCGGCAGTCTCGCCAGGCCTGACGCGGCTGCGGACATAGTGGATCAGGTATACAAGATAGTAGACAATGAAGTACAGTAACATATATTTTGTCGGCATAGGAGGCATAGGCATGAGCGCCATCGCCAGATGGTGCAAGCGCAAGGGGTACAATGTCAGCGGCTACGACCGCACTCCAAGCGCACTGACCCGCAGCCTGGAGGAGGAAGGCATTGCCGTGCACTACGACGATGACCCCTCCAAGATACCCGGCAGCCCGGAGGACACCCTCGCAGTCTATACCCCTGCCGTCCCGGACAGCCTTGGCGAGCTGCAATGGCTGCGCTCGCACGGCTACAAGCTCATCAAGCGCTCCATGATGCTCGGGGAACTGACCAAGGGAGAGACCTGCCTGGCGGTGGCGGGCACACACGGCAAGACCACCACCAGTACGCTCATCGCCCATATACTGACAGAGAGCGGTGAGGGGTGCTCGGCATTTCTCGGAGGGATATCCAAGAACTACGGCACCAACATGCTCTCCTCCTCTACGCCCACGGTGGTGGCCGAGGCGGACGAGTTTGACCGCTCTTTCCTCCAGCTGCATCCCGCCATGGCTGTCATCACCTCCATGGATGCCGACCACCTCGACATCTACGGGGATCTGGCTCACGTGCAGGAGGCGTTCAGGGCATTCGCATCGCAGGTGAGCGGCACACTGGTGTACAAATACGGGCTGCCTCTCTCGCAGTCCGACACCCCGGCGGCTCTCATGACCTACCACATAGATGACCCGAGGGCGGACTTCAGGGCGGAGCGCCTGCGTCTGGACAGTCTAGGGCACTACAGTTTCGACCTCAGGCATCCCGGAGGAGTCGTCCCTGACATCCGGGTCGGCACGCTCGGCCTCATCAATGTGGAGAACAGCGTCGCCGCAGCAGCCCTCTGCCTTGAGTACGGCATTCCCGAAGACAAGATACGCCACGCCATAGGCACGTTCCAAGGGGCGGTGCGCAGGCTCGACGAGCACATCAATGTCCCCGGGCTGACCTATATCGACGACTACGCGCATCACCCGCGCGAACTAGGCGCGGCCATCACCTCCATCAGGGACATGTTCCCAGGCAGGAAGATAACCGGGGTGTTCCAGCCGCACCTGTACTCGCGCACGAGGGATTTCGCCCCGGAGTTCGCGCAGGCCCTCAGCGCATTGGACGAGCTGATACTTCTGGACATCTACCCGGCACGGGAGGAGCCCATACCGGGAGTGACTTCCGAGCTGATATTCAAGGATGTGACAGCCCCGGAGAAGACTCTCATCAGCAAGGGGGAGCTGATGGCCCTGCTTGAGAGCAAGCCGCTGGACGTGCTGGTGACATTCGGTGCCGGAGACATCGACCGGTTTGTCGGCCCGATATGCCAAATGCTGGAGCGCAGATGAATGGCGGCTGGCACACAGGCATCGTGACGGGGCTGCTGCTCGCTCTGGCGGCGGCTCTCGTGCTGGCTCTGCGCGCCGACGGGGAGGCCCGCCGGCTGCGGACATGCACGGGACTGGAGGTGGAGTTCGCTGACAGCCTGCGATTTGTCTCCACAGAGGACGTGCGCGAATGCCTGGAGACCTCATACGGCAGGTACATCGGACAGAGGCTGGACAGCGTGGACCTCGCCAAGGTGGAGAGAGTGCTGGACTCGCGAAGCGCGATACTGCACAGCGAGGCTTACACCACTCCTGACGGCATGCTGCATGTCATCATCACGCAGCGCAAGCCGGTCATCCGCTTCCAGAGGGGCGACGACGGATTCTATGCCGACGCGGAGGGCTTCATGTTCCCCCTGCACCCAAGATACCGCTGCGATGTCCCGGTCGTGGACGGATATGTGCCGCTCTGGCACGGAGGCTCGTACAGGGGCATGCCGCAGGGGCAGACGGAGACGACATGGATGCGGGACATTCTCGACATGATGCGGACGATATCCGCTGACAAGGTCTGGCGGAGAGACATCGTGCAGGTCAGCGTGGGCAAGGACGGCGACCTCATACTCGTCCCCAGGGAGGGGGATGAGAGGTTTATTTTCGGCAATCCGTCAGATGCCAAGAAAAAACTTGTCCGCATGGCCAAATATTATGAGTATATTCGCCCTGCGGTTGGAGAAGACTGTTACAAGACCGTCATAGTCAAGTATGACGGGCAGGTGATATGCAGGAAAGACAGGATATAGCAGCAGTATTATGGAAGAGAGATTTATAGCAGCAGTGGACATAGGCTCGTCCAAGGTCGCGCTGATGGTGGCGCGGGTGGAGGGGGAGGACGTGCAGGTCTTGTATTACAAGAGCCTCCCGTCCAAAGGCGTCAGCCACGGAGGAGTGCTCAACCCCACCAAGGTGGCAGAGCCTGTAGGCAAGCTCCTGGACGATGCCGGGGCCTCCCTCGGGACCAAGATTACGCAGGTGCTGGTCGGAACTCCCCGCTACAGGCTGGTGGAGCGGGACGCGGCAGCCAAGTTTGAAAGGACGGACACCTCAATCGGCATCACCAAGGAAGAGTTCTTGACTCTCAAGGATATAGCCACGGATGACTATCCTGTGGACAACAAGGACAAGGAGAGCATCTACGGATGTGTCCACCAGTCGTTCAACACTGACGAGGACATCCAGATGTACGACGAGGACGAGATTGTGGGCATGATGAGCAACACGTTCTCCGGCAACTACAAGCTCTACATAGGCCGCAAGCAGCTGCTGGACAACATCGACCGCGTGTTCAACACCCTCGGGGTGTCCGTGGCGCGTAAGTCATTCTCCCCCCTCGTCCTCGGGGACGTGATCCTCAGCAAGGACGAGATGGACAACGGAGTGGCTCTCGTGGACATGGGAGCCGGAGTCACCTCTGTCTCGGTCTATTCCGGCGGGGTGCTCAGGCATCACGCAGCCATACCGTTCGGAGGGGACAGCATCACCGGCGACATACGCCATGAGAGCGGATTCTCGGAAAGGCTATCGGAAAACATCAAGCTCGCTTACGGCAGCTGCATGCCCGAGAAGCTCGCCAACCTCAGCGACAAGATTATCAGGGTCAACTACAAGGAGAGCGGCAACTACCGGGACATCAAGGTGGAATACCTTGCCCAGATTATCGGCGCGAGAGAAAAGGAGATTATCGAAGCCATGCTCTGGGAGATAGAGCGAAGCGGGCTCGCTGACGACCTGCGGAGCGGCATCGTGCTCACCGGCGGCGCAGCAGAAATGAGCAACATCGAGCAGCTCTTCAGCTCCATGTCGGGATACAGCGTGCGCATAGGATATCCGCGCAGCCATTTCAGCTGCTCCGGCTACCCGTCCGCCCGCAGCGCGGCCGCAAGCGCCTGCGTCGGCCTGGTTATGGACGGCAAGGCCTCCCCGCTGGTCAACTGTACAGGCGAGGCCGTCAAGATTACCGCTCCCAAGGAGGGTGGCGAAGGGCAGCCAGACACGCTCTTCCCTGACGAGGAGACGGGCACTGATTCTAAGGGCAAAGGCAAGAGCCCTGCCGCCAAGAAGAACATCACATGGTTCGGCAAGTTCAGAAGCAAGCTGACCGATGTGGATGACAAGATGAACAGCCTTTTCGACGAGGCGGAATAAACAGATCAGGGAATGGCAGACTACAGCAAGACAACAGATACCGCCGCAAGCGACTTCAATGTCACCCCAAGTGACTGGAGGCAGGTGGAAAACATGATTAAAGTGGTCGGCGTGGGCGGCGCGGGCTGCAACGCCGTCACTTACATGTACAACCAGGGCGTCAAGGGATGCAGCTTCATCGTGTGCAACACCGACGCGCAGGCTCTGGAGCGCAGCAGCGTCCCCACCAAGATACAGCTCGGCAACGGGAGGCTCGGCGCGGGCACCGACCCTATCAAAGGGCGCAAGGCCGCCATGGAGACAGAGGACAGGATCCAGGAGCTTATCCTGGATGACGCCACACAGATGCTCTTCATCACGGCGGGTCTCGGCGGCGGCACAGGCACAGGAGCCGCGCCAGTCATAGCTGACATGGCCAAGAAGAAAGGCATCCTCACCGTGGCAGTCGTCACTATGCCGTTCAACAACGAGGGCAATGAGGCCATGACCAAGGCCATCGACGGTCTCAAGAGCCTTGAGGGCCTGGTGGACAGCCTCATCGTGATCAAGAACGAGAAGCTCTACGACCATTACGGAGAGCTGCTCATCCAGGACGCTTTCCCCAAGTCGGACGAGGTGCTCTCGACGGCGGTCAGGGGCATCACCGAGATTATCAGCCGCCCCGGCTACATCAACGTGGACTTCGAGGACATCAAGACCATGATGCGAGGCAGCGGCTACGCCCTGATGGGATGCGGCGTAGGGACGGGCGAGACACGGCTCGAAGATGCCGTCAAAGGGGCTTTCGAGTCCCCGCTGCTCAACGAGTACGACCTCAACACCGCCAAGAACGTCCTTGTCAACATCACCACCGGCAAGAACGAGAACGGCCTGACAATGGAGCAGCTTGGAGAGCTCAACGAGAAAATACGCAAGCATACCGGCAAGGCCAACAACTTCAAGCGCGGTCTCGTCTGGGACGAGGATCCTGACTTCGGCGACCAGGTGCGCATCACAGCCATCGTCACCGGGCTGCAATACAACGACATCCTGCCTCCCGGCGTGGATCAGGGCAACTACATCAACATCGACAACGACTACACCTACGACGACACGGAGCCCTCTGACGGAATGGAGGGAATCAGCCTCAAGGGGAGCGCCCCGGGGGTGATGATCGGGGCAGGCAAAAAGGTCAACTCCCGGACGTTCCATTTCTCCGATGACAGCAGGCCCGTGCTCATCACCGAGCCGGGGCAGGACATGAGCGAGTTGGAGCGTCACAGCGCCATCGAGAGGGCGCAGCAGAAAAAGGGAGAACAGCAGTAAACACCATATCAGAGCAATGGCAAGACGCACAAGAGTGAGATTTGCGCCCAGCCCCACTGGGCCGCTGCATATCGGCGGAGTGAGGACTGCGCTGTACAACTACCTGTACGCCAAGCGCAGGGGCGGGGACTTCATCCTCCGGATTGAGGACACGGACTCCAAGAGGTTTGTGCCCGGGGCGGAGGAATACATCATAGAGGCGCTGCGCTGGTGCGGCATCACACCGGACGAGGGGGTGGACGAGGACGGGCATGTCGTGGACACCCCGTCAGAGCGTCACCCACATGCTCCCTACCGGCAGAGCCTGCGGCGCGGCATCTACCGCCAGTACGCAGAGCGTCTCGTGGAGAGCGGCCATGCATATTACGCCTTCGACACTCCGGAGGAGCTGGACGCCAAGCGCAAGGAGGCGGAGGAGAGCGGGAGGACATTCATTTACAGCCACCAGACCCGCATGGATATGCGCAACTCCCTGACCCTGCCTCAGGAGGAGACCCGCAGGCTTCTGGAGGAGACGGACGGCTGGACCATCCGCTTCAAGATGCCTCAGGACAGGATTGTGGAGATGGACGACCTCATCAGGGGGCATGTGGAAGTCAACACTGACACATTGGATGACAAGGTGCTCTGGAAACGCTCCGATTCCCTGCCCACCTACCACCTCGCCAACATCGTTGACGACCACCTGATGGAAATCACCGAGGTCATCAGGGGCGAGGAATGGCTGCCGTCGCTGCCGCTGCACTATCTGCTCTACGAGGCCCTGGGCTGGCAGGACACTATGCCCCGCTTCGCCCACCTGTCGCTGCTGCTCAAGCCTGTGGGCAACGGCAAGCTCAGCAAACGGGACGGGGACAAGATGGGATTCCCGGTGTTCCCTCTCCAGTGGAAAGGCCCGGACGGGGAGGTCTCGCACGGCTACCGGGAGGACGGGTATTTCCCGGAGGCGTTCGTCAACATGCTGGCCCTGCTGGGCTGGAACCCCGGCACGGAGCAGGAGATATTCTCCATGGACGAGCTGGTGCAGGCGTTCTCCCTGGACAAGGTGCAAAAAGCCGGAGCCAAGTTCAATCCCGAAAAGGCGAAATGGTTCAACCGCGAATACCTCCGCATGAAGACGGACGAGGAGCTTGCCGGGCTGCTGCGGCCGGTGCTGGAAGAGCACGGCATCAGCGCCTCTGCTGACTATGCGGTCAAGGTTGTAGCCCTGACCAAGGAGAGAGCCACATTCGTGAGGGACTTCTGGGACATCGCGTGGTATCTCTTCACCGCCCCGGACTCATACGACAGCAAGGATGCCGCCAAGTTTTGGACGGATGACAATGCCTCCCTTGTCCGCGAGCTCTCCCAATGGTTTGCCGGCTGGGACGGGCCGTGGGAACGGGACAGCATAGGCGAGGCGATAGAGGGGCATATCCGTGACAACGGCTGGCCCATGGGCAAGGTAATGAATGCGTTGAGGCTCGCGCTCGCGGGACGCTCCAGCGGCCTTGGCATTGCCGACATCGTGTACCTCATAGGGCGGGACGAGACTCTGCGCCGCATCTCGGCCGCATTCGCATCACTGGGAGGCTCCCGGCAATAGCCCTTGGCGCATACAGAAACAGGGCGGCCCCGATACGCGGGGCCGCCCTGTTTACATAATTGTCAAGAACGCTGGCTACAGCTTCGGGCCGGCGGCCACGAGAGCCTTGCCGGCGGCATTGTTCTCGTACTTGGTGAAGTTCTTGATGAAACGCCCGGCGAGATCCCTTGCTTTCTCATCCCATTGCGCAGGATCCGCGTAGGTGTCGCGAGGGTCGAGGATATGAGGATCCACACCCTCCAGCTGCGTAGGTACCACGAAATTGAAGTAAGGGATAGTCTTTGTAGGGGCCTTGTCAATAGAATGGTCGAGGATAGCGTCGATGATGCCGCGCGTGTCACGGATGGAGATGCGCTTGCCAGTGCCGTTCCAGCCGGTGTTGACGAGGTACGCCTTGGCCCCGCTCTTCTGCATCTTCTTGACAAGCTCCTCGGCGTATTTGGTCGGATGGAGCTCCAGGAATGCCTGGCCGAAGCAGGCGGAGAATGTCGGGGTAGGCTCGGTGATGCCGCGCTCAGTGCCCGCGAGCTTGGCGGTGAAGCCGGAGAGGAAGTAGTACTTGGTCTGCTCAGGGTCGAGGATGGAGACCGGAGGCAGCACCCCGAACGCGTCGGCTGACAGGAATATCACCTGCTTGGCGGCAGGGCCCTGCGAGTAGGGACGCACAATCTTGTTGATGTGATAAATCGGATAGGAGACGCGGGTGTTCTCGGTGACGCTCTTGTCAGCGAAGTCAATCTTGCCGTTCCCGTCCACTGTCACATTCTCGAGGAGGGCGTCACGGCGGATGGCGTTGTAGATGTCCGGTTCGGAGTCCTTGTCGAGGTTGATGACCTTGGCATAGCAGCCGCCTTCGAAGTTGAATACGCCGTTGTCGTCCC
>CAZKVW010000047.1:0-9916 GCA_964556285.1 uncultured Muribaculaceae bacterium
TCGAGCGCGGAGAGCCTCGCGCTGGCGATGACCTTGAGCGGCACCAACACCAACAGCGGCAAGATTGGGCTGTACGAGGACACGACTGACTCCACGCGCCCGGTGGCGGGCGGCATAGTGGGGATGGTGTACGGCACCTCGTCGCTCATCCCGTCCCTGAGCGTGGAGGGCGCGTCCAACAGCGGGGCCATTGAGCGTACGCTCACGGGCGTGACCGAGCAGAGCCTCGCCCGCACGGGGTCTTCCAACTACCAGTACCTCTCCTGCGCGGGCGGCATCGTGGGGTCTGCGGGCTACTACTATACCGGCGGCACGGGCAACTGCTATCAGGACGTGACCCTGAGCGGCTGCACCAACAGCGGGAGCGTCCAGTTCAACCGCAAGCCGAGCCTGTCCTCGACTGTCGCCGTTGAGAAGAACGGAGACGGCGAGAACGTCTACACGGGCGGCATCGTCGGGATGTCCTTTGCCGCGACGGGGCACACGGTCACCGTCAGCAGCTGCACCAACAGGGGCAATATCCTCTCGACCTACGGCAAGAACGGCGGCATCGCCGGGTTCATGCGCAGCGGCACGGCCATCACCGGCACGTCCTCGGCATACACCGTGAACAGCGGCAAGGTGGGTCACCAGGGCAGCGCGATAGGCAGCCCGGGGACTCCCTACGGCTACATGGGCGGCATCGTGGGCTACCTGTTCGGGGACAGCTCCAACAGCATAGAGTGGTGCTCGGTGGAGAGCGGGTGCTGGGTGAGCAGCAACTACGGCTGCGGGCTGATCGCGGGGCAGCTCGTCTCCGGCAGCAGCACTGGCGAGCCGTCGGTGAGCCATGTCAAGCTGGCGGGTGTCGCCCGCCCGTCATCCACTGCGGCCGCCCTGTACGGCAACGGCAAGGGCGGCTTCATCGCTGGCAATTGCGAAAACTCCAAGGGCTTCACCAACATGAGCCACATAGCCGTGGGCGGCTCGGTGTACAGGTACGCCAGCAGCGCATGGTCAGCCATCGCGGCGGCCAGCAGCGGCGAGTGGTACAAGTGCCTTGTCGCCACTGGCAGCTACGCCCCCGGGTACGACTCCAGCGCCAAGACCTGGGATGACGGCTCCGCCGCGGCCGCGCTGGACATCACGCAGTGGGACGGGACATCGGCTCTCTCTTGGGAATAAAGGCTCTCTCATGCGAATAAAGGATATGAGAGGTGTTATGACATGCACGACGCGCAGGGTTTGTCTGGCGTTTGCCTTGCCGCTTGTGATGTGCTGCGGCAAGTCTGCAGGAGGGGACACCCCCAGACGCGAGGTGCCGTCCCCCGGAGACCCCATAGAGGCGGTTGACGGGCAGGTGCTGTTCCATGTCAGACGCGCTGACGGGATTTCCATGTCTGGGGACACTGCCAGGGTCAATTCGCTGGAATGTCCCGTATTGGAGGACGGCAAGGGCAGCACATACATCCTTGCCGGGGAGTCCGCTTTCGGGGAATATTCGGCCGTTTATGCCCCATCCGGCGCATCGCAATGGTATGGCGCTTCGCCGACAGAGGGGCTGCTGGTGCCGCATGCCCAGTTTGCCGGCGCGTTGCAGGACTTGTCTTCAGAGCCGCAGTTTGCCCTGTATGGCGAGAGCAGCGGCAATGTGCTTACTTTCACCCCGGTATGTGGTGTCATTTCGATAAGGCTGTCCGGAGAGGGGCGCCTGGCCTCCGTCAAGCTGGAGTCTGCTGGGGCGGCTATGGCTGGCAAGGTGGACTGGCATCCCTATGAGGGGACATTCTCCGCAGTGGCGGTCATGGACCATCTGGTCGTCAACTGTACCGCAGGAGGTGCAGGATTGCCTCTCACGGCGAGCGGAGCCACGGTGGAGGCGGCCCTGCTGCCCGGCAGCTATCCTGACGGCCTGACGGTCACCATGGTGAGCATGGATCACAAGGTGAGCGTGCAGCACATTCCTGCGCTGACAGTCACTCGCGGGGAGACCGTCACGGCGGCTGTGTCATTCTCCCCGCAGGAGGAATGCATATTCTGGGAGGGGTTTGACACATTCGTATGGGGAGGCGACATCATGGGAGGATCCGAGGCTGCGGGATTCGCTCCGTCGGCCCAGACCCCGCAGGCCGCGTCCGAGTCCTCACTGACCGGGCGGGAATATGCCTTGTCGGCTGTGGGGTGCACAATTCCCGGGACAGGTTACATACAGCAGTACTTATCCTCCGGCAACGCCTCGGTGGGCGAAGACCACCTCGTCTCGTCCGACTATGTGGCCAGCCGCAACATCACGGACTGGCAGGCCCTCATCCGCTGCCAGGAATATCAGGGATGCATCGCGGTGGGTGCTGCAGGCGGGCTCAGGGGCTGGCTCACCCTGCCGGAGCTCGACATCCCGGACTTCTCGGACATCCGCATTGAACTGGACTGGTGCTATGCCGCCGGGGCGGATGATGATTTTGACATCCGGGTGCTCAACGCCGGGACGATAAGCTCCTGCACCGTGGACGGGACTGATGTCATGCAGGACTGCAACCTTTTGTCCCCCGGCGCGTTGGCGGTCATGGACAGGACATCCGTGAGCCTGCCGTCAAGTGATGAGGCGCAGAAGTCCTGGCATCACCTTTCAATGACCGTGGAGGGCGCGTCCTCCGCCACCCTTGTCAGACTCATTTCCGAAGACGCCTCCTCCCTCAAGAGCCACGGCTTCTATGTGGACAACATATCGGTCAGCCTCATCTCCTCCGGCAAGGCCGGCTCTGTGCGGCTGCTCTACTGGAACATCCAGAACGGCATGTGGGCTGACCTGCCCAACTCTTTCTCCAACTTCTCGTCATGGGTGCGCTCCTACGCGCCTGACATCTGCGTGTGGTGCGAGGCCAAGAGCAACTACGGCGCGACCTCGCCTCTGCCCGAGGGATGGGGCGAGCTGGCGGCTACGTGGGGGCATTCCAATGTGGCTGGGACAGGCTCACGCTATCTCGGGTCGGGGGACTCGTTCCCGCAGGAGGTGACAAGCTCGCTGCCGCTGGAGAAAGTGATGGACATTCCGAACAAGCGGGACGGCGTGACAGTGCTCTCCCACGGCGGAGGCCTGGTCAGGGTGAGCGTCTCCGGGCAGACAATCAATATAGTGCCTCTGCACCTCCTGCCCAGAACGACAAACACCAGCGAGGAGACGGACAGCTACCAGCTCGGAGAGATAACGCAGATACTGGAGCACACGGTGCTCAGCCCGGATTATGCCTCCGAGCAGTACTGGATAGTCCTTGGGGACTTTAACAGCCATTCTCCGGCGGACAGCTGGTACTATGACGCGCGGGGAGCTTCCGGCATGCGCTACCAGGCGCAAAGCTACATCCTTGCCAACACTGATCTCGTGGATATCATAGCCCGTGAATATCCCGGCACGATGTGCCTGACGACGCGTTCGTCGCGCATAGACTTCATATATGTATCCCCGGCTCTTGCCAGCCGTGTCCGCCAGGCGGGCGTGGTGGCGGACGGCTGGACCCGGCCAAGCGTGTCGGCGGTGGACAGCTCATATTATGACCCCTCCGACCACAGGCCTATAATAATGGATTTTGACTTGTAGCATGAATATGAGAGTGACAAGATTTGCCGTAGCGCTGGCTCTGATGGCCGCGCTGGCCCTTTCGGCAGCTGTGACGGCGGCAGCCAAGAAACCCAAGGCGGAGAGGAAGACACTCCGGGTCCTCTACTGGAACATCCAGAACGGCATGTGGGATGGCCAGGGAGACAACTATGACCGTTTTGTGGCCTGGATTTCCAAGAAGAATCCCGATATATGCATATTCTGTGAGGCCTCCACGATATTCAATACCGACACTACCACGGTCATCCCCAAGGATGAGAGGTATCTCCCTGACCATTGGGGGGAGCTCTGCGCGAGGTGGGGGCATTCGTACTGGTTCAAGAGCGCACAGCGGGACAACTACCCGCAGGTGGTGACATCCAGATTCCCCATTGACAGCCTTGGCGGTTTTGTCGGCATCAAACCCGACTCGCTCATCCAGCATGCGGCGGGCTGGTGCCAGGTCCGTGTGGACGGCTTGCCGCAGCCTCTCAACATCGTGACATGCCACCCCAAGCCGTTCTCGTATGGCTATCATGTGCCAAAGGAGAAGCAGGCCGAGAGCTCGGCCAACTATGAGGGAGAGAAGTTCCGCCGCCGTGAGGTCGAGTTTATATGCAACCATACTGTGCGGACTCATCCCAATGCCTCCAGCGAGTACTGGATCATGGCTGCGGACTACAACTCGATATCCCGCAAGGACAACTTCAAATACCGTTACGGTGACGCAAGCATGTCGTTCCTGACACAGGATTACATGCTCAGCGACAAGACTCCCTATTACGACATAGTGGCGGAGGTGTACCCGGGCTTGTTCTGCCCCTCCTGCGGCAAGAACACCAGGATAGACTTCTTCTATGTCACCAAGCCGCTGCTCAACGCCTGCAAGGATGTCTTTACCCAGACGGACTCCTACACCGCCAGAGTCAAGACCGGATTGAGCAATTTCTACCGCCCGTCAGACCATTTCCCTATCATAGTGGATTTTGACATGTCCAAGCTCAAATGAGACAGATGCGCATCCATACAATCACAGTTATCGCAGCTCTGGCCGCTCTGGCGGCGGCATGCTCCGACAATGACGCACCGCTCCGCAAGGAGTACATCAAGGTGTACACCAGCAGTCCGGACACGCTGCTGGATGACATCCAGATACCGTTTGAGGGTGTGTCCGGCGGGGAGATACACATATTGACCAACGACGATGTGACGATGCGTTACACGGTCAACCCGGCCCTCCCCGCAGAGTCCCGGGACTGGTTCACAATCACCTCGATGGAAACCGTCGCCGAGGGGCATGTCGTCATCCGCTATGATGCGGCCTCCATTCTGGGATACAACACTCTCGCCAGGAGAGCCGGGACACTCAGCGTCACGGACGCGCAGAAGTGGTTTGGCAAGTTTGTGGGCATACGCCAAGGCTATGTGCAGGTGTATGAGGACAATTTCGATGACAGGTCGGGAGGGGATGTGAGCCTGACCGGACTGATGACTTACAGCACAAGTGCCATAGGCGCGGTCAACACCAACTATTACGACTACGTGTCGTTCAACGCTTTCGCGGAGAGCTCCTCGGATGTGACCGGGCAGAACCTGACGCTCGATGTGTCCGTGTCCGGCGGGGCGGTGTTTGACGCCATAGGGCGCAGCAGCATACGGCTCAATGTCCCTCTGGCGGACTCGGCCTCCGCTGACAATTTCAGGTACGTGCTGCTGTCCAACGGCGGAGAGCGGATGAGCGCCAGCACGAGCCTTACATTCAGCTGTTCCAACCCCTCCGGGGTGACGGTGCACATAGACAACCTCGCTGTCTACAAGGTGTCGGAGGCGGAGCTGGAGGATCTGGCGGACGACGAGGAGGATTTCTCCGATGATGAAAACTGGTGAGACATGAAGACCAAAGGCAAGACAACTCTGTCACTGGCGCTTGCGGGGGTCCTGCTCTGCGCGGGACTCCAGGCTCAGGACAAGCATACCGTGAGAGGGACTGTACGGGACGATGGTGGGGAGGCTCTCGCCGGAGCTATTGTGGTGGTCAAAGGCGAGGGTGAGACAGTCAAGGCCACCGCCACGGCTGATGCCGGGGGCAGGTGGTCAATAGAATGTCAGGCAAACGACGTGCTGTCGTTCCATTTCCTCGGCTTCCAGACTGTGGACGAGCCTGTGAGGGGGAGGGCCGAGATAAACGTGACCCTGCATCCGGACGCGTCCAAGCAGCTGGACGAGGTGGTGGTCATCGGCTACGGGGCGGTGCGCAAGGGAGACCTCACCGGCTCGGTGGCCAATGTCAAGATGTCCGACCTCAGGGATGTCCCGTCGCCGTCCCTTGACCAGGCCCTGCAAGGGCATGTGGCAGGGGTGGAGATTACCTCCACCGATGGCGACCCCAGTTCCTCGTCCGTCATCAGGATCAGGGGGACGAGGTCCATAACGGCATCCAATGACCCGCTCCTGGTGGTGGACGGGGTAATGGACGCCATCTCCTCGCTGGACGAGATCAACCCCAATGACGTGGAGTCTATCTCCGTGCTCAAGGACGCGTCCTCGACCGCCATCTACGGAGCCAGAGGCGCCAACGGGGTGATACTCATCACGACCAAGGGCACTTCCGACAGTTCCGGCCTGCAGACATTCTCCGTCAACTTCAGGGCTCAGGGAGGAGTCTCAACCCTGCCCAAGAAGCTGGACATAATGAACGCCACGGAGTACGCGCTCTACAGGGACGAGTATATGCAGTATTCCGGCACCAGCGCATCGATGAACGCCGCCAGCCCCGTGTCGGAGCTGTCGGTCAAGGATCCTTATTCCAAGGGCGCGGGCACGGACTGGCTCGGAGAAGTGTCGAGGGTGGCTCCCTATCAGGACTACACCCTGTCCTGCAATGGGTTTATGGGCAAGCAGAAGTTCTATGCGTCCCTCTCCTACAACAACAACCGGGGCATCATCAAGAACAGCGGGGTCGAGAACTACACCGCTTCGCTGAATGTCACCAACACCGTCCTAAAATGGCTAACCCTCAATGCCAACCTGCGTTACCAGTTCCGCCACAGCGACAACAATGTGACAGCCATCGGGGGCACGGGCATCTATTATGCGGCGATGTACATCTCCCCGCTCATCAACCCCTCGCAGAGCTACAACCCCCTCTATAATGCCGGCACCCGCGTCAACAACCCTGTCGTCCGCCTCAACGAGAACATCGACAATGTGGACAGGAGCATGATGACCATAGCGTTCTCGACAACAGCCAAGGCCACACAGCATCTGACATACCGCAACAAGTTCTCATATTTCTATTTTGACAGGGAATGGCACTGGTTCTGGCCGTCCACCCTGCCCGCCAAGGAGGAGGGCGAGGGAGCCGAGGCCCGAAGGCAGGACTACGGGGAGCAGACGTTCTACGCCGAGAACACCCTCACCTACAGCCGCAACTTCGGCAAGCACCACGCGGACTTCATGCTGGGGCAGACCGCCTACCGCTTCCGCAGCTCGGCATTCAATCTGTACGGCAAGGGTTACATGGTGGATGCTGTCAAGTGGAACAACATGAACGCGGTCACAGACAAGGAGACCTACCAGGCCAGCACCAGCCTGACTGAGAAGCTCAAGCTCGCGTATTTCGGGAGGGTCAACTACAACTACAGGTCCAAGTACTATCTGACCTTGACAGGACGTTTTGACGGTGCATCCAACTTCGCCGCCAACCACAAATGGGGATTCTTCCCCTCCGCAGCCCTCAAATGGACCATTTCCAACGAGCCGTTCCTCTCCGGCGCCTCCGCGATAGACGACCTGTCGCTCAAGCTGAGCGCCGGGCGCTCCGGCAATGACCTCAATACCGCATACCGCTCGCTCGCCCGGATGGATTCCACGACCAGCGGATACCTCTTCGGCGGGAGTCAGCCGGTGGCGTATTACCAGGCCCGCATCGCCTCTCCGGATCTCACTTGGGAGAAGACGGACCTGTACAACCTCGCGCTCGAGGGGTCGTTCCTCAACACGAGGGTGACATTTACCTTGGAGGGATACCTGTCCAAGACGCACGACCTCCTGCTGACCGTGCAGACCCCGCAGCACACGGGGTACAGCACCAAGTACGGCAATGTCGGCAGCACGACGACCAAGGGGGTGGAGCTCACGCTCAACACCCGCAACATCGTCAAGAGGAGCTTCACATGGACATCGGCCCTGACCCTCTCGCATTCCCGTTCGGTGGTGGATGACATCGGCTCGGAGAGCTATGTCTCCGCGCTCAATTCTCCGGAGGGAGGCTATATGATGGCGGGCTACAAGGAGGGCTATCCTCTCAATTCGTTCTGGGGGTTCCAGTACGCCGGGGTGTGGCACAACCAGGAGGAGGTCGAACGCAACAAGGTGACCCGCGCCTACGCCAATGTCTCTTCCTCCACGAGCCTCGGAGTGCCCATATACGTGGATGTCAACCATGACGGCTCCCTGGACTCAGACGACCTGTGCTATCTCGGTTCCGGTGACCCCTGGCTCTCCGGCGGCCTGCAGAACAGCTTCCGATTCAAGGGCTTCAATGTGGGTATATTCTTTACCTATTCGCTTGGCGGCAAGGTGTACAACTATGCGGAATACTACATGGCCGGCTCAAGGAGGACCAATCAGTACCGCTATATGCTCAACGCCTGGCATCCGGTCAAGAATCCCACGTCCGACTATCCGAGGGCGGGCGTGCTGGACGGCTCCAACGTCCCAAGCTCGTTCATGATACATGACGCGAGCTACCTGCGCCTCAAGAACGCCTCCGTCGCGTACACATTCACAATGAAGAGCAAGGTGCTGAGGGAGATCACTCTCACCGCCTCTGGCGAGAACCTCCTGCTCTTCTCGAAATACAACGGCTTTGACCCGGACGTGTCCACCAACGGCATCCAGCGTCTGGACTATTCCTCTTACCCCAAGGCCAGGAGGGTCGTCATGTCCGTACAGTTCAAGTATTAGGAGACGAGATGATGAATCATTACAAATATCTGCTGCTCTCTGTGGCTGTCTCTCTCGGGGCGGTGTCATGCTCCCTGGAAGAGGACGCGTCCAGCATCACCAGCCCGTATGACTTCTACCAGAACGCCGCGCAGGTACGCGCCGCGCTCAACGCCTGCTATATCCCGCTTTCCAGCATCTACACCCTCGCGTATGAGATAGCGGTGGAGGGCACGACCGACCTCGCGTCCACCAACTATTCGGCCCAGAAGGATGCCAAGCTGGACATCTCACCAGCCAGCACCGGCTGCGGGTCAACGGTGTGGCTCCAATGCTACACGGGCGTGAGGTACTGCCTCAGCACCATTGCCGGCATCGAACGCTCCCCGATGGATCAGGAGGACAAGAATCCCCTGATGGCGGAGGCCCGGATTATGCTCTCGTATTATTACTACCTGCTCACCTCTTTCTTTGGGGATGTCCCGTTCTACGAGGACTATGTGGAGACGGTAGCCGACATCGACAGGATAGGCTCGCTAGGGCGCATGAGCGCGGATGACACACGCTCGCAGCTGATTGGCGAGCTGCGGCAATGGACTCCGATGCTTGACCAGATACGTTCCAGCGAGGTGGAGAACAATTACTGCGGGGCTGCCATGGGCTGGATGGTGATGGCCAAGATGGCAGCGTGGAACAAGGACTGGAACGCCGTCCTGGAGGCTTGTGCCCATCTTGAGGACATCTACGGCGACCTCAACCAGTATCCGTACTCCGATGTGATGTTCCGCAACAAGAACACGCCCGAGTCCATCTTCGAGATCCAGCACACTTGGACGGCGGGCGGGCTCAGCAAGACCGCCACTGTGGCGAGCATCTGCATGCCGTACCCCCGCACCACCGGCACCAATATATACGACTCGGTCACCATCGAGGATCTCGGCAGCCAGTGCACCACATACAGGCCCATGCAGCCCACGAGCTATTTCAAGACATCCGTGCTGCGCAGCGGGGTCGGGGACATCCGCAGGGATTACACGCTGGTAACAAGCTGGAACGGGGTGTCATTCCCCGGAAGCCGCTGCTGGCTTGGCCCCAAGTTCTGGTGCCCCGGCATGTATGCCTACTATGACAGCAACAACTACAAGGTCTTCCGCTATGCCGACGCCCTCCTGCTGATGGCGGAGGCGTACTGCGAGCAGGGGGAATACAGCTCCGCCATATCATACCTCAACAAAGTGCGCAACCGTGCGGGCCTCTCCAACTATGGCTCATTCGACACCTACATCAAGCTGCGCGAGGAGATACGCAAGGAGCGGGCGAGGGAGCTGTTCGGGGAGTTCGGCAGGAAATACGACCTCGTCCGTTGGGGCGTGTGGTACCAGCAGGTGCTGGCTT
>CAZKVW010000047.1:10016-12561 GCA_964556285.1 uncultured Muribaculaceae bacterium
GGCAGGAAATACGACCTCGTCCGTTGGGGCGTGTGGTACCAGCAGGTGCTGGCTTCCGGCGGCGCTCTTGACAACAAAGAATATGACAAATATGGGCTTGGTGAATAGGAATATCAGGGCGCTTGCCGCTCTGGCGGCTCTTACTGCCGCCGTATGCTCTTGCGACAAGGCCGCAGAGTTTGAGCACGGGATAGGCCTGCTGTCGGAGTACAACAACCTCAGCGCGGACGGGGGCACAACCCCTATTCCGGTGTATTCCAACACCTCGTGGACAGTCCGGTTCCTCTCAGAGGCCTCCTGGGCTTCGATAGACCGGCTCTCCGGCTCTGGGATGGGACAGGTGAAATTCAGCTGGGAGCCAAATTACGGCCGCTCCCGCTATGTCGAGCTGGAGTTTGCGGGCGGTGGCGAGACCAGCGTCATCAAGATGTACCAGAAGTGCGGCATTGCGGACAGCGACGTCATCCTTGAATGGGGACGGGACACGGTGCAAGTGGCGGCTGGCGACACCTCCGTGGAGCTGCCTTTCTCGACCAACCTTGTGTATCAGACAGGTGAGATGGCCGTGGAGGCGGTATATCCCGACGGCGGCCAGTCGCAATGGGTGGCTTCCGGCGCGGTATCCGCTGACAAGGTGACTCTTACAATCAACTCCAATGCCACTGGGGAAGAGCGTTCCGCCAAGATATTTGTCAGGCACACTGACGGGGGCGCGACATACGATTCCGCCACAGGCACAACCCTTTCTTCTCTGGCGCTGGAGCTGGTACAGTCAAGATGATTTGGAAGATGAAGACAAGATTAGACAGGACATGCGCCCTCCGCGCTGCGGTCATCGCCCTCTGCGCGGCCGCGATGTGCGGGTGTGACATAGATGACGCGGAGCATCAGTCAGCTGATGAGCTGGGCTCTGTACAGAGGACTTATACGGTGACGGCGGACAGAGGCGCTGTCCAGCTGCCGATATATTCCAACAAGGCCGGGACTGCCGTGGTCTCCGGTGACGCCAGCTCCTGGCTGGCCATCGCCGACAATGGTTTTGACGGCGACAAGACGCTGCTGGCCGAGTACCTCAGCAATGACGGATTTCCCAGACAAGGCGACATCCTGCTGATGACGGACACGCGTGTGGATACCGTGAGCATCCGGCAGGAGGGGACGGAGGAGCTGTTCTCGTTCCCGGAGCAGTCGGTCATAGTCCTCAACGGCACCGGCAAGACATACATTCAGTCCGAGGTCAATGTCCCTCTGCGCAAGGTGGACATTGAGGTCAGGTACATCAGCGGTGACGGCTGGATACTCCAGTACGGCATCGGCGAGAACGGCCTGTGGATAGAGACTCAGGACAATGAAGACGCTGCCAATGTGCGCAGCGCCCAGATGGTGCTCTCTTATACCGACGGCTGGGGCGAGCTGCGTCGCAGCGTCATACTTGTGACCCAGGCCCGCTCTGACAACAATGTGGGCACCCCGTACACGTTCCAGGAGCTGCGCAGCCTGGCCTCCACGGCATCTGTGGATCTCCCGGACGATGTGTACATAGAGGGCTACGTGGTGAGCACGACCGAGTACGGGCAGGCTGGCGAAGTGGCGGTGGAGGAGGTGTCTCCGGGCGTTGTGGACTATGAGAGCAACGAGGTGACAGTCTATCTGGAGAGCCTGGACGGCAAGTACGGGTTCAGGCTGCTCACCGTTGACGCCGAGGAGAACACATTTGTGCGCAACACCCGCGTCGGGCTGCTTCTGGGCGGCGCTATCATCACCAGGACTGCGGATGTGCCGGTGCGTTACACCATCTCCGAGGTGACGTCGTCCATGATTGTGTCATCCCGTGACGCGGCTGGAGAAGTCCCCGTCAAGCGGATGTCGATAAAGGACATCACTGACAATGACGTGTACACATACGTGACTCTGGAAGACTGCGAGATTCCCATGCGCAAGGGGCCGCTCACGCCGGTCAACGAGGGGTACGGGGCCTTGTTCAGCAACAACCGCTCCAGCAAGTACCCCATGCTCATCAGGGACAAGGAGGGCGGCAGCATGTACATGTACACCAACTACGCCTGCCCCTACCGCAGGGACGGCAGCAAGCTGCCCTACGGCTCCGGCACTATTTCCGGGGTGATTGTGCACGAATACTTCAGGCCCTTTGTGGACGGGGACAACTCCAACGAGCTGTACTGCGGCAACATAGGCAGGTATCAGATACGCCACATGTCCAGGGATGACATACAGCTCTCCGACAGCTTTGAGGACAGCTTCTCGGGACTCATCACTGAGTTCCGCTATCTGCGGCAGCCCGCAGCGGGACAGACGACCGAGCTTCCTGGTGCCATTCTCGCTACGTATGGCAACGGTGAGGCGACCCACACCTACACCGGTTACAGGTCTATCCTCAACCTGCGCACTACCAACTTCTATTCCTCATACTTCTATCTCGGTCCTTGCGGCAATTCGTACAAGAAGCAGTATGGCTCCGGAGCCGGGATAATCCTGGAGGACGGGACGGATTACCTGCCTGTCCCCGAGGGCCGGGAGGGCGCAC
>CAZKVW010000047.1:12661-14624 GCA_964556285.1 uncultured Muribaculaceae bacterium
ATCCTGGAGGACGGGACGGATTACCTGCCTGTCCCCGAGGGCCGGGAGGGCGCACAGAACACCGACGGCAAGGGTTGGTTCACCAATGACCTGTACTTGAGCTGGGGCAACAAGTACTGGTGGGACAACGCTAACGGGCGGGGGTATTGCTGGCTCTTCGCGTTCTCCACCCAAGGGATAACGTCGGACAGGGTGTCGATGCAGTTTGCCATGTACAACAACTCCCAGAGCCTCCGTTCGCCCAGATACTGGAAAGCGCAGTATTCGCTCACGACTTCCGACACCTCGGCGGCGAGCGACTCCCAGTGGACGGACATAGGCGAGTTTACAGTGCCCGATGTGGTCATCTGGAACAGCACCGTGTTCGGACAGTCGGTAGGAACCAAGGTGTTTGACTTTGAGTTGCCTGTGGAGATACTCGGTCGCGACAAGGTGTATATCCGCCTGATGCCGCGCTCGTCCGCAGCGGCCATCACTACCACTGACACCTATGACGGCAGCACCATATCCAACAATGTCGGGTGCAACACCATGGACTATTTTGCAGTGAGATACAACAAATGACAACGAATACAAATATTGCGCGGGTCTGCGCTGCGGCCTTGGCCTTGGCTCTGGCGGCCTCCGCATGCACCGTGGAGAATGACGCCCCACGGACGGCGGCTGGAGAGGCCGCGTCGGAGGACGGGCGCGTCGTGTTTACCTGCATGTTTGACTCCGGGACCAAGACCGCGCTTGGGGAGTCCTCTGGCGGCAAGGTCAAGGTAGAATGGTGCGCTGGGGACGAGATACGGCTGTTTTGGACTGACGCCTCCGGGGCGGTGGGCAGCGTGACGGCGATTGCGGACGGCGGCGGGAGCGTGGCGGCGTTCCCGGCAGATGTGCCGTCGGCGGAGAGGTACTGGGCGGTATATCCCGCTTCGGCATGTGATGCTGACGGGATGGACAGCAACGGGCGCATCAGCCTCATGGTGCCGTCAGAGGCTGTCAGCGGCGACTTTGCAGATGCCAATATCTGCGCCGCCATTTCCGGGGAGGGCAGTTCCGCCAATGTGCTGTCGTTCCGCAACGTGGTGTCTATACTCCGTTTCTCCCTGTCCGAGGCGTCTGCCTCGGTGAGTGTCGCCAGCTGCGGCGGCGAGGCGCTTGCCGGGGCGATGACGGTGGAATTCGGATCAGGCGGGGACGTCTCCGTCTCCCCGTCGGGAGATGGGGTGTCTGTCATCACGACCTCCGCGCTCGGGACAGGGGAGCATTTCGTAGCGGCCCTGCCGGGAAGCCTGTCCGGCGGACTGGCCATACGGTATGATGAGGACGAGCCGGCATTCTTTGATGAGAGCCCGTACACTCTCGCCATGTCCCATATAGTCAACTACGGCGCGGTTGAGGGGCGGAGCGTCAAGGACTGGTATTTCACCCCTGCTGGCAGCGGCGGCAAATCCGGTGAGAGCTGGGACGACGCAGGTGATGCCAATCTGCTGGTCTCCCTGCTGGACAAGCGGGATTCGGGGGCGGGCACACTCATGCAGGTGTGGCGGCTCAACGGGACGCGGCTCAACCTCGCGGCCGGCACGTACGCGTTCGGGAGTTCCTCCCGTCCGAACGGGGTCAACATGGACTGCCTGCGATTTGAGGGCGGGACTCCCGTCACATACGGGAGAGTCTCCCTGTCCATTCTCGGCGGCTATCCATCCTCGGGCGGCTCGGAGCGTGACCCTTCCGCCAATGAGACCGTCCTCTCCGGGGGCGGCCAGTGGCGCATCTTACAGGTGCGTGACATGGTTGACCTTACTCTGGACGGGTTGACGCTCGCAGATGCTTACAGTTCTTCGGCGACCAAGCCGTCCACATCCTCATCTCTCTCGGGAGGGTCTGACATCGGAGGCTCTGCCCTGTACATCTCCGACTGGTGGGTCAGTTCTTCGGCCAACTACGCTTCCGAGGCTCTCACACGGCCGCATGT
>CAZKVW010000047.1:14724-17818 GCA_964556285.1 uncultured Muribaculaceae bacterium
ACGGTGCTGTACCACAATTCCAAAGGGATGTTCACTTGCTTTTACAACTGCACGTTCCGGGGCAACACCAACCCTGCCGCTACAGACCGAGGGGTCATATACGGCAACCGCAACACCATGATTGCCAATTGCACGTTCGTGGAGTCTCCCCGCGCCAACGCCAACAACAGCTCTGCCACGAGCACCGACTGGTCTGCCGTCATCAGGTTCGGGGGCAATGTGATGGGCTGCCTGGAGCATACCCTGGCCAACAACATTGTACTTGACGAGGGGGCCAACGGGCTTGCCATATTTGTCAAGAATGACGACCAGGGCATCCTGACCGGAGACGGTGCGCCCAACCGCTACGCCAGGGTTTATTCCGGCGGGGGCAACATATACAACCGCTACGCCTACACGACCATCACGAGCAACAGCGGAATCACTTACGGGACTGACCTGTTCACTTCAGCGCGTGACAGGCAGGACGAGTCTTTCAACACCGCCTATCTTGGCATGGAATGGGACGCTGGCAATCTGGTGTACAGGTGGAACGGGCAGGTGAAGGGCTTTTCGGGGATAGATGCCGATGACATGGCGACAGCGCTGCGGAGCAATTCCGATGTGGGGGACCTGTTCTACAACTGGCTTGTCTCCGAGGATGTTTTTGACAAGGATGCGCTCGGCGTTACCAGGACAGGGACATGGACTCCCGGGGCTTATCAGGCACAATGAGAATATGAGGCATTACGTTAATATATTGCGCATTATGGCTCTCTTCGGGGGAGCGGCCCTGCTGACGTGCTCCTGCGGCGGGGACGGCTCCGAGAGCATCATCTGGGCTACTGGCGTGACTATGAGCGAGACATCGGTGTCGATGCTCCGGGGCACGAGCCGCACGCTGTCCGCCTCGGTTACGCCCTCTGACGCTGACATCACATCCGTCGTGTGGTCGTCATTCGACCCGGCGGTCGCTACTGTTGAGGACGGGACAGTGAATGCAGTCGCCCCAGGGGTCACGTATATCGTGGCGGCTTCCGGTGACGGCAAGGCCAAGAGTTCCTGCATGGTGACAGTCTATTTGCCTGACCGGTACTGGCTGTCGGCAGCATTGCCCGGAGGGTCACCGCTCGGGACGGAGCTGTGGTCGTGGCCAGGCTCGTCCGTGAGCTTGGCTGTCTCCTCCTCTGACGGGGAAGCCCACACATACACATGGACTTCATCGGACAGCTCCGTGTCAGTCTCGGGCGACGGGACAGTCTCGTTCGGATATGCGGAGTCATCCTCAGACGGGTATTTCTATTACGGGGAGTCAGATGTCAAGGTGTCCACAGAGGACACGTACAGCCTGTCGTTCCGGGCGGTCTCCAACATTCTGGCGGGGCTGTCGCTTAACGGGGCGTACAAGTCTTTCGGCTCGGCCGTCTCCTTGTCGGCTTCTGCGGCGTACAGCACCTCCGCGCTGTACAGTGACGGATCCGCCGCGCAGGGCCTGCCTGTGGGGAGCTACACGATACAGTCCTCTGACAGCACGGTCGCAGCGGTGAGCGCCGGGATTGATTCGTACAGGTTGGAGACAGGCTCTTCCGGGACGGCTGTCATCACGGTGACTTTCGCCTCCGGCAGGAGCGTGGAGGCGCTGACGGTATCGATTTCCGACTCGGTGGACGGCGGCATAGAGGATCTTGTTGATGAAAACAGATAGGGCATGAAGCATATATTGACAACTTTTGCCGCCGTCGCGGCAGCCGTGCTGGCGGCTGGATGCTCGTCCGAGGAGGAGACCCCTCTGGAGGACATTCTGTCCATCAGTCCGGAGTCTAAGTCTGTGATTTCGGCGGGAGCGGATGTGAGTGTGTCCGTCGAGTCCAACTATCCGGTGTCGGCAACTTGCTCGCAGTCCTGGCTCTCGGCCGAGATGGGAGAGGGGGAGTGCATTGTGAGTGTGGATGAGAATCCCTCGTATGAGATCCGCCGGGCGGAGGTGACTTTCACCACTTCCAAGGGCGCGAGCGCGGTGTTCAGTTTGACGCAGTTTGCCGCTGACAAGCCGTCTGAGGATGTCATCTCCACCTCTGTCACGGAGATTGCATCCCCATGGGATGGGGGCTCCTATGAGGTCACGGTGAGTGCCAACTATGACGTGACAGTCTCTGTGTCCGCGGGATGGGTGAGCGCGAGCCTCTCGGGCCGCGTGTGCACGGTTGTAGTGGCTGCAAACCCGGAGACATCCGAGAGGACAGCTACGGTGACATTCACCACGTCCAAGGGCGCGTCTGCCACGGTGAACGTGACCCAGAATCCGGCGGACGGCATCAGCCCCCAGAGCCTGTCGTTCGGGCTTGAGGGCGGTTCGGCCAATGTCGCGGTTGAGGCCTGGTACACTGTATCGGCATCTGTGTCCGAGGGGTGGATTTCGGTGACGGGCGGCAGCGGCACATTTACCATTATGGCCGCCGCCAATACCGCCGGCGCACGCAGCGGGAGCGTCACATTCACTACGGAGCTGGGCGCGAGCGCGGTACTGTCCGTCTCTCAGGAGGCGGCGGACAACTTGGAATTGAGCCAGACCGAGGTGACTTTGAGTCCCGAAGACACTACATTCAGCGTCACGGTCACGGCCAACTATGCCTTGAATGTCACGACGGACGGCCAGCAGTGGCTGACGGTGACTGGCTCGGACGGGTCGTACAGCGTGCATGTCTCTGCCAATGAGGATGTCGCCCAGAGGACGGCTGTCATCACATTTACGACCGCAAGAGGCGCGTCCAAGACTCTGACGGTGACGCAGAACGGGGTGGCGGACAGCTTGGAGCTGGACATCAGCGGCAAGGAGACGACATCGTACGGGGCAAGGTTCGAGGTCAGGACAATCTCCAACTACCCTGTCACGGCTGTCTCCGAGGCTGATTGGATAACGGTGTCGCAGTCCCGGGCGGATGTGTTTGCCGTGAGGGTCGAGCGTAACGCCAGCGGGTCAGAGAGGTCTGGAAGCATCGTGTTCACGACCTCCAAGGGCGCGTCCAAGACGCTTGCCGTCAGGCAGGGTGCGGCGGGGACGGGCGGAGACTCCCTGCCTGCGATAGACATAATCAGCGCGGATTATGATGACTGA
>CAZKVW010000048.1:0-2874 GCA_964556285.1 uncultured Muribaculaceae bacterium
CTGGCTTGTCAAGATTGAACGGGTCATTGAGGAAGTCGAACTGGAACACATGGCTGTCCAGCAGGTTTGCGCCCTGTCCGTTGGTAGACGCCTCGTTCATGTGGCGTATGCGGTCGTGCATGACATCCACATCAGCCTTGTCGAGAGTTGAGACCCAGATGCGGTACTTGTTGGTAAGCCCGGCTTCGAGGTTGCCGGTGCCGCCGCAACAGTCCCAGACATAGTATTCGTCCTGCCAGTCCTCACCCAGCTCGTCGGCCAGATACTGCTGGGACAGTTCCACCCATTTTCTCGGCGTGAAGAAAGATCCCTTGCGCTCCCTCACGTCCTGCGGCACAAGGAGGTCGCGCCGCCCGGCTATATAATCCCAATACTCACGCTTGGGCGGACGCTCGTAGCGGTTCCAGAACTGCTTGTGCGCCACCTGATTGTCGTTGAACTCGGCTTTCTTGGAGTCCCACAGCCCAGTCTCGTCAATCTTGCGGTCAAGCTCATAGCAGTTGGTGCGCAGGAGCACGAACAGCGAGTTCCTCAGAGTCACGTTATGCTCCGAGAGGATGTCGGCGAGATAGAAGTCAGCGTCTATGATGCCCTGCTTCTTGGCGCTCTCCCAGTTGACGGCGATTGACGGCTTCACCTCTGTGAGCCACTTCAAGTATATTGCTGTAAAGTTGTTCTTGCCTATGCGCACCTTTGAGACCGATGACTTCCCAAGCTTGAAGTTCACCTTGATGAAGCGGCGCAGCTCCTTGTCATCCTTGTCGAAAGAGAATGCCAGCATGTCATGCTCCAGAGTCGAGCGCACCTTCTGCATCACAAGCTGGAACTCCTTGGTCGTGTGGTCGGAGGGGGCGACGTTCCAGTTGAAGTCATTCAGGTAGAAAATGTCGAGAACAGCGTTGTAAGGGATGAAAGCAATCTTCTCGGCATCAAAGGCCCCGAGGAATGCCGGAGGCAGCACACGGTCGAACGTGCGTGCCTTGCCGATGGTGAGAATCAGCTGCACAAGGCTTTCGTATATGTCGTGCGACGTGCCTTTCTTGGCCTCCGCCCAGAGCAGGTATTCCGTCTCGAAGATTTCGGGGCCGCGGGCCGGAACTGCCACGGCGAAGTCGATGTCGCCAAGCACGGCCTCGGCGTCGTAGTCCGGGAACCAGTCTTTGCGGAGCCGGTTCTTGAGCTCCTCCTCGCGAATGTCTTTGCTGTAAGAGGCCATAGTGGGTGATTGTCAATGCTTGCCAATCGCAAATTTAGGAATAAAGCCCGAAAAACATCGCTTCGTGCAATTCGCAGAGGCATCCCTTGCGCACACGGAATTTTTATGTATTTTTGGAATTGAATTCCAAAATTGCATAAAAATGGAAGCGGGCTATATCAAGAGAGAGATTGAATCAGTTTTACTTGAGGCGGCAAAGTATTTTCCTGTGATAACGTTGACAGGCCCGAGGCAGTCCGGAAAAACGACGACCTTGCGGCGTGTCTTTGCGGATTTGCCTTACTTCTCTATGGAGAATCCGTCCACAAGGCATCTCGCGGAGGATGACCCGGCAGGTTTCCTTGGCAGCCATGAGAGCGGTATGCTGCTCGATGAGGTGCACAACTCTCCACACCTGCTGTCATATATTCAGGGAATCGTCGATGAGCATCCCTCCAAGAGATTTGTGCTGTCCGGCAGTTCCAACTTCGCTCTGCTCAAGGATGTTTCACAATCTCTGGCGGGCCGTTCAGGGGTTTACGAGCTCATGCCTTTGTCTATGTCTGAGGCTGGGGCAAAGTACTTGGAAAGAGACCTGTCCGAATTGCTCTATGGCGGATTGTATCCGGCTGTGGTCAGCGGTCGTAACATCCCCGGATTCCTCTATCCGTCGTATGTGAGGACGTATCTCGAGCGGGATGTGCGGGATTTGTTGAATGTCAGGGATTTAAACCAGTTTGACACATTCATCCGCCTGTGCGCGGGAAGAATAGGATCCCTGTATAACGCCTCGCAGCTGGCGGATGAGGTAGGGGTGACGGTCAAGACCGTCCAGGCTTGGATGTCAATTTTGGCCGCTTCGTATGTCATTTTCCTGTTGCCTCCATATCATGTAAACAACGGCAAGCGCTTGACAAAGGCGCACAAGATATATTTCTGTGACACGGGCCTCGCATGCTCTCTCCTTGGGGTCACCGATTCAGGGCAGCTGGCTTATGACAGGATGCGAGGGCACTTGTTTGAGAATCTCGTTGTCTGTGAGTTGCTCAAGCGGCGCATGAACAAGGGGCTGACGCCCAATCTCTATTTCTACCGGGATTCGAACCAGAACGAAATAGATGTTGTTGAGGACAATGGCGGCTCGCTCAATCTGTACGAGATAAAAAGTTCAAGCACGTACAACAGCAGTTTTGCCAAGGCTCTTGGCAAGGCGGACGGGTGGTTAAGCAAGCCTGTCTTGTCGAAAGCTGTCATCTATACTGGCGAATTGGAGAATACGGAGGGCCCTGTGCGGCTGCTCAACTTCGCGCACATGTAACGTTTGCGGGAAAATGCTTACCTTAGCGGGGCGTTGTCCGCATGGAGGGGCTGCCGCAGTGGCGGCCGAGGTTGCAAAAGGTTGCGACGGTTGCAGGGGCTGCGGGCCTGCCCCGGGCGGCGCTCTGTAATCATTGGCTATGCTGATTGTCATGGAGGGGCTGGACGGCTCCGGCAAGTCCACCCAGGTGAAGATGCTCAGGGAATATCTGTCAGGCAGGTGTCCCTCTCTGGAGTACATACATTTCCCGCGCTATGACGCGCCCGTGTACGGGGACTTGATAGGCAAGTTCCTGCGCGGCGGCTTCGGCCCCGTGGAGGCCGTGCACCCGCAGCTGGTCGCCCTGCTCTTTGCCGAGGAC
>CAZKVW010000048.1:2974-17319 GCA_964556285.1 uncultured Muribaculaceae bacterium
CGGCCCCGTGGAGGCCGTGCACCCGCAGCTGGTCGCCCTGCTCTTTGCCGAGGACAGGCATGCGGCCGCGCCGCGCATGCGCCAGACGCTGCAGGACGGCGGCACGGTGCTTCTGGACCGCTACGTCTACTCCAACATCGCGTACCAGTGCGCCAAGCTGCGGGATCCCCGGGAGGTCGAGGAACTCAGGCGCTGGATACTGGATACCGAGTACGGGAGTTTCGCCCTCCCGCGCCCCGACCTTAACATATTCCTCGATGTCCCCATAGGCTTTGTGGAGCACAGCCTGCATTCCAGCAGGGAGCACGACGACCACCGCGAGTACCTCGGTGACGGAGGACATGACATCCATGAGGAGGACATGCGCCTGCAGACGCGTGTGCGGGAGATGTACATCGCCCAGGCCGCGCAGGATCCCGATTTTATCACAGTGGAGTGCTCCGCTGCGGATGGCACGGTGCTGCCCCCGGAGGCGATAGCCGCCAAGGTGCGGGAGGTCGTGGAACGCCACATCAAGGCAGACAGGAGGACGCGGGGATGAAGATGCGCAGGTTCCATATCAATGTCAGGCGGTTCTGCGTCATACTCGTGGGACTGGTGTTCTTCGTGTCCGGCATGCTCAAGCTGATGGATCCCGTAGGCACATCCCTGATAGTGACGGAGTATCTCCGATTCTTTCATGCCGGATGGATGGCCCCCGCCGCGAAAGTCATCGCTCTGGCCCTCTCCCTGACAGAGTCGCTCTGCGGAGTGGCGATGCTCTGCGGAGTGCTGCGCCGTGTGCTCTCGTATGTTGTCCTTGTCATGCTCGGAGGGTTTACCCTCATCACAGTCATACTGCTCATATTCAATCCTCCAATGGACTGCGGCTGCTTCGGGGAGGCGGTGCATCTGACACATGCCCAGTCGCTTGCCAAGAATGTGATTCTCCTCGCCTTGGCGGTCGCCGGTTTCGTGCCGGTGCGCAGCGGGCAGAGGCCGAGAGTCGCCAAGTTCGTCACGGCATGCGTCGCGGCCGCCGGTGTGCTGGCGTTCGCCGTCGTGGAGCTTGAGGGGCTGCCTGTGGTGGATTTTACTGATTACGCCCCCGGGTCGGAGGACTTCAGCTTGAGCTTCACTGACTCCCAAGGGCAGTACGCTGACTCGCTTGCCGTCAGCGGGGATGTGCTTGCAGTGTCCGTGTATGCCCCTCGGCGCATGTCGTGGAGAGAGTGGGAGGGCGTCTCGCGCCTCTTTGGGGACGCGTCTGCGGCCGGGATGACCCCGCTGCTGCTGTCCGTGAGCATGGAGGAGATTCCCCAAGACCTCGTGGACTACGCATATCTGTCCGATTACAAGCAGCTTGTCACTCTCAACCGTTCCAACGGGGGATCCGTGTACATCAGCGACGGCATGGTGGTGGACAAATGGACCCGCAAGCGCCCTTGCGCCCAGCCCCGTCTGGAGGAGCTGATGGACGGCAACTCGATAGAGGCTGCGGCCGACAGGACCGTCCGTGGGCGCATCACCCTTGAGGCCATCCTGCTCGGAGGCGTGGCGGCCATGCTGCTGATTTGACGCTCCGGCCTCAGAATTTGAGTTCTATCCCGAATGTGAGGGCGAAACGGTGAGGGGTCTTGACGCGCTGACCGTCATCGTATTCGAAATACCTGTGCGTCATCCGCCATGTCGCGTCCAGCCTCAGCATCCGGAATATGTTGGTCACCCCGACCCCCATCTCCACATAGGGCTTGTTGAGCATCGACATCCCGTCGGGAAAGAGCAGCACGGCATTCTGTTCGAACTTGTTGCCCCGTATGCCGTTGTTGCGCTCCGACAGGGTGCCGTAGGCGGCCTTGACAGTCAGCACCTCACGCAGCTGGGCCCTGCGCAGCACAGGTATCTTGCCGAGGAAATAGCCGTTGAAATTGTGCTGCCAGAAGACCGACGCCCAGGTGTCCGAGGCAAACTCGTAGAAATCCATGCAGGTGAACGAGGTGGGGTCGTAGAAATACGTGCCGTTGCCCTCGTGCAGCTTGAGCATGGGGTAGGGGACTGTCCCTATGATGTGTCCTCCGTTGAAGCGGAACTGCGAATACCCCATCGGCGGCAGCGGCAGCCGGTAGTCTATAGTCAGCTCGCTGCGGAAATAGTCGTAGTCGTTGTGGGCGATGCCGGACACCGAGCCGGACAGGTCTATCGTCACGACGGGGTAGTCGGTGTGCACGTAGTTCTTGGTGAATCGCCCCCTTGTGACCGTCTCGTCCCACGACAGCCTCGTGCGCACATGCGGAATGGTGGCGGCCACGCTGTTGACGCTCTCGCCGGCAGGGGTCACCATGGGCACCTGGGCGTTACTGAATATGCGCCTGTGCTCCAGCAGGAACGAATTGTTGACCCCCGGTGACCATTCGTGCTCATAGCAGAGGGAATACTCGTTGATCTGGCTCTTGCGGTCGCTCCCGGGCTTGGTCAGCACCGAGGCGATGAGGTTGTTCTCCCCGAGGGAGGACGAGCCCTTGCCCAGCTGGACCAGGTCTCGGCGGCAGTAGGCGGTGAGCTTGCGGGTCGGCTGGTTGTTGAACACGTATTCGACCGACCCCATGCCCTTGAACGCCTCGTCCTTGCAGCCGTAGGCGAGATATCCCGTGAGCCTGAGCCGCTTGTTGAACTGGGCGGTGGTCCTCATCCCCACCTGGAGACGCGACCCCTCCAGGCTGTTGAAACTGTACAGCTTGCCCACCGGGCCGTAGCCGAGCTTGCCAACTTCGAAATACCCTACAATGGCTGTCGACACCACGGTATAGATGTCCCTGTAGATAGGCACGTGCTTGACCGAGTCCACCATCTCGTATATGCCCCTTTCCCGCTCGCTCAGGCTGTAGGGGCGCGCGGCGGCCCAGTATTCCTCATCCCTGTCTCCCGCGCCCTTGCGCACCATGACATTGTCCCCTCTCTCGATGATCTCCCGCCGCAGGGGAGCGTTGAACTCGGGGTTGGAATAGCTCATCTCCCTGCGTCCCAGCACGGAGAGCATTTCAGAGGAGTCCCTCATGGTCACCGAGAAATCCACGTACATCTTGTCATTGCCGTAGAACCACGTGCTGTCCCCGACGAGGACATTCTCGTTGTCTATCACAAGGTCGCGTATCCAGTTGACGTTGCTGCCCTTTTTGAGCTTGGCGTGCATCTTGCGCAGCGCGAAGTCCTGCTCGTCTATCTGCATCTCCCCGTCGAACACCGGGGTCGATACGGATTTCTTGGGATGGAAGCGTATCATCCAGGTCTTGCGCCCGCCTATGTTGAGGCTGTCTATGATGTAATAGTTGTAGAACGAGAATCCTCCCGGGTTGAGCGGCGAGGGGATCTCCACATTGAACGCGTTGATGTAGTTCTGGTAGAAATTGGTCTTGAGGTGCATGTTGCCCGTAAACTGCGCGGCGGTCTCCACGTTGTCAAGCCCGGAGATGCGCGAGGCCTCGATGACCTCCTTGTCCACCACCGGGTCGTCCTTGTGGTAGCGGCGCGAGCGGGTCTCCGAGATCATGAACGGCAGGTAGGGCTGTCCCGATATGACGGAGGTGTCCATGTACTCGAATATGAATCCGAACTTCTTGCGGAACGCCTTGCTTCGGATCTGCGACTCGGCGTTGGTGAGGTCAAGCTCCATCTTGGTGTAGATGTCGCACTGGTAGGTGCGCCGCCGCTCCGGGTCGTTGTACTTGCGCCGGGAGTCTATCTGGGACAGTATCCACCTCATCCGGCTGTCATCCGCCTTGACCACCGCCGCATCAAGGGAGCTGACGACGGCCTTGAGCCTGAAATCGATTACCTGATAGGAATGCAGGCTCACCTGGGCCTCCTGGTCCTCGTATCCCAGAATGCTGGCGCAGAATGTCGCCGGGACATCCTCCCGGGTCTCAATCTCGTAATAGCCGTCTAAATCGGTGGAGACCCCGGTCGTGGTGCCTTTGAAGAACATCCCGCAGAACGGGACCCCCTCGCCCGTATCGGCGTCCGTCACCCTTCCCTTGATTCGGGTGGGCTGGGCGAATGCGCCCACAGCGTATGCCAGAAGCATTGCTGTGGCCGGTATCAGGCTCAGTACTTTGCGGCTGTTCATCATAAGAATGTAACCAAACCGCCACAAATATATAACAAAACCCTCTCTCTTTTGCCGAGGCGAGTACGATTTTTTATTATCTTTGTGTGCAGAAACTGATGCCAATCAATATTAATGTCAACAAGAAGCATTCTTTTCTCCTTGTCGTGCAGCGTCGTTTTGCTCTTTGCCCTGTCTTGCTCTTGCACCAAGGGGGGGGCTGACGAGAGCTTTGATGTCCAGTTTGAGGTCCCCTCTTCTGTGGAGCTGCGCTCCGGGACAGACACGATGAGTTTCCGGATTATGTTCGGCAAAGCCCCCGAACTCACCGATGAGATAGTTCTCGAGGCCTCCAAGAGCGAGTCCCATGCCTGCCCCATCCTCCAGATAGGCAGCAAACGCTTTACCATATCCCTCCCGTCCGGGATGTCCTCGGGCGTGTGGGACGTCAGCGTCCGCAGGGGATCCAAGCAGAAGCTAATGGGCTCCATGTCCGTGAGCATGGTCTCCGGGGCTGATATCACCCCTGATGCCGGCGTGACCGTTTATGGCGTGGTCTCCTGCGGCGAAGACGGCGTGGAGGGAGTCGTGGTCTCGGACGGGGTGGAAGTCACGGTAACGGACACGGCGGGGGTGTACCAGCTCAAGTCCGCCAAGAAGTACGGCTACGTGTTCATGTCCATCCCTGGCGGGTACGAGGCCCCGTCAGAGGGCGTGCTGCCGATGATGTGGAAGCCGGTGGACAGCTCCAAGCCCGCCTCGGTGGAGCGCAAGGATTTCGAGCTGATCTCATCCGGCGACGGAGACTCTTTCACCATGTATGTCCTTGGTGACATTCATCTTGCCAACAGGAACAATGACATGAGCCAGTTCAGCTCTTTTGTGCGCGACCTCAAGGCCACGATGGACGCTGTGCCGGGCAAGGAATATGTGCTCACGCTCGGGGACATGACCTGGGACATCTATTGGTTCTCCAACAAGTTTGCCCCGTCAGACTGGCTGGCGCTTGCCAACTCCAATTTCTCCGGGACGCAGTTTTTCCACACCATGGGCAACCATGACAACGACTTCACCAAGGCCGGGGACTTCGCCAAGGAGCAGGCGTACCGCGACGCTCTCTGCCCGACGTTCTATTCCTATAATATAGGCAAGGTGCATTTCGTGGTGCTGGACGACATTGACTACATGAATGTGGGGGCCAACAGCACTGACGCCTCTGGCAACCTTGTCGGCACGGATCTCCGGGGCGGGTATGCCAGCCAGATCATCAACGACCAGATAGAGTGGCTCAAAAAGGATCTCTCCTACGTCCCCAAGTCCGCTCCCATAGTGCTCTCCACTCATGCGCCTGTATACAGGCCTGTTGCCAGCAGCACTGCGGGGGCGTACAATGCCGGGTCGTACCGCGCCGGCCTTACAAGCAGCGCCACATCCTCCGGGACATCGGCGCTGGTCTCGGCCCTCTCCGGGCGCAAGGCTCACATATTCACCGGGCATACCCACAAGACGTTCAACTACGACAACATGTCATCCTCATCCGGGATATTTGAGCACAATGCCGGGTCTGTGTGCGGCGACTGGTGGTGGTGCGGCAAGCTCTCCGGCATCAATCTCGCCCAGGACGGCGCGCCGGGCGGATACACGGTGTTCTCCGTGTCCGGGGACGATTTCAAGTGGTACTACAAGTCCACGGGCTATCCCAAGGAGTACCAGTTCCGTTCCTATGACATGAATGAGGTCAAGAAGACCGTCACCTCCGATGCGGGCAAGTCGGCCACCGGCTACAGCGACAATTCCTCCAAATGGGACGCCTATGTCACCGAGATGGCCTCTTACCCTGACAACTCCGTGCTCCTCAACATCTGGGACTATGACCCGTCATGGGACATTTCCGTCACGGAGAACGGCACGGCTCTGCCTGTGACCCGTATCTGGGGCAATGACCCCCTGCACATCTGCGCCAAGTCGATGAAACGCCTCAGTTCATTTGTCTCAGACCCGTACAACCATCTCTTCCGGGTGCAGGCCTCCGGGCCGGCCACGACCTTGGAAATCAAGGTGACAGACCGCTTCGGCAACAGCTATACGGAGACAATGACACGGCCCAAGGCCATGAGCGTGGACAGCTACAAGGCCTCCAATTACAAGGCCTCCTGCCTTGGGATTGACTGATACTGACTCAATTCATACACTTTTTTATTATCAACCAACCTTTTTATGAAAGCATTACAGAAACTTGTTGCTTCCATGGTCTTGCTGGCGGCTGGCTTCTCGGCTCTGTCGGCGCAGACCAGGGATGTGTCAGGCAAGGTGCTGGATGATCAGCAACAGCCCGTAGTCGGGGCGGCGGTATTCGTGCCTGGGACATCCAACGGCACGATGACCGGAGCCGATGGGGATTTCACCATCAAGGTTCCCGACGGGGATGTGCGTCTCGAGGTGTCATGTCTCGGCTACGAGACCAAGGTGGTCGAGGTGCGCTCCGCGCAGGCCCAGGTCACCGTCGTGCTCCCTGCCGACACGATGCTTCTGGACGAGACCGTCGTGGTCGGATACGGCACCCAGAAGAAAGTCAACCTGACCGGGGCAATATCCGTGGTCGAGAGCAAGGACCTGGAGAACCGTTCCGCGCATACGCTCACCAACATGTTGCAGGGACAGGTGCCCGGACTCAACATCACGACCAGCAGCGGCAACCCCGGCTCCTCCGGCTCTCTAAACATCCGAGGCTACACCTCCATCAACTCCGCCGACCCCATAGTGGTCATTGACGGCGCGATCGGGGACATGAGCAGGGTCAACCCCAACGATGTGGCGAGCATCTCTGTCATCAAGGACGCGGCGGCCGCCGCCATCTACGGGGCCAGAGCCGCGTTCGGCGTGGTGCTCATCACCACCAAGAGCGGCTCTGACACCCAAGGCAAAGCCAAAGTCCGTTACAGCGGGCGGCTTGGCTGGGAAGAACCCACCACATCCACCGACTATGAGACCAGGGGTTACTGGTCGGTCTATACGGTGGACAAGTTCTGGGCTACCGATGCGGGTCAGAAATACACGACTTATACTGACTCTGACATGGCGCAGCTGCTTGCCCGCGTCAACGACAAGACCGAGAACCCTGACCGCCCGTGGGTCGTGGAAGAGGTGCGCAACGGCAAGAAGCAGTGGGTCTACTACTGCAACACCGACTGGTATCACGAAATGTACAACGACCAGCACCCTGTCCAGCAGCACTCCGTGTCCATTACCGGAGGGTCCAAGTCCGTGCGCTACCTGCTCTCAGGCGCGTATGACAGGGAGACCGGCATCATCAAGAGCAACCCGGATGTGTACAGCAAGTACAACATGCGCTCCAAGATAGACTTCGACATCAACAAGTACATGAAGCTGTCCAACAACACTTCATTCTACAGCGGAGTTTATTCCTATCCGGGAGTCGGTGACGTGCAGGACTCGTTCGCTTATTCATCGCGCCACGCTCTCGCGTCGTTCCCCCTCAAAAACCCTGACGGCAGCTGGCTCTATGCCACTCCCATGATTGCAGGCAATTACAACGTGGCCAACGGCCGCCATATCGTCTACGGCATGGGCTACGACAAGAACAAGGAGCGCCGGAGCGATTTCACCAACACTACCGAGCTGACCATCACCCCTATTGAGCAGCTCTCCATAGTAGCCAACTACACCTACAGGACATACAACTACAGGAACTCCTACAGGCAGGTCAACTTCGAGTACCGTCAGAGGCCGGACTCCGAGATGGAGTACTACACCACAGGCGCGGGCCAGGACCAGCTGGAAGAGCAGAACATTACCCGCAACTACTACGCCGCCAACGTGTACGCCACATACGAGGACACTTTTGCCGATGCGCACCACCTCAAGGTGATGGCCGGCATGAATGTCGAGAAATGGAACTCCAAGAGCGTCACGGCCACCGGGCAGAACCTGGCTGTGCAGTATCTCTCCGATCTGGCTCTCGTGCAGCCTGACACGGAGGGCAACGTGCTGACCTCGGTCGCCGGTGGCTACAACGACTACGGCCTGATGGGCTATTTCGCGAGGCTCAACTATGACTGGAAAGGACGTTACCTCGTGGAGCTTTCCGGCAGGGCTGACGGGTCTTCCCGTTTCGCCTCCGGCAGCAGGTGGGGTTTCTTCCCCTCCGCGTCGGCAGGATGGCGCATCTCAGAGGAGCCTTTCTTTGCCCCTCTCAGGGGGACGGTGGACAACCTCAAGCTGAGGGCGTCTTTCGGCAGCCTCGGCAACCAGGTCGTGCGCAACGGCAGCTCCAATGTCTATTACGCGTACCTGCGAGAGATTGAGCTCAAGGATTTCTCGGCGTACTCGTTCGGCGAGGGCTCTACAATGGCCAAGTATTCGACCATTACCGCCCCTGTCTCCTCTGACCTGACATGGGAGAGGACACACCAGTACAATATCGGCTTGGATGCCGACTTGTTCCGCTCCCGGCTCAATTTCACGGCAGAGGCCTATGTCCGCAACACCCTGGACATGCTGACCACGGGCAAGGACCTGCCTGCCGTATATGGCGCGGATTCGCCCAAGATGAACGCGGCTGACCTCAGCACGAGGGGATATGAGCTCTCCATCGCTTGGAGGGACCGCATCAATGTCGCGGGCCGTCCCTTGGGATACAGCGCCAAGGCTACCCTCAGCGATTACCGCAGCTACATCACCAAGTTTGACAACCCCACCAAGAACATATCCAACTACTACAAGGGCTACAGGATAGGCAGCATCTGGGGTTATGTGGTGGACGGCATCTTTGCCACTGACGAGGAAGCCGCCGAATACACCTCGCAGGTGGATTACTCCCCGCTCAACCTCGGCCGTATGACCGGCGGCGTGCTGGCGGGCGACCTGCGCTTCGTGGATCTCGACGATGACGGCAAGATCACCACTGGGGCCGGCACCAAGGATGACCCGGGCGACCGCAAGATCATCGGCAACTCCCTGCCGAGCCTGCAGTACGGCTTTACCCTCTCGCTTGACTACATGGGATTTGACCTGTCCGCTTTCTTCCAGGGCGTGGGCAACCACTATTGGTACCCGGCCGGCATGAACCAGCAGTTCTGGGGGGCGTACAGCTATTCCTACGTGTCATTCCTCCAAAAGGACTTCCTCCAGAGATGCTGGTCTGAGGACAACCCGGATGCGTATTTCCCCAGGCCGAGGGCTTATTCCGCCACCGGCGGTGAGCTCTCCAAGGCCAACACCAGGTATCTCCAGAACATCAGGTACTTGAGATTCAAGAACTTCACATTCGGCTACACCCTGCCGGAGAGCCTCACCAAAAAGGTCGGCATCGACCAGCTCAGGGTCTATTTCTCGGGCGAGAACCTCTGCTATTGGTCGCCGTTCAAGAAGAACTGCAAGTACATCGACCCGGAATCCGCGTTCCGCAGATATTCCGGCTCCAATGCCCGCGACCACATGAGCTATCCTTGGCAGAAGACATTCCTCTTCGGTGTTGACGTCACATTCTAATGGGAAAGACAATGAAAAGATTTATTATACCATCAGTGCTGGCTGCTGCCTGCGCCTTGGCCGCGTGCGACGTGCTCGACACTTCCCCCAAGGACACCCTGTCCCCGTCGGATTACTTCCGCACCGAGACAGACCTGCAGCTGTTTTCCAACACATTCTACAACAACCTGCTGGACAAGCAGCCTTTTGACGAGCAGAGCGACATCATAGTCAACTACAACCTCGACAGCAGGCTTCGCGGCGGGACCAACCGCGTCGTCCCTGCTACGGGCGGCGGCTGGACCTGGACGGACCTCAGGAAGATGAACACCTTGCTTGAGTACATCGGCAACTGCCCGGACGAGAGCGCTGTCAAGGAGTATACCGGTGTAACCCGTTTCTTCAGGGCGTTCTTCTATTTCGAGAAAGTCAAGAGGTTCGGCGATGTGCCTTGGATTGACAGGCAGCTCGGCTCAGCCGAAGACGACTTGTACAACCCGAGGGACTCCCGCGAGACAATCATGACCCACATGCTTGAGGATATTGACTACGCGATTGACAACCTGCCTTCAGAGAAGAGGCTCTACAGGGTCAGCAAGTGGTCGGCTCTCGCCCTCAAGGCGCAGTTCTGCCTGTATGAGGGGACATTCCGCAAGTATCACGGCATTTCGCTGGAGGGTCACACATGGCAGGACTGGCTCACCCTCGCGGCTGACGCGGCAAAGCAGATTATGGACAGCAAGCAGTACAAGCTCGCCGATGATTTCGTCCAGCTGTTCGCCGAGATTGACGCCGACCCCGATGAGTACATCCTCGCCATCAAGAATGACATGTCCCTGTCCATCACCAACAACTGCTCCGCTTACGCGAGAATGCCGACGCAGGGCCGCCCCGGGCTGACCAAGAAGTTTGTGGACAGCTTCCTGATGAAGGACGGCTCCCGGTTCACTGACAAGAGCGGCTGGAACACGATGACATTTGTCGATGAGGTTAAGGACAGGGACCCGAGGCTCTCCTATACCATCGTCACCCCCGGCTATCACAGGCTCGGGAGCACTGAAGAGCTCTACCCCGACCTCGGCTCTTCTGTCACCGGCTTCCAGATGGCCAAGTTTGTCATGGCACTGGACACCCCTTACGGGGAGAAAGTGGACCGCGTGAGCATGTCCTACAACGACATGCCCGTGTACAGGCTTGGAGAGGTGTACCTGATCTATGCCGAGGCTCTCGCGGAGCTGGGCACGATCACGCAGGACGACTTGGACGCCTCGGTCAACCTGCTCCGCCAGAGGGTGGGCATGCCTGACATGTCCCTTGCCGACGCCAACGCCAACCCTGACCCTTACCTCACATCGGATGAGTACGGGTATCACAATGTCCCTGACGGCGCCAACAAGGGAGTCATCCTTGAGATCCGCCGGGAGAGGACAGTGGAGCTGGCCTTTGAGGGGCGCAGATGGGATGACCTGATGAGGTGGAAAGAGGGCGTGTGCATAAGCCAGACATTCCACGGCATGTATTTCCCCTCCCTTGGGGAGTACGACCTCACTGGCGACGGCGTCGCTGACATCCTGCTGACCGACAATGAGGCCGCGGCCAAGGCTGCGACCAAGGTCGCCGGCATATATGTGGACGGCGTGGCCATCAAGCTCAGCGATGGAGACAGGGGCTATCTGGATGTCCACAAGGACATAGCCCATGTGTTTGACGAGTCCAGGGATTACTATTACCCGATTCCCTCCAAGGAGCGGCAACTCAATCCCAACCTGACCCAGAACCCCAACTGGGATGACGGCCTTGATTTTTAATTATTGAATGATATGACAAAACTACACTATATCAGGGCATTTGCCTTGGGCCTTGCGCTCTGCTCGCTGTCGCTTGCCGGCTGCAAAGAGGAGGAGGCGGGCATGTCCGACGCGCTGATGGTGACGGAGTCGTCCGTCACTGTCCCCGCCGCCGAGAATGACAGGATTGTCACCATCTACGCCGACAAGTCATGGGTCGCCGACGTGAGCGAGGACTGGCTGTCGCTTGACCCTTCTTCCGGAGAGGGGACGGTGGATGTCACTGTCCATTTTGACTACAATTCGTCCATCGAGCCGAGGACGGCGCACCTGTATGTGCAGGGGTCGTCGCATGTGGCGATGATTGATGTGGAGATCACGCAGAAGGGCGACCGTTACAAGGATGCCGCCGAATATTCCGTAGGTGAGCTGGCCGTTCTGGAGGCCGGGACGCTCGTCAAAGTCAAGGAGTGCCAGGTGGCCGGATTCACCAAGTCCGGCTTTGTGGCCGTTGACGGCGAGTCCGCCATATATGTGAGCGGCAGCTCCAGCTCCCTGGAGACAGGTGACAAGATCACCATGACGGGCGAGATAGTCTCTCTGAACGGGATTGCGGCCCTGCAGCTTGAAGACCCGACCGTGACCGGTTCCGGAGATCTTGTCGTCCCTGAGGCGCAGGATCTCACGGAGGGTCTTTCCGAGTTTGTGGCCAGCCTGCCCACATCGCCCAAGCATGTGTCGTTCCACGGCTCGTACTCGGGCAGCAGCTTCTCTATCGGGGATGATGAGATGGGCAAGGCCGTGGATCCGCTTGACGCCCTGCTGCTGAGCAACCTCGCTCTGCGCTATGTGGATGTGGAGGCGTGGTACATCGGGCAGTCGGACGGCAAGCTCGCGCTGCTTGTGCTCTCAGCGGAGGACGAGGGCTCAGTCGGGACAATCTATCTCGGGTTTGAGATAGAGACGAGCGCGTTCGCGTCCGCCAACAAAAGCACTTTCCCCACTACTTACCAGTTTGCGGCCAATACCGGGACAGGCTACATCCAGTATGTGCCTTACGACCTGGCGAGCACCAACGGCAACAGCAAGTTCGCCATGGACATCTCCGGCAACGACCCGCGCTGCACCGGCCCCTGGCCAGAGGACTACTGGCTGTTCTACGGTGACAGCCCCATCAAGTCCGGCTCCAAGGTGGAGATCAAGTTCGGCTGCCGCACATCCGCGACCGGGCACAAGTACTGGATACTGGAATACTTGGACGGCAAGACATGGAAGACGGCGGGCACACCCCTCGTCTCTGAAGACATCCCCGAATCCGCCGGCGGCAATGTCACTTACACTCATGCGATGAACTCTGACGGTGCGACCAATGTCATCGTGGACGAGACGGTCGTGTTTGAGCGGAATGTGGAGCACGGGCAGTTCCGCTTCCGTTGCGTGGCCAACTGGCAGGCGAGCGGGAAAGGCGCCCTGACGGCGAGGAACGGAGGCAGCGCCCGTCTGGCCGTTTCCAGCGCCAAGGCTGTCGCGTCACAGCCGACCATCGTCATCCTTGAGGAGGGCGACGGCAGCGCGGCGGATCCCGTGGAGGCCAACATCTCCGTGTCTGTGGATCATCTCGCGTTCGACGGCATTCCCGCCGATGGCAAGACATTCACCGTCAGCTCTGACTATGCCTACACCCTGACATCCGGGGCCTCCTGGCTGCATCTGGATGTGGAGTCCGGAGCCGCAGGGCAGGAGCAGACCGTCACGGTCACGTGCGACACCACGACGCTCTCCTCGATACGGGAGACAACCATCACCATACTCTCCAACGAGACAGTCAAGACCATACCCGTAGTCCAAGGCGCTGCCGGGCAGGATCTGGAGCCGTTCGTGAGCATAGTCGGGAGCAACAAAGTTGAAATAAGCGCAGACGCTGATGAATATAAGGTTGGCATACAGGCCAACGTAGAGTGGACAGCGTCTTCGGATGTGGAGTGGATTACCATAATGCAGACGAAATCGGTTGTTTCCGTGTCTGAACTGGCCTACTCTGTTGATGCCAACGCAGATACTGAAAACAGTCGTATCGGGCATATTACGGTTGTTTCACCCAGCGGGCTGGAGAGCGTCTTGACTGTGGTTCAGCTGCCCAAATCGACACTGATGTACACGGCGTGGCAATTCTCTGCGGCTGACATGCCTTCTTATCAGGATTACTTTGGCGGGACTTCGGGTGTCGTTGATTTTGAAGCAGGGAATGGAGGCAAGTATGTCCCCGCCAATCTCAAGGGCTCTGGCAAGATTGAGTATTGGCAGGTTGACAAGACAGCCTACAAGACAGATGACGCGAAAAATCCCATGAGAATCGTGGGAAGCACTGGACATCCATACGTGACAGGCGCGTGGCCTGGAGATTATTGGCTGTTTTCGGCCTCTGACGGAAAAGAGTATCCTTCCGAGACCAAATTGCATATCAGTTTCCTTACAAGAGTGTCCGCCACAGGACATAAGTATTGGCTACTGGAGTATTTCGACGGCTCCGATTGGAAGCCGGCAAGTGATACAAAGACTGCGGAAGTCTCTGGGAGCAGTGTCACGTATACTCATACGTTAGGGACTTCAAATATCAATGTAGACGTGACTTGTACGTTGGCTGCCGCTTGTACGACCATGCAATTCCGTTTTGTATGCGCTGCTAATTGTACCACCAAGAATGCAATACTTGACGCGCCGAATGGTGGGACAATGCGTATAGCCGGTGCAGCAGATGGCACCAGTCCTGTATTTGAGGTTGTAGAGTAGTTATTACTGCTTTCGTTACGCATCGCGGGCCGCTCCTTCCGGGGCGGCTCGCAGCGTTTACAGGGCTTGGCTTTTTGCGCAATTTTGGATAAATTTGCGCAAAATAATCATTATTGCCTGATTCATGAAGACGTATCAGATTCTCGCTGCCGCTGCGCTCCTCTGTGTCGCGACGGCATCATGCAAGCGTGACCGCA
>CAZKVW010000049.1:0-17051 GCA_964556285.1 uncultured Muribaculaceae bacterium
CACTTCTGTCAACTGTCAATCTCTAAACACAGGGTTTTACGCATGAGCCGAATTCTGGCATAGGCTTAAGGTTTAATGCTGCGCTTCAGATGGATATAAAAGGCTCATTGGCGCTCGCTTTCCCCTTTTGACCGTGAGCAAAGTATTTGGGGATGCGGCTGCGCCGAACCTTTTGAATGCGCGGATCCTCTTGCGCAATCAAGCTTCATAACCGTTGTGGCAGAGGATGCTTCCGCTGTTTCTGTCTTTTACTGCCTAAAGCAGCTTAATCTGTATTCTCTCCATCTATGATTTCAGGATTAAGCCACGATGTCTCAGGCTTTGCTATGAGCCGTGCGTCCATGTAAACTTCATTGAGCCCTAAAATGGTTTCAGGAGTGTATATTCTTTGTTCTGGGTGTGGAGTCAGAATAAGCGCGAAATCGGGATGCCGTGTGTATTCTCCGTCGAGGTAGATGGGCATGAGCAGTTGTATGCGGTGCTCTTCCGGGTAGTACATCGGAACGATGAACTTGTAGTTGCGTCTTGCGATGTTCTGCGACAACTTTATGGAACTGTCGAGTATGGTGCCCAAAATGTTGTTAGCCTTTTCTTGGTATTGCACCGGGAATCTTTCCCTTCTTTTCTTTATGATATGGTTATAGCTATTCATATTAGTGTCAATGACCCATTCAACATGGAACACAATGTCGTTTATGTCCTTGAAGAATTCAGGAACCTTTGGCTTGGGAGCGTCAGCGGTGTATCCTGACATGCGCTGTTGCATTACAGATGGAGAAACAGTAAGGTCAGATAAATACTCTTCCCCTCCGAGCCCGATGATTTTGCCCATTATAATAAGGTCTTGTCCGAACGTGTTGATAAGGTTTGTATTGAACATGGCGTATGTCCGGTCTTGGTTGTAGACTATGCGGTCTTTATAAGAAGCGTCGCTGCCGTTTGCCCCAAGCACGTCTTTCTCATAGTACAGACGGTCTAACTCGTTTTCAAGATAGGATTTAAGTATAGGGAGCCCAATATGTCCATTCTTGTCTTTGAAGGCCCACACTTCCGGCATACATTTATCGGCCACCTGCTTTAGGAAGGCGTTGACGGCTCTCAAGTCGGCGAATTTCATCCTTCCAATGGAGGAATGAAATTCACTGCCAAGCTGCAGATGTTTTTTGAAGTCTTCTTCTGTTCCCCAGGAGATACCTTGCATCTTGCCGTTGTTGAATGTGAACCATCCGACAATTTGCGTATGCTCGTCTTTATTTTTGTATGGGGTAGAAAATATGATGTATTTCGCTGTGCCTTTGCTTACCGGCGTTCCGTCAGGATATTTGGTGTACCCTGCTCCATTATAGTATGTCACATTGCTGTATGACACATTGCGAATATCCGTGATGTTTTCTCCGGACATCTCGTTAAGTTGTCCTAAAGACTGTTTCCTGACATTGCCAAAGTCATTCAAAGATTCAGATTCCCATTTCACGCCGACAAACCTCAGGTCCTTGCTTTTCCTTGTGAACAATCCATAAACGGGAGTGCCATACTTGCTCTCCCATGGCAGACGAAAACGGAAAGCGAGGCTATCGGCTTCATTTTCCACAATTGCTCCGTCGCCGTCAAGATACTCTATGGAGAAGTCCGAGGATCCAACGAAGTCATCCAAATCCTTGGACAAGTCCTCGTCAGAAATGTCCTTGCCGAGGAAGTCTTTCAATATGGTCAAATAATTTTTGCCGTTTTCGTTTTTGCGAAAATTCCCTATGAGACCTAAATCACGAAATCTTTTTTCCATTCTGTTTATGTTTTTAGTTAACTTCTTGTCCAGCCGCCAATTTTGCCCACGTAGGTTCTCGCAAAACCCGAATCAACAAAACAGCAGGAGCAGCCCACGCCCGGTAACGGGTGCAGGCATCGCTCGCAAGCCATTGACTGATTCGTAGAAATTTGCGAGATTTACGTGAATCAAACGGCAGCGTGATGCTCGTCACTTTCCCTTTATTTTGTGCAGAGTTACGGAAAAAATCGGAAACTTGCAACTTGCAACTTCTCGGGGAAGTCTGTTGCCGCTCCTGCTGGTGCAGTTGTTCTCATGGAGGGCAAAATTACATCGTCGCTATTTCATGTTTACTGCAAAAATAATCCAATTGTTGACTAATTTTGCAGTCGAAAATACTTTATCATGGTCATACGAAGAGACAGCTACCTTCAGAAACTCATTTCTCATCAGTGGAACGGCAAGGTAAAAATCATTACCGGCATAAGAAGATGCGGGAAGTCCTTCCTGCTCTTCAACTTGTACAAAGAATATCTCCTTTCCACAGGAGTGAAGCGGTACTGAGATAAGGGTATTTCCATTGTCTTTTCCTGAGTTTTATTCTGCCTCGGCGTTGGAAAAAGCAGATGCGTTTGAGGTCTACTTGACATACGGAGGAATGCCGCTCGCAGTCCTGGAAGAAGATGAGGCTCAGAAGAGGCAGTATCTTGAAAGCCTCCATTCACGGGTATACATCAAAGATATTGTGGAGAGGCACCATTTGAAAGACGACACCGTCCTTGACGCGCTGGTTGATTCGCTGTATTCATCTGTCGGGTCGCTGACCAACCCTCATGCGCAGACGGGTTCGGCATGTCCCCGTCTCGGAAAGCCAGCTTCAGACCATACCATCAAGAATTATCTTGATTATCTTGAAGAGGCCTATCTGTTCAAGAAAGCCAAACGTTACGATGTGAAAGGCCGAAGGTATTACGGCTCCCCAATGAAGTATTATGCGACAGACATAGGGCTTTGGAATGCCAAACTGAATTTCAGACAGCAGGAACGTTCCCATCTCATGGAGAACATCATCTTCAATGAACTGGTGAATAGAGGCTTGTCTGTAGATGTCGGGATTGTGGAGTCTACAATGACATCCAAGGAGGGCAAGCAAGTTCAGTCCCAGCACGAAATTGATTTTGTTGTCAATACGGGCAAAGATAAGATTTACATCCAGTCTGCCCTCAACACAGATACGGAAGAGAAAAAAGCGCAGGAAATGTTCTCGCTAAAAAAAACAGGCGATTTCTTTCGGAAGCTCGTTGTCCTTGACGGCAGCCAGAAAATTTGGACGGATGTTGACGGGATAAGTTTTGTCGGCGTGATACCTTTTCTGCTGGACAAGTCAATAATCTGAATGCCGCAAAAACTGCAAAATGTGTATCTTTGCCCCGGCGGGACGTTCCATCGCGGCAGCGATGCCGAGGAAAGTCCGGACAAGGCAGGGCATCCTGCTGCGGAAAGCGCAGGTGGGAGTAATCTCACGAGTGCCGTAACAGAAAACGACCGGAGGCAACGCCTCCAAGGGTGAAAACGTGAGGCAAGAGCTCACGACCGCGCGTGGCGACATGGGCGGGGTACGGCGCCAGGACTTGCAAGACCAAATATACCGGCAGATGAGGGCTGCCCGTCCGATGCCGGGGGGTAGGTTGCGCAGATAAATGATGGAATCAAAAACAGAAACCGGCTTACGGTCCCGCCTCTGCACAAGCCGCCGCTGCAAGTCAGTCCGTATCGGGCTGGGGATGCAGCGGCGGCTTCTTCGTACTGCCCCGTCCCTGACGTGTCCCCGTCGTCCACGAACCGCCAGACCCAGTCCGGGCCGTGTTACCTGTCAGAGCCGGCAAAGCCTCTATCAAGCCGTCTCGCCTGGGGCCTCAGACCGCCATGCGCCGCTTCCGGCCGCCTTGTCCTTGGATACGGCCCGCTGCGGCTTGTCTTTGATGATGGCGCACACCATGTCCCGGATCTGCGGGATAAACCATATCAGCAGGCAGGTGTTGATCACATTGAACATCGTGTGCAGCATCGACAGGCTGTACAGCGGGGTCTGCGCGCTTCCGCCCAGCCCGCAAACCGAGACCGTCCACTGCACCAGCGACAGGAAGGGGCGGAACAGCAGTATCGCCCACGCCACGCCTATCATGTTGAATATGGTGTGAGCCAGCGCAGCCCGCTTTGCATTGATATTGCCCATCGTCGCAGCTATGTTGGCCGTGATGGTCGTGCCTATGTTCTCGCCAAGCACCATCGCGGCCGCCATGTCGAAACCTATCCAGCCCATGTTGAGAAGCACCAGCGTCAGAGCGACAGTCGCGCTGGAGGATTGCAGGACAAGCGTCAGGGCAGTCCCGATCAGGCAGAAGAGCAGCACCGAACCCAAGCCGTGCCCCGAACAGGCCTGTATGAACGACAGTGTCTGCGGCATGGACTGCAGGTCGGGGACCGAGCTTTTCATGAACGCCAGCCCGAGGAACAATATGCTGAACCCCATGACCGCATCCCCGATGTCCCGGAGCTTGACCCTGTTGGACACGCTCATGGCGCAGCCCGCAATCGCCAGCGGCAGAGCCAGCGTGGTGATGTCCATCTTGAATCCGCACAGAGACACAATCCACGCTGTCATGGTGGTGCCTATATTGGCTCCCATAATGACGCTGATGGCCTGTGTCAGGGTCAACAGGCCCGCGCTCACAAAACTCACGACCATTACCGTGGTCGCGCTCGAAGACTGGATGACAGCCGTTGTTGTCAATCCCGTCAGCACACCCTTTACCGGGCGGGAGGTCAGGGAAGCCATAAACCTGCGCAACTTTTCCCCGGCCGCTCTCTCCAGAGCGTCGCTCATGGTCCTCATCCCGTACAGGAACATCCCGAGGGCTCCGAGCAGTGTGAGAATACTCATAATCATAATTTTTCCTTTTTTGCCGATGCAAAAATGGCTGTTCCCCCAGAGCCGTCAAAGCATTCCGCAGCCCGCAAAAGCCGATTTAACAGAGACTTGACGCGAAACTCCGAAAATGTAACAGAAACTTAATTTCTGCGCCCGTTTGCCGAATGCGGCAAACTGCTATATTTGCACCAAGCCATGAAAAGGGAAATCTTGATAGTGGAGGATGACGCCGACCTGCGCGAAATCCTGACATTCAATCTGGAGAACGCCGGCTACAGCGTCCTGGCCGCCTCGTCAGCCGAGGAGGCCCTCGGGCTGCTGTCCTCCAGCACTGCCCTTATCCTGCTGGACGTGATGCTGCCCGGGCTCAGCGGGTTTCAGCTGGCGCGGCGGATCAGGCTCGAAGGCAAGCGGACTCCCATCATATTCCTTACCGCCCGATCCGAGGAGAATGACATCCTGACAGGATTCTCGGCGGGGGGAGACGACTACATTCCCAAGCCGTTCTCCATCAATGAGGTACTGGCGCGGATAAAGGCTGTCCTAAAGCGCAGCGGGGAGTCGCCGGCCAACGTCCTGCGCTGCGGTACGCTGGCCATTGATTTTGATGCCAAGACGGCGAGCGACTGCGGCCGGGAGCTGCCCCTCTCCCGCAAGGAGTTCCAGCTGCTGTCACTGCTGGCGCAACATCCCGACACCTGTTTCTCCCGCGCCGCGCTGATCCGTGAGCTGTGGAAAGAAGCCCCGTATGTGCTGGAGCGGACGGTGGACGTGCATATCGCCAGGATCCGGGCCAAGCTGGGAGAACACAAGGATCTCATCCGTAACCGCATTGGTTTCGGCTATTATTTTGATTCGCATGAGGCGGAGCGGTCATAAGACAGTTGTCTGGCTGTCGCTGATATTCATTCTCTTCGCGGCGGGTGCTGTCATGTCCGCGCTCCTCAGCGCGCGCAATTGGAAAGTGGAGGCTATGCGGGCAAGGCTGGAGGGCTACGCCGACCTTGTCAGCCGGGGAGATACGCTGCTGCTGTCCTCCGGCATGCTCACGGACGGCTTGAGAATCACGGTGCTCTCTCTGTCAGGTGATGTGCTCTATGACTCGGACGCTGCGGCTGCCGGACTTGAGAACCACCTCCTCCGGCCTGAGATAGTGCGTTGCGTGGATAGCGGGTCGGGGTGGTCTGTACGGGAGTCGGACACCGCCCACAAGAAGTATTTCTACTACGCCAAACGTTATGATGACCGCATCGTGAGGGTCGCTCAAGCATTTGAGATAAGGCTCGAACGCTTTTTCAGGCCGGACTGGATGCTGATGCTGGTCGTGCTGCTGATGCTGTCTCTGGCTCTGGCGGCCATAGCAGTCCTCGCAGGACGATACGAACGCAGGGAGTCGGCCAAGAATGAGGAGGAACGGCGGCTTCTCAAGCACGAGATGACAGGCAACATCTCCCATGAGCTCAAGACTCCTGTCAGCCGCATCTGCGGGTATCTGGAGACCGTGGTCAACCACCCGGAACTGCCCGAGGAACGCCGCCGCACCTACGTGGAGCGTTCTTGGATCCAGTCGGTCAAGCTGTCGGACATGATACGCGACATCTCGCTGATAACCAAGCTGGAGGAGGCTCCGGAGCAGTTTAAGGTAGAGCCGGTGGGTCTAAAGCGCGTGGCTGACGAGGTGATTGACGAGATGCATGTGAGCATAACGGAGGCCGGGATGACCGTCCTCAACGAGCTGCCGCCTGTCAGCATCCGCGCCAATGAAGGGCTGCTCTACGCCATTTTCCGCAACCTGATGGAAAACGCCGTCAAATATGCCGGGCACGGCTGCACGGTGCGCATCGGCTATGCCAGCGGCGGCAGGGGAGCGCATGTGGTGGAATTCACCGATAACGGGCAGGGAGTGCCGCCACAGGAGATGGACAGGATATTCGAGCGGTTCTATCGCCTGGATACCGACAGGAACAGGGACGGGTCTGGCCTGGGCCTCTCCATAGTGCGTAACGCCGTCCTCTTCCACCATGGGCAGATAACGGCGTTCCAAGTGCCAGGCGGGGGGCTTGGCTTCCGCTTCACTCTCCGTGACCTCCCCTGACGGGGCCGCGCTTGGGGGCAGCCCGCTCCGGACGGGCGAATTGCTGTCAGGCGCGTTCGACCCAGATGGGGGAGGACCAGCCCCATTGCCCGTCTGTCTGTCGCACACGGACGTAGTAGTAATCCGTGTCGCGCTCCTGCTCCGTATCCGTCATCACATCTCCCACGCAGAATCCGGCCTCGGGCACAGCCCTCTCAAACTGGACAGCCTCCGAGAGCCATCCCCTCAGGAAATGCGCCCTCGCCCCGTCCAGCAGCTCATCCAGGCTGTGCGCGTACTGATGCCCGTTAGCCTCGACCCTGACCATGGCTTTGCGCGGCATTTCCACGTCCAGGATGACGCCTTGCATTGCAGGAGTCATCGTGTTGGGATTCTTGGTCGAATACAGGTCGAGCCTGACATCCCTGTCGCCGCGCCCGGCCAGCTTGTTGACACGCGTCTTGAACTCTGTCTCGCCTGGTTGCGGGGAGGTGAATGCCGCGCCCCTGAAGCAGGTCTGCAAGTCACTGATTACCCCCTCGTCTATGCTCACCCTGCTGTCCCAGTGGATGTATTCCTCTTCGCGGTTCCAGCCGAAATTGATTTTGAGCTTGGCCCGGAGCGTGTCTGTGTCAGGAGCTTTGGCGCGGGCCGGAGCGGTGAGCCGAGCGATGCTGCGGCCGTTCTTGACGACATCCACATAGTCTATCTGGTTCTGGGCCTCGACGTTGACATAGATTTCCCGTCTCGCCGCCCGGGTGACATCTCCCATCCCGGCATCGCCGATGCGGAAATCAATCTTGATTTTGTCTCCGGTCACGCCGTAGACATGCCTCCGCCCCAGCTCTGCCCAGATGGCATCCCTGTCGCGTGACTGCGCGAGCACCGCCACGCGCCCGTCGCCGTAGCTTCCGGGATATCCGGCATGCTGGTCTGTAGAGCATATCAGGCCGAATTTGTGCCCGAGCTCCAGCCCGTACAGGATGCTGCCCTCCCAGGTGCGCGGCCCCATGTCGTGCAGGTAGGGATAGTCACCCGAGTCGCTCTCTGCAAGCCCGTGGCGGGAATACATCTCCACGAAAGGCGTCTGCGCCCCGCCCTTGAAATATTCCCAGTTGTAGCCCCTGAACCCGGTGATGTAGCCCATGTGGTGCGGGGTGATGTAGGCGTTGTACCCCTTGAGCTTGTCCATGAGGTCAGGCACGGAATCGCACTCCACCAGCGGGGCGTCAAAGTCATGGAACAGGGCGACATGGTCGCCATATTTCATGCTGTGGCACTCGTAGGAGGGGAAAGTGATAAACTTGCCCGGCTCGTCGGACTCCCTCATCTTGCGCAGATAGGCGTCATAGCCCCCGGCGCGGAGTCTCTTGAACGCTGCTGTATGATAGCCGATGACCCATTCCAGCCTCGGGTCTCCCTCCCCTGGAATGTCTGGCCACATGGCGTGAGGGGTCACGGAGCAGAAATCTAGCTGCTCCCTTGCGGCGTCGATGGCATCGGCGAGGTCGCCGTGGCCGTAGGTGATGTTGCAGTGGTTGTGCACATCCCCCCAGTACACCTTGTAGTCACGCAGTGAAGGCATTTTCCTGCCCCCGTATCCGCCCGGCAGCGAGGCACGTCCGGAGGTGCACCCCGGGACCGCCCCCATGGCGGCAAGCCCGGCCAGTGTCCAGCCGGACGCCTGCAAAAAGTCTCTTCTGTCCATACTCTATACTTGTCTTGTCAATGGGTTTGTCACATCGCAAACTGCTGTTCACGTTCGGTGGGGTCGGTGTCCCCGTATTGCTCCTGGAGCTTCTTCATCCGCTCCTCCATTTCTGCCCTTACGGCGGCATATTCGGGGTCGCCATAGACGCTGCGCATCTCGTGGGGGTCCTTGCGCAGGTCGTACATCTCCCATTCGTCTATGTCGTTGTAGAAATGGATGAGCTTGCAGTCGCGCGTGCGTATGCCGTAGTGCCGCTTGACCGAATGCCAGGACGGGTATTCGTAGTAATGGTAGTATACCGCGTCGCGCCATCCTTTTGGCTCACGTCCCGCGCCGCACAGCACCGGACGCAACGACACCCCCTGGATGTCATCCGGCACACTCACGCCCGCGAAGTCCAGCAGGGTAGGGGCGAAATCGATGTTCAGGGCCATGGCGTCCGTCACGCTGCCGGCCTTGACTGCCGGGGGATAACGAACGAGCAGGGGAGTGCGCTGGCATTCCTCGTACATGAACCGCTTGTCAAACCAGCCGTGCTCCCCGAGGAAGAATCCCTGGTCGGAGGTGTAGATGACGATGGTGTTGTCGAGTATCCCTTCGCGTTCGAGGCAGGCCAGCAGCCTCCCGACATTCTCATCGACTGCGGTAATCACCGCCGTGTAGTCCTGCATGTAACGCTGGTATTTCCACCGGGTCAGCGTCGCTTCCGAAGCTGTGTCCCTGATGGCCCGCCACTGTGCCCTGCGCGGGGCGTATGCCGAGTCGAGCGCGGCTCTCTCGGCGGGGGTCATGCGGCCGTAGGCGGCCTTCCACTGCATTGTGGCGTTGAGCTCGCTGTTGGCACGTCCGACATCATCCTTGTTGGCATCCCCGGTCAGGGCGAGGTCGCCGACGCTTTCGAACTCCTCCGGGTACAGCAGCTTGAGATCCCAGGCCGGCCACATGTCCCTGCCTATCTGCATCTCCTGCTCATGGGCGGCTCTGCCCCTGCCTGAGTAGTCGTCCAGCAGGTTGCCCGGCTCCGGATAGGTCTTGCCCTCGTTCATGCCCAGATGACGTTGCGCAGGCAGCCAGTTGCGGTGCGGCGCCTTGTGGTAGTACAGCATCGCGAACGGCCTGGACTTGTCCCTGCCCTCCACGAACGAGATGGCCTTGTCGGTGATGATGTCCGTCACATATCCAGGCTCGTCATGGGTGACCCCGTTCTCGATGAATGTGGGGTTGTAGTAGTCTCCCTGCCCGACGAGTATGCTCCAGGTGTCAAAGCCCCGCGGGTTGGAGTTGAGATGCCATTTGCCGATCATGGCCGTCTGGTATCCCGCCTCGTGCAGGAGCTTGGGGAATGTCTGCTGGTCGCCGTCAAATGTCCGGGAATTGTCCGTGAACCCGTTGACATGGCTGTACTTGCCTGTCAGTATGCAGGCGCGGGACGGCCCTGAGATGGCGTTGGTGACAAAGCAGTTGTTGAACATCATGCCCTCCTTGGCCAGACGGTCGAGGTTGGGCGTGTCCACAAGCCCGGGGCTGTAGCAGCTCAAGGCCTGTGTGGTGTGGTCATCGGTCATCATCAGGATGATGTTGGGCTGCTGGGGCTGCTGCCCTCCTTGCGGGGCGCATCCGGCTGCCAGGGCTGCCAGCGGCAGGCAGGTTGACGGTATTGCGGTTAGCGGTCTCATGTCAGGTTCTTTTAGAGGTTGTTGCCGTTTCTTGCGTCCTGTCCCCGGCATCAGTGCGGAGACAGGCAGTATCATGTCATTTGTAGCTGGATCCGGGTATGTCGCGGGATGTGCGGCGGGTGGGGCGGACCCCGTGGCTGGACATCCATTCGTCGAGGAGGTCGCGGTGAGCCTGCAAGCTGTCCTGACAGCGCTTCTTGGCTGAGAGGTTGTGCTTTTCCAGGCGGTCAGACCGCATGTCAAAGAGCTGTTCGCGGCTCTTGCCCTTGTCATAGAGGACATACTTGTAATCGGCAGTCCTCAGCATCCAGCCTCTGGTCGTGCCCTTGTCGAATGTCGTCTCTGTCACGATGAAATCCTGCCCCGGCGCGTCTTCCTCCGCAGCGGCCCTGAACGAATGCCCTTGCCCCAGCTGCCGTCCGGCACCGGCCCAGTCGCAGATGCTCTCGAATATGTCCACCCCGTTGGAGACCAGCTGGCTGCGGGTCTCCCCGGCATGCGCCCCGCCCGGGAGGCACACTATCAGCGGGATATTCACGACCTCCTCGTAGAGGGCGGATTTCTGGTTCCAGTGATGTGCTCCCACGCCGTCGCCGTGGTCGGAGGTGAATATGACCACGGTGCGGTCAAAGTCGATGGCGTCGATGACCTTGCCTATCTGCGCGTCCACTTTCTCGACAAGGGCGCAGTACATGGCCCTGTATCTCCTCCAGTCCCTGCGCTTCCACCTCACCACAGGATATGCGCTGTAGTTGGACTGCTGCTCGTATGTGATGACATCCGGCTCGGATCTCTTGCGCCTGAAATTGCGCGGCAGCCTCGGCCAGAGCCTCCGCCTCTGCGGAATCTCAACCTTGCCCCAAGGCAAGTCCTGCTCCCTGGCGTATTCGCAGATGTTATGAGGGTTGTCAAACGATGCCACGAGGAAGAACGGCCCTGAATGCTGCCCGCGCAGGTACTCCGCGCAGGCCTCTCCAAGGCCGTTGTCGTTGTGCGGCCAGATTCTCCGGAACCCGTACACCCCGTCCGGTATGGTGTTCTGCGGCCCGACATGCCATTTGCCGCCGTAGGCGCACTGGTAGCCGGCAGCGGAGACCAGCGAGCCGAGAGTCCTGCCCGCCAGGGAGTCCGGCAGCGCGGCGCCGTTGCGTATCATCCCTATCTCATCGGGGTACATTCCGGTGAACATCGACGCCCGCGAAGGGCCGCTGACCGGGGCGGTGCAATAGGCATTGGTGAAGCGCACGCCCCTGGCCGCCAGACGGTCGAGGTTGGGGGTGCTTACATATTTGCTCCCTGCGCAGGACATGGCCAGCGCGGTCTGCTGGTCAGTCATTATCAGGACAATGTCGGGCCTTTGCGTCGTCGTTTCAGGCCCGGCTTCAGCGGCCTCCTGTGCGCCTGCGGCTACAGAAGCGCAGCCCATGGTCATCAATGGCAACAGTTTTCTCATCTCTCGGGAGGAGTCAGTTGAAATACTTCTTGTACAGTTTTCGGCTGGCCTTGACGGGATCGCCCTGCTGGACTGACGGCCAGGTCGTGCGGTCTTCGGTCGCCCAACGCCATTCGAAATCGAAGCTCCAGCGGTTGAATGCCTTGATGTCGTATGCGCCGCCGCCCTCGAGCGCGTCGCGAAGGCCTGAAAGGAAATGCTCCCAGCGCGGCTTGTAGTAGTCCTTGATGAGACCGGAATATGAACGTCCCGCGTAATCGGTCAGGCTGCTGCCTTTCTGCCCCCAGCAGGTGAGCAGCAGCCTCGCGTCCCTTTCAAACCATTCCTTTTCCTCCGGTGTCGCGCCATGGCTGCGGGCGTCGGCAATCCATTTCCCCAGCAGGAAATAACTGTCCGTCGCACAGAGCATGTCGAGGTCATCGAGAATCTCAAGCATGCGCTCCGAGCTCCGTGACAGGCTTGCCGCGTCCCCCGACTTGTATGCCGTGACGGCGCTCTGGAACTGGTCAGTGAACTCGTTCTCTAGCCACTGCCGGGCGATATTGACGCAGTCAAACCTGTAGGACGCGTCATCCGAACGCCTTGACCTGACGAGATGCCCCCAGGCGAGGCCGAGCGAATCATTGTCATAGCAATAAGTCTTGCGCCATTTGCTCCAGCCCTCCAAGTTGGGACGCGCAGGCACTGTCATGGCCCTGTCGCGGGCTCTTTGCCTGTGGCAGCTGGCCCCGAGCGTCCTCCATGCCTCGCGGTATTCCGGATCCTGTCTGCCGGAGTGCCTGTCCGCCACCTTTTCAACATATTCCATGCCTCTGGCGCCGCCCTCCCACGCGCGGGAGAGTACATACTCCCACATGGGCGGGTCTACGCCGAGGCCTTCGAGCGTGCCTCCAATGCCGGCAAATCCCGGGCCGGCCTCCGCGAACGCGCGGTCAATCCGGCGTTCGACATCCAGCAGGTCTCCGGAAATCATGGTGTTGCCTCCGAAATTGCCGAGATAGGACCAGATGAAGTCCTGCCCGTAGAATGAATCGGTCTCGCGATACACTTCGGTGTCTTCGCAATAGTAGTCGAGCATGAGCAGTTTTCCCTTGGGTACGGGGGAGAGGTAGGCCTTTACGCGTTCCGGCGTCCATTTGTCTTTCATGTGGAAAAAGAGCCAGCCCATCTGGAGCCATACCGCCTCGGGATCGCTCTGCGCCATGGCTTCATAGGTCTTTCTGGCAGCCTCGGCGAGGTATTCCGGCTCCCAGCTCGGAGGATCGACTTCGTTAAAGGGATCCACGCCATAGATGTGGCTGACATTGCCGAGCAGTTCGCTCTGTTTGGCGAGGAATGCGGCCTGTATCTTGGCGAACAGCGGGTCGGAGGGGCTCAGGTACCAGCATCTGTATTCCTCCGGGAATCCGCTCCACCTCGACAGGCGGCGGATGTCCGCATCGGGGAACAGCTCCTTGAGCCGGCCCGGGACATGCCCGTTGAACGACCCCAGAATGGGGGAAATGCCGAGTTCGGTCTCGCGGGCCACGATGCGCTTCTGGAGTTCGAGCTGGGAGTCTATCCACGACTGAGGCAGCGGGCCGTGCCAGGAATCGATGTTGCTCATCCTGTGCCATGGCAGGTAAGCCGCTCCGGTGAAATATTCCCGTGTCTCGTCCGCGCTGATGCCAAAGCCGCCCCAAACCTGTTGCCATATTGCCTCCTGGCCGGTGTTGGCCAATGCCATTGTGACGCCGTTCAGTGCCATCCAGTCGATGAGCCTCTCCCAATCCTCCCATCCCCACCATGCGAGCGAATAGCCGAATGTGCAATAATTGAGGAAGAACCTGTCCCTCAGCAGAGCCTTGCGCGTGATTGGCGTCTCGGGCAGCGGCAGCCGGCGCGGTTCCCGCACCTTGTCGCGCACGTACCAGCTCACGGTCACGTTGCAACATTCGTTGAGGTAGGTATTGAGGCCGACAGCCATGGAATTGGCATTGTTGCCGCTGATGCGCAGCCGCCCTCCTGAGACCTCTATAGTGTAAGTGTCCGTCCCGGACGGCACGGTCACGAAATCTATCTCTGCGCCATGTCGCGGGAGCAGCCGGATGGCGAGCGCGGAGGCGGCGCGTGAGTCGGCATCCTGCAAGCCGGGAGCTGCGGACGCGCCGTATATCTGCCCTGCGTACAGCGCGAATGTAATCGCGAGGATTGTGACAAGCAGTCGTTTCATGGGCATGTCGTGTTGGAGACGGCGGCTATTGCCTTGTGAGCGTGTATTTGCCGGCTTTGCCGTTAATATACAAAGAGTGCGAGTCCGGGTCAGGCTGGAGGCCGGAGGCAAGGGTCTTGCCGTCGCGCTTGACTGTCCAAGTGCCGTCCGCGAGGTCGGTCACGAGCAGCCGGAGGGTCTTGCTGCTGCCTTTAGGAACAGTGAATGAAAATGTCCCCTCCAGCATTTGCCCGTCCCGGGAGAATGTCACGGCCCTGTCGGCTATGACCGTCCCGACCGCATCCGGCGAATCTATCGCTGACACGCTCCGGGTGCTGGTGCAGTCATTGTCGCAGACCTGCATTACATTGAGGAATATGTCCTCCGCAGATGCCGTTGCCGGGCTCTCCTCTATCCTCCAGACCCCGTATTCGCGGGCCGGGTCTTTGGTCCTCAGCTCTCCGAGGTAGTTGACTCCGCCGACATACATTTCCTTGCCGGGGCCGCCCACTTTCTCGATGACGGCGCTTTGGGGCCAGAGCACATCGCATCGGAGCATCCCGATGTCCCCGTTTTGGGTGCGCCTGACAGTGAACGAGCTTGCGTCCGCCACCGGCTCCTCAATACTGTGCAGCAGCCATGTCTTCTTGAAAGACGGGTCTTTGGACACGACCCTGTCAAAGACTATGAGCGCGGCCGGGACGGTCTTGTCATGCAGGTTGAGGAACACGAAGCTGCGGCGCACGTCAAGAGCCTTGTCTCTGGAGTATGCCTTGGTGATGTCGCCCTTGAGAATGGTGTAGTCAGGCTTGAGGCTGTCCGGGCCGAAACCGTGGGCAAGTGTCCTGCCTACGGTGTATTCTTCGCTCATCAGGTCCTCGAACGAGCGGCAGGTGTCCCAGCCGATGCCGGGCATGCGCTGCCCTCCGTCGTTGCCGGCTGTCCGTGTACGCCCGGCGCCTCCGTAGTTGTAGCATTCGAACACCTCGTCCGGGTCATATATGAGCAGGGAATTGTGCGCTATCGTGCGCTTTGTGTAGTTCTTGTTGTTGGGGCTGTTGTAGCCGCCGTCATTCTTGCCTTGATAATAGCCGGTGTCAAGAGCCAGAGGCCCCCTGTAGTACAGTTGGAACGAGCCTCCGTCCAGATGCTGGTGATTGCCTACGAATTGTTCGTTGACCTTCATCTCCGCGATGACGCTGTCGTCTCCCCATCCCGTGCGGGCTGTCATCCAGCCGAATGGCGAGGGACTGTAGCGGGACAGCGGCAGGTCGTCCGGAGCCTTGTCCGGCGTGGAGCGGTCTTCCCACAGGAGCTGGAAGAGCAGGCAGTGCTGGTCTATGGCGCTGCGGTCAATCCGGGCCTCGTGCAGCAGGTACGGGTCGCCGTAGTAGCTGCCCGCGAGCATCATCGGGAGGGTGTAAGTGGCCTTCTTGCGGGAGTGGTTGGTGTCCCCAGCCGGGAGCACCTGACCGTCCGGGCGGCGGCGGTAGATGAGGTCATAGAGCACATTCTGCTGCGTCCTGTCGAAATAGTCCCCGCCTGAGCTCATCTGGTGCAGGATCCACTGGCAGAACATGTCATTGCTGAAGCGCACGTTGATGTAGCTCGTCCCCTGATGGTAGTTGCCTCCGGAATAGATGTAGTTGCGCACCGGCCTGTAGTCCGAGCCGAACTGCTCCATCAGCAGATTGTACATGTCAGGGTACTCGTCGTAGATGGCGATGGAGGCCGAGAGCAGGTCCCGCAGCAGCATCCATTCGGAGCTGTGCCCGGCTATCGGCTCGTTCCTCTTGGGAGGGTAGCCGCATTCCATTGTCCCGGCTATGCGTATGAATTCCCGGATGTACTCCTGCCTTTCGGCATCGGTCATTTCTCTGTAGCACCAGTCATAGACGATAGCGCCTGTCATTATCATGATGCCGCTGGCGCGGGAGAGATCCTGCTTGGTGCCGAAATGCGTCCGCCGCAGGCTGTCAAGCACGGTGGAGATGGCAGCCCTTGCGGTATCGGCATCGCCGTGCGCCAGGTAATGGAGGGCCTGCAGCTGGGCGCGGGAGGTGAGTCCACGCATCTTGGCGTAGTAGCGGAACCCCCTGTCCGTCTCCGCAGCTTCCTCTTGGGGGGTGCGGTCAATGCTGTTGCGCTCCATCTGCGCGATGATGGCCTTGCCCTCGCGGCTCCGCATCCTCTCCCTCACATCCGGGATGTCTCCACTGCGCAGGTAGAGCCTCGGGTGCTCCCCGGCGGGGGGTGTGAATTCCTGCCCGCCGTCGGGGGCGGCCGCTATGGTTGCAGGGTTTCCCGTTGCCGGGTTGGCCGCTACAGCATCAAGCCCCCCTCCCATTCCGGATAATGCCAGCGCGGCCGCAGCAGCCAGTCGCAAAATGTTGTCGCGACAGATGTTCTGATTCATAATCTTATGTTAAAACCAATATTTCTCCCCGCTTTCCAGATAGTTGCCGGCAGCCCCGCCGGATCCGTAATTAAGGTTGTATGCCAGCTTGTATTCCATGTCGCCGACAGTCACTTTGACGGAGGCCCCGCTCTTGTGGAACGTGCCTTCCTTGCCGGCCTCGTTGTCGGTGAACGCCGCGCTGACGCTGATGCCGTCAGCCTCAGATGCCGCTCCGTAGGGGTAAATGACGGTGATGAACCGCGCAGCCGAGCCGGAGGGCTTTGTCACGCTGACGCTGTACGCCCTGCGGTCGTACGTCTTGTCAATCTCGTCCGAGACGGGGGTGACGCTCGCCTCCCCGTCAAATCCGTCGGAGGTATCCACGAATGTGCGGAAGAGCATATTGTTGTTGTCGGTGAACACCGTGTGTGCTCCATAGGCGTACTCGGTGGAGAGGTCGTCGATGACCGCCGCATCCGTCCCAAGCGACCCGGACGTGTCCGCGCAGAGATTGAAATGGATGTTCACGGCACCGCTCGCCGTGCCATATCCCTCGTCTACGATGACAAAGAATGTCCCGTCCACGAGGAATGCCGTCCGTCTGTGTGTGAGGCCGCTGTAAGATTCATTCTCGCTGGCCAGCCAGATGTAATTGCTCCCGGCGCCTTCACCTAGATATTTGCCCAGCCTGTGTCCGCTGGGAATATCTTCGCCGTCGAGGGTCATGGTGTTATGCAGGGCGGTGGAGGCATAGTACGAGCGGAGGCTGCCGCTGGCAGTGCTGTAGGTGTAGACCCCCGCGTCGGGCAGAAACCTGCGCCCGCCTTTCCAGAGGGCGATGGTGCCGTTGT
>CAZKVW010000050.1:0-16909 GCA_964556285.1 uncultured Muribaculaceae bacterium
GAAGAAATCTCGGTGCGGATTTTTTTTGCAATAGCCGGGAAAGGTCGTACCTTTAGGAGTTGTTATTTGTATTCCTCAGATGAGAAAGGTTGATGTCGTGCTCGGGCTCCAGTGGGGCGACGAGGGCAAAGGCAAGGTGGTCGATGTCCTGACCCCCGGTTACAAGGTCATAGCAAGATTCCAGGGCGGCCCCAACGCGGGTCACTCGATAGTGTTTGACGAAGGAGGGTTTGTCCTCCACACCGTGCCCTCCGGCATATTCCGCCCCGGGACGGTCAACATCATCGGCAACGGGGTGGTCATCGACCCCGTCATCCTGATGGACGAGATCTCAAGCATCGAGGCCAAGGCCGGCGATATCAGCGGCAAGCTGCTGATATCCAAGAGGGCGCACCTCATTCTTCCGACACACCGCATGCTGGATGCCGCGAGCGAGGCCGCAAAGGGCAAGGCCAAGATTGGCTCCACGCTCAAGGGCATAGGCCCGGCATACATGGACAAGACAGGACGCAACGGCCTGCGCGTCGGGGACATCCTCTCTCCGGAGTTCAAGTCCCGCTACGAGGCCCTCAAGCACAAGCATTTCGGGCTGCTCCAGCAATACAAGGACTTCTCGTTCGACATCAGCGAATACGAGAGCAGGTGGCTTGCGGCGGTGGGGAGACTCAAGCGCTTTGAGTTCATAGAGAGCGAAATCCGCGTCAACAAGTACATAGAGGACGACGTGCCCGTACTTGCCGAGGGAGCGCAGGGGTCAATGCTTGACATAGACTTCGGCACCTACCCGTTTGTGACTTCCTCCAACACCATGGCCGCCGGAGTCTGCACAGGACTCGGCGTGTCTCCGGGCAAGGTCGGCAAGGTGATGGGGATATTCAAGGCATACTGCACGAGGGTGGGGTCCGGGCCTTTCCCGACGGAGCTCCACGACGAGACCGGGGAAACGCTGCGCAGGATCGGGCATGAGTTCGGAGCCACCACGGGACGGCCGCGCCGCTGCGGATGGCTTGACCTCGTGGCTCTCAAATACGCCGTGATGATGAGCGGGGTCAGCGAGCTGATTATGATGAAGTCGGATGTGATGAACAGCTTCGCCTCCATCAAGGTATGCACCGCCTACAAGACAGGCGGCAAGACGGTGGACTATTTCCCGTTCGAGGCTGGGGACGAAGTGGAGCCGGTGTACACCGAGTTCCAGGGGTGGAAGCGGGACATCTGCGGGGTGCGCCGCTACGAGGACTTCCCAGAGGAATTCAAGACATACGTGCGCTACATCGAAGAGCAGACCGGCTGCCCCATACGCATCATCTCCGTGGGCCCGGGCCGCTCCGAGACAGTCATGCGCTGAGCCTATTCAATGCCGACGCGCCGGTAGATGTAATCCACGTTCTTGAAATAGTATTCGAGGGTGAAACAGCCCTCAAGCTCGTCACGAGTCAGGAGTGCCGACACAGTGCCGTCCTCCAGCAGCAGGGTCTTGTAGTCCAGTCCCTCTGTCCACGCCCGCATGGCTATAGGCTGCACGGTATCGTATGCCTTTTCCCTTGACAGGCCCTTGCCGATGAGCGCGTTCATCACCCGCTGCGCGAATATGACCCCGTGAGTGCGCCAAATGTTGGCGAGCATGTTTTCTGGATATACGACAAGATTCTTAAGTATCCCGCAGAAGCGGTTGAGCATGTAGTCCAGCAGCTCCGTCGCGTCCGGGAGTATGATGCGCTCCGTTGCCGAATGCGAAATGTCCCTCTCGTGCCAGAGGGCGACATTCTCATTGAATGTCAGCATGTATCCGCGCATTACCCTTGCGCAGCCGCAGATGTTCTCCGAGGAGATGGGGTTGCGCTTGTGCGGCATGGCGGAAGAGCCTTTCTGCCCCTTGGAGAATGCCTCTTCGGCCTCCCTGACCTCAGTGCGCTGCAGATTGCGTATCTCCAGTGCCATCTGCTCCAAAGTTGACGCCACCAGGGACAGCGCGGACATGTAGAAAGCATGCCTGTCCCTCTGCAGCACCTGGGTGGAAATGTCCGCGCTGGCTATGCCGAGATGCTCGCACACGTAGTCCTGGATAAAAGGCGGGATATTGGCGAAGTTGCCCACCGCCCCGCTCATCTTGCCGGCCTCCACATACGAGGCGGCATACTTGAAACGCTCTATGTTGCGCTTCATCTCCTCGTACCACAACGCCCACTTGAGCCCGAACGAGGTGATGTCCGCATGCACCCCGTGCGTACGTCCGATGCAGGGGGTGCTCTTGAACTCCAGCGCCCTGCGCCGGATCACCTCCTGTATCTCCTCCAAGTCCTTGAGGAGAATGGCGTCAGCCTGCTTGATGAGGCAGCCGTTGGCGGTATCCACGACATCGGTGGAGGTCAGCCCGTAGTGCACCCACTTGCGCTCCTCCCCGAGACTTTCGCTCACCGCCCGGGTGAACGCCACCACATCGTGCCGGGTCTGCTGCTCAATCTCCCGGATCCTCTCCACCGAGAACGCGGCGCGTTCCTTTATCAGGGCGACATCCTCCTTGGGGATCACCCCCAGCTCGCTCCAAGCCTCACAGGCAAGCTCCTCCACACGCAGGTACGTGCGGAACTTGTTTTCCTCTGTCCACACGTCACGCATCACCTTGCGCGAATATCTCTCTATCATAACTGTCTGTCTTTGTAATACGGAAAAATCGCGCCGCGGCCAGCCGGCCGACCGCTGCAAGCTACCTCCTGCCGATATACGTCAGCACGCCTGTCTCGATGCGGGCGGTCACGTCACCGGCCTCGGCCCCCACGAATCTCTCCCCGGTGACATGCTCATACAGCTCGATGTAACGCTCGCTGATGCGGCTCACCACCTCCGGGGTCATCTCCGGCACCCTTTGCCCGGCAAGCCCCTGAAACCCGTTCTCCATCAGCCACTCACGGACAAACTCCTTGGAGAGCTGGCGCTGCCGCTCCCCCCGTGAGAGACGCTCCTCGTAGCCGTCAGCATAGAAATAGCGGGACGAGTCAGGAGTGTGTATCTCATCCATGAGCATTATGCGCCCGTCCCTCTTGCCGAACTCGTATTTGGTGTCCACGAGGATAAGCCCCCGTCTGGCCGCAATCTCGCATCCGCGCCGGTACAGATCCCTCGTGTACCTCTCAAGCATCTCATAGTCAGCCGCGCCGACAATCCCACGGGCTATGATTTCATCCTTGCTGATGTCCTCGTCATGCCCCTCGTCGGCCTTGGTCGTGGGAGTGATGATCGGCTCCGGGAACTTCTGGTTCTCCACCATGCCGTCCGGCATGCTTTCGCCGCACAGCGTCCGCCGCCCCGCCTTGTACTCCCTCCACGCATGCCCGGTGAGATACCCCCGTATGACCATCTCCACCTTGAAAGGCTCGCAGCGCAGTCCGACGGTAGCCATCGGGTCAGCCTCGGCAAGCTTCCAGTTGGGGATAATGTCGGAGGTCGCGTCGAGGAAACGGGAGGCTATCTGATTGAGCACTTGTCCCTTGTATGGGATGCCCACAGGCAGGACGACATCAAACGCCGATATGCGGTCTGTCGCCACCATCACTAGCAGGTCATCCCCGATACAATACACGTCCCGCACCTTGCCGGTGTATTTGGACACCTGTCCTGGGAAATGGAAGTCAGTAGAAGTAATTGCAGTCATAACTCAACTCTATGTAAAATGCCGCCCTCCCCTCCAAACCTTGACGGATACCCATCCGCGCCGCAAAAATACTTCTTTTCCCCCGCAATCGGAATACGCCGCCGCACAAAAACAACGCTCACTCAGCGCAACTGCTGTGCAAAACGCCCCTTGCCAATTCATCCGGCCCTAAGGCCTCAACGCGTCTCCACGTACGCCCCGGGGAATATGTAAGGATATTTGCGCACTCCGCTGGGCTTGCCGTCAGTGCTGCTGGAGAACGATATCACGCAGTATCCGTCAGACTTGTGCGAATCCCACTGACCGTTGTCCACGAGCGTCCAGCGGGTCTTGCCGCTCCCGCTGTCGTACGAGACGTGCATTTCGCTGTATATGTCCTGTGCCGTGGAGGCGGTCATTGTCGATGACTCCATCAGACACCAGTAGGCGTACTTGCTCGTCCCCGCCTGTGACGTCTCTCCCATGTACTGGCAGTTGGGCAGCCTTATCATGAGGGAGTCCTGCACGTATGTGCCCGTAAACTGCAATCCCTCCACGCCCGTCAGCGTGGCTGTCACTGTGCTGTCTGCCACCGTCACGTCCAGGTCAAGCCCGATGAGCATGGTGCTGCTGGCCTGATACCACAGATAATACTCTCCTGCCAGGTCCGCAGCCTCGCACTGGGTAAAGAGAATCGAGTCACGGAGCGTCCCCAGACTGTAAGTGAGGTACGCCTCCCTCATGTGCCCGCTGTCATTGGCGTCCAGATTGACCACAATGGCCCCGTCCTCGTGCTTTGCGCTCATCCACTGCGCACTGCATTCCAGCCCGATCGGCAGGTAGTTGGAGCTTACGGGCAGGGAGACCGAATCCGCCGCGTCACGCAGGATGTACCTGTCCTGTGCCACTATATCGAAGATGACTCCCCTCTGCACCACCGTGACATTGGAGGTCTTGCCGTCAGCGGATATGCTGACCGTGGAGTACCTGTTCTCTATGCCGTCGTAGGGCGTAATGGTCAGGGTGACCACGCTGTCGGCCACGCTCTCCACGCACCAGTCCCGCGCGGAGGACGCTTCCACCGCCGAGAGAACCCCGCGTACGGTGATGACCCCCTCGCCTCCGGTCGGGGGGAATGTCAGGTCAGAAGTCTCCAGAGTCAGCTTGTCAAGGACTATTTCCCTGGAGTCCTCATCTGTGCACGACGGCAGGGCGCAGAACGCCGCTGCGCCGCAGATTGCCAAAGATGCCGTTATGATGCCGTGATGTCTCATTTCTTCGTAAGGTTATTCAGATAAGGGAGATAATACCGTCCGTATGGGTCGAACCCTGTCCTCTGGTACCATCCCACGGACGAATTCTCAGAGTCGAGCTCCCAGAATATGAACGAGTTTGCAACCACCTGCTCGTAAGAGTTGGCCTCAAAGGCGTAGACCGGGTGCTCTTCGTCCATGTTCCACACGGTCTCCATTCCTGCGGATGTGCTCCATGAGAGCATGCCGCCCTGCGCGTCCCATGCGCAGAGCCATACCGACCCGCCCCCGTCAAGGGTCATCAGCTGCTGGGAGTTGAGCCCGAGACGGCCGGTCGCCTTGTCATAGTTGAGGGTCAGGGTATAGTAATTGCTCAGCCCGGACATGATGTAGGTCTCGCCTTGCACCCCCTTGGTCAGCGTGACATCTGCTACAGCTGACATGTTCCAGTAATTGAACACGTAGTCTCCTTCGTAGTCGTCATACTCCCGGTAGTCCTCCGGCATGGACAGCGACAGGGACACCCCGTCAGCGCTGAGCGTATAGGCTTCGGAGTCAAACGTCAGGCGCTCCATGGTGACGCCTCCGACCTGCACAGGGCTGTAGAGCCGTATGCCTTCAAGCGTGTACACATACGGCACAGTAAATCCCAGCACGGTGCTGTCCGCGCCATACCAATTGAGGGTCATCTGCCTGCGGTTGAGGTTGAAACTGCCGGAGACCTCCTGCGACCCGGCCGTGCCGCTGATGCTGGAAGCGATGAACGCCTTGTCCAAAGCGATGATCTTGCTCATAAACTCGGACGGGCTCTCATCCAAGGGGTGCAATGTGGCCACCTTGCCGCTGCGAAGCCCCTTCATCACAATCTCATCCGCGCTGTATGACATTATCTTGAACTGATAGTCCCCTCCCCGGGCCTCGTAGTGCAGGCTCGACGGCACGGCGAAGTAATGCAGCTTGCTGCTGAACGAGTCAAAGGCCAGCACCGGCCCGTCATCGCCGCGCATCGAGTACAGAGTCCTGTCTGCGGTGGTGTCAGATTCGGACAGGGTGGTGACGCCTATGGAGTCAAACACCAGGGCGTAATTGTGCCCGCCGTAATCCTCTTCCGAGTTGCCGGCAAAATATTCCAGGCTCCAGCCGTTCTCATTGCCCTCCAGCAGGGCCCGCACATCGGTGAGCACCTCCTGGAGACGCGCAGTGGCGCTCTGGTCAAAGCTGTCCTCCTCGTCCTTGAGGCAGCCCGCGAGGCAGCAGGCCGCCGCGAAGGCCCCTGCCGCAAGCGACAGCGTATCGTGTATGCGTCTTGTCATGGTCGTCATTTGATTGTCAGGTCCGTAAGGTCAATCTTGCCGCTCGTCACAACGGAGAGCCGCCTCTGGATGGAAGTGCGCAGCTCGTCGATGTCCACGCCCCACGAGTCGGCCATGTAAGAGCGGACAATGGAGAGCTTGCTCTCCAGCAGGCTCCTGCCGCTCTCTCCGGCGGCGGTCATCTGCTCCTCCCACCATTCCTCCGGATATGACACGAACATGGACAGCATCTCCGCGAAGTCCTCATCGTCAGAATACTGGGCGTAGGACGTGATGAAGCCTCTCTGGAGGTATCCCGAGCTGTAGGGGGACACGCTCCAGGAGTCCGCCACATAGCCGCTCCCCGTGACGCTCTGGAAATCCGTCGGGAAATCCACCGTCTGGTTGAGGATATGCGTGAACTCGTGGTGAATGACCTTGAGGTAATAGTAATTGAGCAGCTCCGCGCTCCCGAGCGCGTTCTGGATATAGTTGATGCCGGCGAGCATTATCTTCATGCCACCCTCGGCCGTGCCGAGGATGATGGTGCCGTTGTTGCGGTACTCGAAGTCCCCGATCAGGAAGAACTGCTTGGGGAAATACCTCCGGGTGAATGTCGTCCCGGCCACTTCGTCATACGCCTCGATGCAGGTGTACTTGACCAAATGGGCGCAGATGACGGAATTCTCCAGCCGGGCGGGCACGGTATAGTAGTTGAGGTCGGACTCGTACGGCTCGTAGCGGTACTTGAACTGGATGTTGTACGGCTTGAGGAAATTGACATCCAGCCACTTGTCGAAGTCATTCTCAACGACCTGGTCAACGGTGATGACGCTCTCATCGGAGAGACTGTCCTTGCTGCACGCCGCAAGCAGCAGGGCCGCTGCCGCGCACAGGCAGGATGTTGTTATGATGTGATATATTCTGTTCATAATCTATCTCGGATTGGCTTCCATGCCCGCCTGACGGACTTTGAGAGGTATCTGCACGGCCCACCTGCGGTCGCCCGCCGCCAGGGAGTCGGTCACTTCCTGCGGCTCTCCCTTGCTGTTCATCAGCCTGCGGTGGATGGTGATGCCGTAACGTTTGACGTCAAACCAGCGCATCCCCTGCTGGAATGTCTCGATCCTCCTGAATGACAGGAGGCATTGCAGCATGGCCTCCCTGTCGCCCCTCTCGTAGCCGATGTCAAAGGAGGGGTTGAGATGCTTCTTGAGCGTGGGCGCGTCCCAGGTGCCGTATTCGATTGAGTTGTAGAATCTCCGGATGCTCTGTCTGGTCAAGGTCATGCTGGTGTTGACCATGTTCTGCATCCACAGGGTGAGGTCGGACGCGGCGTCATCGTACTCGCCCTGAAGTATCCTCGCCTCGGCCCGCACCAGCAGGGTCTCGTCAGACCACATCGCGGGATACACCGTCCTGTAGTAACCTATCCCCGCCACCGCGTCAGTGTACTCAAAGAGATAGGGCAGCTTCCAGAATATCGTCCTGTCGAGGTTGGTCCCGCTGTAGACCTTCATGGGCATGTACAGCTCCGCAGACCCCCACAGGTTGGTCGCCCGTGCGCCCTCTGTCTGGGACAGGTAGCCGCCGGGAGAATACCTCGTGTACATGTAGTACGGGCCGAACGCCAGCCCCATCTTGGAATAGGCGGTCATCAGCAGCAGGTTGCAGTTCTGGTCGGACTTGATGAACTGCCCGACGATGGCGGAGTATTCCTGGGTCATCTCGGACATGCCTTTCCAGTCCCTGAGCATGGTCTTGGGCGCGGAGCCCAGGCACTTGGTGGCGTACTCCTCCGCCTTGTCCCATTTCTGCCAGAAGAGGTAGAACCTCGCCGCGAAAGCGTACGCCGCCCGGGCGTTGAAATGGTACTTGGGGACGCTGTAATTGAGGTCGCCCACCAGCGGCAGGCCCTCCTGCAAGTCAGCGTCTATGCTCTCATAGACTCCGGCCACAGTGCCCCTCTCGTAATGCACGTCCAGCTCGGTCTCCGGAGCCGTGAGGTAGGGAATGCCGAGGTCGGCGGTGCTGGTGCTGTCGTTGTAGTTCTGGCAGAACACGTTCACCAGCACGAAATGCCCGTATGCGCGGCACAGCAGGGCTTCCCCCCTGGCCTGCGACAACGCCGTGCTCCCCTCGCCGTCCGCCTCTATCTTGTCTATCGCGGCAAGAGCCTCGTTTGCGGCACCTATGGCGCTGTAGCAGCTCTCCCAGATGCGCTCCGGGGACTCGTTGTCCGCCTCGGTGACATCCTGCCAATAGAACAGCTGGTCCACAAAGCGGTCGTGGTAGGGGTTGCTGCCCCCAAAATCATCCACATTGTCGCTCATAAACTCCGTCACGAGCATAAAGTCGTTGTCCGGATATGCGGAGGTCAGGAGCTTGATGACCTTCTCCTCCGAGTCCACCTCCGTCCTGTTGTCCGGCATCTCGTCAAGGAAATCGTTGCAGGACACGCACAGCAGCGGGAGCAGCGCCAGCATCAGATATTTTGAAATGCTCTTTGTCATGCTACATCGTCATTTTGAGGGTGAACGTAAACTGCTTCGCCATCGGGACGGCCACACCGCCTGTGTTGAAGAACTCCGGATCCTGCCCGTTGAGCTTCTTGTCAGCATACAGCAGGCAGAGGTTGGTGCCCTGGAGCTTAACCGACATCGCGCTCATCTTGAGCCGGCTTGTCAGGCTCTTGGGGAGATCCCAGCTCACGGACAGCTCCTTGAGCCTGACGAAATCCCCCTTGGCTATACGCGCCGTGGAGTAGTTGTAGGCGTTGTATGCCACGGCAAGGTTGGTGTTGTTGCGGTTCTGCATCGTGGAGGCGATGACAGGTACGGAAGTGTGCGCCTCATCCCCGGCACGAACCCAGCGGTTCTTGAACTCCTTGGGCATGGACACGAGGTCGGAGTAGGTGTTGGAGAACACCGGGTCGAGACGTATCACATTGCCGAACGAATAGGTCAGGAAGACGTTGAGCTTGACAGGCCCCCAAGTGAATATGTTGCCCAGCGACCCCACATCGGTAGGGTCCGCCGTGCCGGAATATTCGAGGAACTTGAGCTTGTCCGGGTCGCTCTCCTGGAAATACACGTCGCTCACCGTCACATTGCCGTCCTGGTCGAGGAATGTCGGCAGGCCCTCCTCATTGAGCCCCATGAACGGGATGGAGAAGACGCTCCTCACCGGATAGCCCTCCTGGGCGAATCCCGTGCCCTGCACAAGGTCAATCACCCTCTCCTGCGTGCGCAGGTCGGTGACCTCATTGTGCGAATGCGAATAGATGAAGTTGGTCGCCCATGAGAACTTGCCCGACTTGACATTGGTCGTCGATATGCTCAGCTCCACGCCGTCGGACTTCATGGTGGCGATGTTGCCGAACTTGGCTATCTCCCCGCCGACACCCTCCGTGGTGGTAAGGCCTATGAGGTCGAAGTTGTTGCGCCGGTAGATGTCAAATGTGGTGTTGATTCTGTTGTCAAAGAGGCCCAGCTCCAGGCCGAAGTTGAGCTCATGCTTCTTCTCGTATGTCAGGTCGGAGTTGGCCAGCTCCGAGATGTACAGTGAGCTCTCCTTGTCGGAGGAGTAAGGCCTCCACGGAGTGGTGGAGGAGATGACCACGTAGGAGTTGGTCACGCTGGAGGGACCCCTGTCCGCCGTTAGGGAGTAGGACAGCTTGGCCGTCAAATGGGACACCGTGGGATACAGGCCTTTCATGAAAGGCTCGTCCGAGATGTTCCACCCGCCGGAGACGTTCCAGGTGGGCAGCCAGCGGGCGGAGCGGGACTTGCCGAGCTTGTTGGTGCCCTCGTAGCGCAGCGTGCCGTTGACGGTGTAGCGCCCCTTGTAGGAATATGTGGCGTTGCCGAAGAATGCCGCGCTCCTCTCATGGGTGTTGCTTACGGTGTAATACTGGCTGTTCTGCTCGCTGCTCTTCTTGAACATCTGCCACGCGTAGTTGGCCACCTCGCCCAGCGAATACTGCAGGCCCCATCCCCTGAACCACGACACATAGCGGTCAATCTTGTTAATCTCCGTGCCGCCGTAGAGGCTGACTATGTGGTCTGCCGCGAACACGTTGTTGTAGGAGGCCGTGGCACGGAAGTCATAGCCGTTCATCGTCCTGTCCGTGCGCTCCATTATGCCGCCCTCCGGCAGCACCACTATAGGGAGCGCGTAGGGGTCATCCGGGTCGGTATAGAGGTAGGGGTTGTTGGCGCGGATGGTGGAGTTGCCCATGGCCCTATAGGCCTGTGCCTGGTTGGAGTCATCCAGTATGTTGTGCTTGGAGCTGGTGCCCGTGTGCTTGACCGCCCCGAGAGCCGAGAGGTCCAGATGCCTCCAAGGGGACCATTTGAGCTCGCCCTGTATGCGGAAGTCGGTGACATCCAGCTCGATGTAGTTGTTCTGCAGCTCATGCAGGATGTTGAAAGGGGCGTAGTTCCTCGTGTAAAACTCGTCCGGGTCAAGGCATCGCGACGTGTTGAGGGCGTATGAGTAAGGGTTGATGTCGAAATCTCTGGTCACCTCGCCGGTCACCGCGTCGAGATTGCTGGACAGGGTGCCCGGGGCTTTCTGCTTGCGGTACGAGGCGTTGCCCACCATGTTGAGCGAGAGGTTGTCCAGCAGGTGGTAAGTGAGGTTCATGTTGGTGGTGTACCTCCTGACCGAGCTCTGGTCTGTCCATCCCGGGTCGTCCAGCACGCTGAGCGAGGCGTAGTAGTTGCTCTTGTCCGTGCCGCCGGACATGCTGACCGAATGGGAATGCTGGAGGGAGTAATGGAAGAGAATGTCAAACCAGTCGGTGTTGCGGTACTCGGCCGCCCTGAGGTACTCCGCCATCGCCTTGGGCGAGAACTCCAGCCCGAACTGCCCCGAACTCTCGTCGTACTGGCGCACCAGCTCGTACATCTTGCCATAGACACCGCTGTCGGACGCGTTGGAGACGGAGGCGTAGTTGAGGTAGCCCTTTTGGTACAGCTCCTGGTAGACGCCCATCTGCTCCTGCGAGTTCATTATGTTGAAATTGGAGTAGCTCGGCTTGAGCCGCATGGTATATTCGCCGTTGTAGGTGATGTGGCTCTGCCCGGCGCGGCCTTTCTTGGTCGTGACGACGATGACTCCCGCCATGGCGCGCGCCCCGTAAATGGAGGTCGCGGAGCCGTCCTTGAGGATGTCAAACGACTCGATGTCATCGGAGTTGAGCCCGGCAATCGCGGAGGAGATGAGGGTGGCGGCGTTGCCGGATGACAGCTCATCCCCCGAGACATCCACCACATCCTCCATGATGACCCCGTCCACTACCCACAGAGGCTTGGACGAGCCGTAGATGGAGGTCGCGCCCCGCACGCGGATCTTGGGGGCGGTGCCGAATGTGCCCGACACGTTCTGCACGGACACGCCCGCCACCTTGCCCTCCAGGGAGCGGCTGATGTCCGACACGCCGCTGAGCTTGGCGTCATCCCCGTTAATCTTGGCGGCGGAACCGGTGAATAGCCGCCTGTCCATAGTCTGCATACCGGTGACCACCGCTTCAGTGAGCAGCTCGGTGTCATTCTCCATGACAATGCGCATATCGCCGGAAATGGCCGTGCGGCTGTCCTTGCACCCCATAAACACTGTCGTGACGGTCTTGGCGTCCGGCGGGACGCCCTCGAGGGTGAACCTGCCGTCCACGTCCGTCATCACGCCTATCTCGTAGCCGTCCACCTTGACGTACGCCCCGGCCACAGCCCCGCCGTCATCGGCAAACACCACAGTCCCCGTCACTACGCGCGTCTGAGCCGACAGCGCACAGCAGACAGTCAGCAGTATGGATGCCGCAAATGTACTTAGCTTAAAATTCATAACTGGCACAACAAGTTATTATGTCCATCGTATTTGAGTTAACCAACCGCTCAAATATAGTGATTATTGCGTTTATAAAAAATAACTTAAAGAATTTTAAAATAACAATGCCTCCGCTTTTTGGCGGAATAACATTCGTCTCTTTAACCGGAATGGGGGGGGGTGATTACGAATCCAAACTTTTATGGTAAATAATATTTATTTCCGAAATTTTACACTGCCCGCCCAACTTTTTCACGGAGGGTACAACTTGCCAAAATAATTCCTAATTTGCACCCGAGAGACCGTTGGAGCGGCCACGGTTAGTTGTTGATTTGTCAGTTAAAATGTTTAACCTCTTATATATTTATTACCAAAATCGTTTTCACATGAAACTACGGATTCTTGCAGGCATGGTTGTGCCGCTCCTTGTGCTGGGCGCGTGCAGCTATGACGACTCCTCCATCAAGGAGCGGGTCACCAATCTGGAAGAGGATGTGGCGAGGCTCCAGCAGACGGTCAGCACACTCAACTCGACCGTCGAGGGGCTGGGCACTATCGTGACCGAGCTCCAGAAAGGAGACTACATCACCGCCATCTCCGAGGTCAAGGACGGCGATGACGTGATCGGCTACACCATCACGTTCTCATCCGACAAGACCATCACCATCTACAACGGCGAAGACGGGACCACCCCTGCCGTCTCCGTCAAAAAGGACGAAGACGGAGTCTATTATTGGACAGTCAACGGCGAATGGCTCACGGCTGACGGGGCCAAGGTGCCCGCTACCGGCGCGGCTCCCCAGCTGCGTGTCGCGGACGGCGTATGGCAGGTGTCCACTGATGGCGGGTCCACATGGACGAATGTGGAGGTCAGCGGCTACAGCGGCGTCATCTTCCAGAGCGTGGAGGTTGGCGACTCTTCAGTGACATTCACCCTGGCCGACGGCACGACATTCTCCGTGCCCAAGCTCGGGGCTTTCGGCCTCGTGTTCCCTGCCACGACATTCAACTACAACGCCGACTCCACATTCACCGTGAGCTACACCCTGACAGGCGGGGACGCCTCCTCCAAGGTGCTGGTGTTCGCGCAGAGCGGAGTCTCCGGCAAGGTGACCAAGGCCTCCGACACCTCGGGGTCCATCGCTGTGGAGTTTACCGACAGCACCTACGCCGGCGACATGGTCGTACTGGCCAGCAACGGCAAGGGGCAGAAAGACTTTGAGATACTCTCGTTCCAGGGCCTGGTGTTCCGCGTCGAGAGCGTGGACTTTGTCTCAACGGCCACGGGCGGGGACATTTCCTTTGGGGTCTCCTCCAATGTGGAGTACACTGTCAACATCCCGGATGACGCCAAGTCATGGCTCAGCCTGGTCGAGACCAAGGTCGAGGCTGTCTCCAGCACCGTGACGCTAAGCGTCGCCGAAAACCTGTTCAAGCATGTCAGGTCCGCTGTCGTCACTCTGACTGACGTGTCAGGAGCCGTGCTGCAGAGCGTGACCGTCGCCCAGACCGGCGCCAACTACGCTGTGTACGGCACCCTCGATGACATCGTTATCAAACCGGCATCCAAATAAGGGAGGACAAAGATTATGAAGAAGATAACTTACAACAGTTTCTCCGCTCTCCTGTGCGCGGGCGTCGTGGCGGCTGCCGCGGCCGGGTGCTCCGTGCGGGAGCAGGAAATCCCCGTGGACGTCACAGCCGACTCCGAAGAGGAAGAGGTGTATGTGACCGTGCGCGCCTCCATGCCTCTTGAGACCAAGGTGGCCCTGACTCTTGATCAGGAGGCAAGCGTCATCCGGTCCGCATGGGAGGAGGGCGACCATATCTATTACAACACCAACAGCCAGAATTATGTCGAGCTCACCCAGAACGGCCCCATCTCCGAGGACGGCAAGAGCACTGACTTCGACTACATCGTAAATGGCAATATACGGACATTGTCCCTGTCCGCCAGGAAAGGGTACACCTTTACCTATCCTGTCGGCTACAAGGCATCCAGCGGAGGCAACTTCAGGGTCACATACCAGAACGGTTCGCTGGACAGCCTCAATGTCCAGAAGTCCCAGAGCAATCTGAGCTATGCCCAGGACTACATGGTGGGCTTCGTGACCACAGGGGCGGACAGGTCCGTCCCGGATGTGGAGTTCCACAGGCTGGACGCGTTCTTTGAGGTCGCGGGACTCTCGTTCCCTGAAGACCTGACGGACGACATCACCACCATCTATCTCACGGGCAGCAATATCGCCAACAGGGTGGTGCTCAATGTCAACACAGGCGCGGTGTCCAGCTATTACCGCGACGCCACCATTACAGTGACCCCTCCCACGCCGCTGTCTGTGGACAAAGGCGTGTGCAAGGACACTCTCTTCATCGCGTTCTTCCCGACGGACAGCTCCGCAGTGGGAGACGAGTGCAAGCTGGTGTTCCAGACCAAGAGCGGAGACCTCTACACCAAGGAATGGAAAGCGTCCTCCGCATACACCGCCGGCACAGCCTATCTGGTGAGCGGCTCTGTCACCAAGCCGATGACTTCCAACATCGATTTCCAAGATCCTGTGGTCAAGGCAATTTGCGTCTCTACATACCACAACTGGGATCTCAACAGGGACGGGGAACTCTCCGACTTGGAGGCCTCGCTGGTCACCGGTCTCGAATGGTGGTTCAACGGCAACAAGAACATCGAATACTTTGATGAGTTTGAGTACTTCACCGGCATCACGGAGTTTGACTGGGCCGGAGGCAGCAGCATGAGCGGAGGGTTTGGCAATTGCTCCTCCCTCAAGAGCATCAAGCTCCCTGCCAGCCTTGAGCTGATTGGCACGGATTCGTTCAACGGCTGCACCTCGCTCACATCCATCGTGATTCCCGAGTCCGTCAAGCGCATCAATGCCGGAGCGTTCCGCAATTGCACCGCCCTGGAGTCCATCACCATCCCCGAGACAGTCCAGTACATGGGCGAGGGCAACACGTTCAACGGCTGCACCTCACTCAAGACCCTCAACTGGCCTGACTCCACGACGACAATCAACGCGCAGATGTTCCAGAATTCCGGCCTGACGAGCCTCACCATCCCCGAGACAGTGACGCTCATCGGCAACTACGCGTTCGCAGGGTGCACCGGGCTCACGTCAATAGAGATTCCTGACGCGGTCACTGCCATCAACACCAATGCTTTCAACGGCTCTGGACTGACCTCCGTCAAGATCGGCAACGGAGTCAAGACCATCGGCGCTTCGGCATTCGCAGGCACACATCTCAAGACGGTGTCCATCGGATCGGGCATCACGTCCATCGGGACGGGCGCGTTCAACAACCTCGTTGACCTGCAGTCGTTCACCATCGCCGACGGCACTCCTTATTCGGTGTCTCCGGACATGACCCTGCTGCTGTACACCAACCCCAGCACCGCCGATGTGTCAGCCGTGTCGTTCTTTGGCAACAAAGACAGCATCACATTCCCTGACAATGTCACCATCATCCAGGCGCAGTTCGCCAAAGGTTCCACCCTGCTCAAGAGCGTGACGATACCCAATGTCAAGACATTCGGCAACAACGCTTTCCAGGACTGCCCCAACCTCACGACTGTGGCATACTCATCGGATGCCGAAGTCACTGGCAACTACACGTTCATGAATGACTCCTCGCTTGTCAATGTGACCCTGCCCGGCAAGGCCACGGCTATCGGGAACGGGCTGTTCCAGAACTGCAAATCGCTCAAGAGCGTCAGCATCCCGTCAACGGTCACCAAGCTCAACTCCGGTGTCTTCTCCGGCTGTTCCTCGCTCAGCGAAATCACACTGCCCGAAGGCCTCACGGAGCTGGCTCAAGACCTGTTCCGCGGCTGCTCCTCGCTCAAGTCTATCGAGCTGCCTTCGACAGTGACAACATTGGGCAACAGCGCCCTTGCCGGCACCGGCATAGAGAGCATCAAGCTTCCGGAGGGTCTGACATCCATCAGCAACAGCCTCTTCAACGGGTGCTCAAGCCTCAAGAGCATAGACATCCCCGAGAGCGTCACGACTATCAACTCCAGCGCTTTCCAGGATTGCACCTCGCTCACTTCGATTACCATCCCGTCCAAGGTGACGACCCTGCCGCAGAACTTTATCAGGGGCTGCACCGGCATCAAGTCCATCACCATCCCGTCTACGGTCACCAAGGTCAACAGCTACACCTTTGCCTACTCCGGGCTGGAGAGCATAACTCTCCCCGAGAGCATAACTTCCTTGGCGTCCAACCTGTTTGAGGGATGCGCGAGCCTGACCGAGGTCAATCTGCCATCTGGCCTGACTTCTTGGGGCAGCATTGTCGCCAGCACGTTCAAGGGCTGCACCGCTCTCAAGAGCATCACCATCCCCGACAAGGTGACGGAAATCCCGATGTACCTGTTTGACGGATGCACGGCTCTGACTGACATCAAGCTGCCGGCAAGCCTCAAGACGGTGCGCCAGTACGCGTTCCAGAACTGCTCCTCCCTCAAGAGCATCACCTTCCCTGCCAGCCTGACCACTCTCAATGTGTGGATAATGACAGGCTCGGCTGTCAACGAGGTCATCTTTGAGGGGACGACTCCTCCGTCGGGGAGCAAGACGGTGTTCCAGACCAATGCCATCGGCACCACCACTTACACTTATCCTGAAGCCATCTATGTGCCCGATGCGGCATACGATGCCTATGTGGCCAAGTGGAGCGGATTCAAGGAGCTGATCTTCAAGGTATCCGAGAGGGAATAACATCCGGCCCTGCCAACGAGGCGGCTCGCACCAAGCGGCTTTGATGCCGCACGGCAACAAATCAAATCGCAGCCGAGGGAGAAATCCCCCGGCTGCTTTTTTTGCGCCCGCCCGGCATGTGCCGTCATATTCTCCGGGAGCATTTGCATCGCTGCACTCCCAGCTGGC
>CAZKVW010000051.1:0-16609 GCA_964556285.1 uncultured Muribaculaceae bacterium
CGCGAGTGTTGGGCAAAATTAGCCAAATGCTCCCGTAACTCAAAGACTTCTTCGAGCGCAATGATATTCAGCAAAGCGCCCCAAGCTGTGACACAACAGCCAGTATCTATGCCGTGGCGTGGTCAGTAGGGGCGGAGTGCCTTGCCGGCCACCTTGCGAGTCGCATTGCTGTTTGCCGCGTTGCTGGTCAACAGCGGAAAGCGCAGGCCTTGCGATACAGTGCCCTCCCTTTCGTTCCGGCGGAATGTCGCGTGGAGGCCAAGGCCTTGCTGTACAGCGTTTTAAGCAAACCGCTTGTGCCGTACACAGCACAAGCGTTTTTGGTATTTTATTGACAGTGAATCATTTGCCCTCCACGGACATGGGGGGGGCGAAACTGGGAGGCATGAGGGATTCGGACAGGAATCAAGAAGCTTTCGGAGCGGCACGAACCTCGTTGAAGCTGGAAACCCCTCGTTGAAGGTGTCTGCCCTCCCTGCGGCGAGCGCCGCCGGATGGCACCTGCGGAATGTCCAGATGTCCGGCGGGCTGGGAGTGCCTGTTGCCGCAAAAGCCGCAAACAGTCGTCGTTTTGCGCCATTTGGCACAAGGATGCTTTGCAAGCGAAGCCGTTTTCGTAGTTTCGTACACAAAATGGACTACAGCGTTAAATCCATAACCCCGGTTCGGGGGGGGGGTAATCATTTAACCCACAAACACTTACATAACACAGGGCTTCTCTCGGAAGCCTTGCGTGGAAAGGCGTTCACCCTCGTGTGCGCCTTTTCGTTCGTGCGTCTGCATGCCGGAGTCTGCCTCCGTGAGAGGGAAAAACTTTCTTACAACAAATATTCTATCAATGAAAAAAAATCTTTTTAAAGTGTTCCTGCTGTCCGCAGCGACGGCTGGAATGGTGTTCTCATCGTGCACCAGTTACGATGACGACATTGACGATCTGAACCAAAGGATCGAAGAACTGTCTGGGGAGATTGCCCTCAAGGCTGACAAGGGTGCCGTTCAGGCTCTTGAGCAGAAGCTGTCGGGCATTGACTTCTCGAAGTACGCTACTACAGAGAGCGTGGAGGCCGCCATCAAAGCTCTCGGTGACCAGACCAAAGCCGACCTGGAGGCCGCCATCAAGGGCATCAAGCAGCTCTCCGAGGACGATGTAAAGGGTATCTTCACCGAGCAGATGAAGGCCTATGACATCTGGGGAAGCGTCAACACCAAGGTTGCCGACGCTATTCAAGAGGCTCTGAAAGGCACTCTCAAGCAGAGCGACATCAACACGATTATCGCCGCTGCTGTCACCGAGATCAACAAGGACGGCAGCGACATCTCCAAAGCCATACTCGGCATTGTCGGCAAGGACATGGAGAAAGTCCTCGCAGGCTATGTGACCAACGATGCCCTCAACGGGTACATCACCAGTGCAGAGGCCAAATACACCGCGATGGAGAAAGATGTCGAGGCAAAACTCGCAGCTGCCAACGAGAAACTCGTTGCCGAGATAAGCAAGCAGATTGCTGACAACAACACAATCCAGAAGACGGATCTCGACGAGGCTTTTGCTGAATATGACGCGCAGATTGCGAGCCTTTGGACAGCAGTGGGCAACCTTGCCAACCGCATCCAGTCCCTCGTGTATGTCCCTGCGAGCGCTGACGGTATCGCCACGTTCTCCAGTTATAACATCGCGGGCGTGAGCCTGATTGCGAGCGATGGCAACAAGTCCGCCATGACGTTCCGTGTCTCTCCCGCTTCCCTTGCCGCGGCTATTGCAAACGGGTACAATGCCGGAACGGTCAAGCTGGCGTTCCTCCCCGAATTGGTCACCCGTGCCGCCGCCCCTGACTTTACCATCGATGAGGGCAGTGTGACAGCCACCAAGGATGGTAAGATCAGCATGGTCGTCAGCACGGACTACCGCTGGCCCAATGAGGACAAGACATACGCCATTGCCCTGCAGGTCATCGACAGCAAGAAGGCGGAGGGTGAGACCATCGAGACCGGTGTCGAGTTCACTTCCGAATATGTTGCTACAAATGGTGGAGATGACAATGATGTCTATGACAACATCGTGCTCGGCACTACGGATGAAAATGGCAGCCTCGTGGAAGTAACCACAATCAATGATGCCTTGCAGTATGTCAAGGTGAATGTCCCCCATACTTTCTTTGCCTCTGACAAGTATTTCTTTGTGTACAAGGATGGCAGTGAGGTGATTTCCATCGATGATGCCGCCGCGAAATACAATTGGGACTACAAGCCCGAGACTGCTCCTGTCTTTGTCCGCAATTCTTTCGAAAAGGGTGGCGTCGTCTCCCTCTCTGTAGTTCCTGAGAATCCCATGACCGCAGCGAACAAAGCGAAGCTTGTGACCGTCAGCCTTCAGAAGGCAGAGAAAGAGAATATTGGCAAGATCATCGAGGATGATGTCAATCTCTTTGTGACTCTCAACGGCGAGACTGTTACTGCCGCCGCCAAGAATTATGTCGCCGAACTCGAGATAACCAAGGAAAACCTCGGTACCATCGAGTGCGACAGAACTGTCATTGTCACATGGAATGTTGACAATTACAACAACGGCGGCATCTACACGCCTGATTATGTAAAGGTTGATGTCAGCAATTCTGTCCTCACTTCCGAGCTGTTCAAGGATATCGATTGGACTGGAGCGACGTGGACGTTCGATAAGAACAGCGAGATAGTCAAGGCCAATGAGAATCTTGGATTCTCGATATCAGGTGATTCTCAGCCCTACACTGGCGAGCCTGACTCGAAGGTTGTCCTGTATACCATCAGCGGCTACTTCAAGGGCAGCGGCAGTCTTGATGTCTCTGCTGAAGTACCTGTTGGCGACTATGCGGTGGTGACCGTCAAGGGTGTCATCGAATTCAACGGCTTGAGCGACCTGACATTCAGTATCGATATGCCCGAAGCGGAGTATTCGGTCTCGACCTACATTTATGTTGACGTTGCCGAGAAATTCGCCGCCTCTCTCTATGAGCTGAATGCGGATGCTCTCAAAGTGCACTTCGGCACTTCGGACAATTTCGTCAACTTCATGAGCGAATCCCGTAATAACTTCGCATCGAAATGGCAAAAGATTACAGCGGATGGAAAGGAGAATTATTTCGCAAACTTGCAATATCAAGGAGATGCGTTAAGGGTGAGGTTTGTCCGTCGGTTTGTTGATTTCGACGCGAAAGACACTTACACGTTCAACATCCAGAGCGACACCAAGATGTATGTCAGGAGAGCGGGATTCAATGTCGAATTCAAGGGCTCCGTAACCATCATGAAAGGTGACTATTACCTCATGAAAGGTGTCAACCTTTACGATGCGGAAGTCCCTTATGTCGTGGCTCCTGGCACGCGTACGGGTTTTACCTACAAGATTGAAAACGTACGGCTTGATGCCGCCTACAAAGCGAACAAGGAGGGTGCGGTCGTGACCTATGTGCTTGACGAGAAACCGGCTGACTATGCGGATCCGTACACTTATCCTACAATAAGTGGAGATGTTCTTAACTGGAACAACTGCTCCCTTGGTGAGGTCGGTGTCACTGCTACCCTGACTGTGCAAGGCGTGACGATGGATGTCAGGAAGTTCAATGTGAAAGTCCTGAACCCTATTGCGGATGTTCCTACGCAGGATTTGAACGAGAACGTGGTGTATGTCAAGACCAACGAAAAGGCTTCGGTATCATTGCTCAAGGGTGTCAGCCTTACGGACAGGTTTACTTATAAAGACGCAGAAGGCAATATGCAGCCTTATCTGGTGATTGACCCTGTCGCGGCCGCGCTCGATGCCGATTCGCAAACTGCCTACGACACGGCAATCGAATATGGCGAGGCGGTCTATAAGGTCAAAAAGAACGGTGCGTTCGTCGTTGACAACGCGATGGACTACAGCCGTCTGTCGATTGTCGATGGTGTGCTGACCGTCTCCGCGAACGATGCCGAACTTGCGAACGAGATTGAGGTCACCGTGCCTGTGAAGCTGACCTATCGCTACAGCATCGAGCATGATGCCACGAATAAGGTCTGGGTTCGCAAACCCATAGAGTTTGAGGTGGTCTTTATAGTCAAGAACGCGGAGTAAGAAAGTTTTTTAATGCATGTATGCGGGTGGCCAAAGTCAACGGGACTTCGGCCACCCGTTTTTGCGAAAAAATTATGTATTTTTGCGCCGCGCCGTGGAGAGGGCATACGGCAAGGGATTTGCAGCACGCCTGGGAGTTGTGTGGCGCGGGGTATTTGACGAAGAGCCGCATGAGGGGCGCACGAAGAAGCAAGTCCGCGTGAGAAGGGAAGCAATGCCGGAGAGAGAAAGAAGCATAGAGGGGAACACAGCGGGGGGGGGAGGAGGCGCATAGAGAGTGGAAGAGACAGGAGCAGAAACATTTTAATCTATTATAGAAATGAGAATAGTACAAGTAACAGGCAGGGAGATCCTCGATTCCAGAGGCAACCCTACAATCGAGGTCGAAGTCGAGCTCGAGTCCGGAGTAAAAGGTGTAGCCGCCGTCCCCTCCGGGGCGTCCACTGGCGAGAATGAGGCCTTGGAGCTCCGTGACGGTGACAAGAGCCGCTACATGGGCAAAGGCGTGCTCAAGGCCGTGGCCAACGTCAACGACGTGATTGCTCCCGCCCTCATCGGGATGTCCGCATTTGAGCAGCGCTCCATCGACAAGACCATGATAGAGCTTGACGGCACACCCACCAAGAGCAAACTCGGGGCCAATGCCATCCTCGGCGTGAGCCTCGCGGTCGCCAAGGCTGCCGCAGCCTATCTCGACATGCCTCTGTACAGGTACATCGGCGGCGCCAACACATATGTGCTCCCCGTCCCCATGATGAACATCATCAACGGCGGCGCGCATTCTGACGCCCCTATCGCGTTCCAGGAGTTCATGATTCGTCCGGTCGGAGCACCCAACGAGGCCGAGGCTGTCCGCATGGGCGCGGAGGTGTTCCACAACCTCAAGACCGTCCTCAAGAAGCGCGGCTGCTCCACCGCTGTGGGCGACGAGGGCGGATTCGCCCCCGCTCTCAAAGGCATCAATGACGCTCTTGACTGCATCATCGAGGCCATCAAACTCGCCGGATTCGAGCCTGGCAAGGATATCACTATCGCCATGGACTGCGCCGCGTCAGAGTTCTGCTTCAAGGGCGAGGACGGCAAGTTCTACTACGATTACAAGCAGCTCAAGGACGGCAAGAAGAAAGACCCGCGCGGGCGCAAGCTCTCCACCGACCAGCAGATTAACTACCTCAAGAAGCTCATTGACACCTACCCTATCGATTCCATCGAGGACGGGCTCTCCGAGGAGGACTGGGAAGGCTGGGTCAAGCTCACCAAGGCCATCGGCGACCGTTGCCAGCTGGTGGGTGACGACCTCTTTGTGACCAATGTCAAATACCTCAAGAAAGGTATCGAGATGGGAGCGGCCAACTCCATCCTTATCAAGGTCAACCAGATAGGCTCCCTGACAGAGACGCTTGACGCTATCGAGATGGCGCACCGTCACGGCTACACCACCGTCACCTCGCACCGCTCCGGCGAGACGGAGGACACCACCATCGCGGACATCGCTGTGGCGACCAACTCCGGGCAGATTAAGACTGGCTCCATGAGCCGCACAGATCGCATCTGCAAGTACAACCGCCTGATGAAGATTGAGCAGGAGCTGGGCGACACGGCCGCTTACGGGTACAAAAAGATTAGGTAATCCGACCTTTGGATAATGAAACAAGCCGCTCCGATGTCTGGGCGGCTTGTTTTTTGTATCAAAATATAATTCGCTGTCCTGACAAAGCCCTCTGCGGGACTGGAGAGAAGCTTTGCGGTGACGCAAGCGTCGTGCGGTGTGCGCGGAGGCTCAGCAGGGCGTTGGCGGATGGGCGTGAGATTTGGCTGGCGGAGAGGGCAGATGTTTGTTTGAAATACACAGATAGACTATAGATGTCACAGATTGCAGGGAGGATTTCCCAGATTATAGGCCCGGTAGTGGACGTGCACTTCGAGCTGCCCCCCAAGGAGGAGTCAAGCAAGCTGCCGTCCATACACGAGGCTCTCAACATCACGAGAGACAACGGCAAGCTCCTGGTCATAGAGGTGCAGCAGCACATCGGGGATGACACGGTGCGTTGTGTGGCGATGGATTCCACTGACGGGCTGCGCAGAGGCATGACAGCCGTGTGCACAGGAGCGCCTATCTCCATGCCTGTGGGAGCACAGATCCGGGGTCGTGTGATGAATGTCACCGGCGACGAGATTGACGGCCTCCCGGACCTGGACAGGTCTCACAGCCTGCCGATTCACCGCGAGCCTCCCAAGTTTGAGGATCTCGCCACCTCGCAGGAGGTGCTCTACACCGGCATCAAAGTCATTGACCTGCTGGAGCCTTACCTCAAAGGCGGCAAGATAGGCCTATTCGGAGGCGCCGGGGTAGGCAAGACCGTGCTTATCAAGGAACTGATCAACAACATCGCCAAGCGCAACAACGGATTCTCCATTTTCGCCGGAGTCGGGGAGCGCACCCGTGAGGGCAACGACCTCATCCGCGAGATGATAGAGTCAGATGTCATCCGTTACGGGGAAAAATTCACCAAAGAAATGGAGGAGGGCAAATGGGATCTCTCCTCTGTGGACTTGCAAGAAGTCGAGAAGTCCCAGGTGGCCATGGTGTTCGGGCAGATGAATGAGCCGCCGGGGGCACGTAGCGCGGTCGCCCTCAGCGGGCTGACACTCGCCGAGTCATTCAGGGATTCGGACGGCGGGGACGGGCCGAGGGACATCCTCTTCTTCATCGACAACATTTTCCGTTTCACCCAGGCCGGTTCGGAGGTCTCTGCCCTGCTCGGGCGAATGCCTTCAGCGGTGGGATACCAGCCGACCCTCGCTTCGGAGATGGGACAGATGCAGGAGCGCATAGCCTCCACCAAGAACGGGTCCATCACGTCTGTCCAGGCGGTCTATGTGCCGGCTGACGACCTCACCGACCCAGCTCCCGCCACCACATTCTCCCATTTGGACGCGACGACCGTGCTCAGCCGCAAGATAGCCACGCTCGGCATCTATCCGGCCGTTGACCCGCTGGAGTCCACGTCCCGCATCCTTGATCCCAACATCGTGGGCAAGGATCACTACGACACAGCGCAGAGGGTCAAGCAGATACTCCAGAAGTACAACGAGCTGCAGGACATCATATCCATCCTCGGCATGGACGAACTCAGCGATGAGGACAAGCTGACGGTCAACCGTGCACGGAGGGTGCAGCGGTTCCTCTCCCAGCCTTTTGCCGTGGCGCAGACATTCACCGGCACTCCCGGAGTCATGGTGGACATTGAGGACACCATCAAGGGATTCAAGATGATACTTGACGGGCAGGTCGATTACCTGCCGGAGCAGGCGTTCCTCAATGTGGGCACCATTGAGAGCGCGATTTCCAAAGGCGAGGCCATCCTCGCCCAGGCAAAACAGGCCGAGTCATGACACTGGACATCCTCACTCCTGCCGGGCCGCTGCTGAAATCCGAGCAGACGGACGCGGTGTTCCTCCCCGGGACGCTCGGGGAGTTTGAGGTGCTGCCCCATCATGCGCCCATCATCTCCTCGCTGGAGCGCGGGGACATCAGGTACAGGACGGGGACATCCGAGCACCGGGTGAGGATAGAGTCCGGCTTCGCCATAGTGAGGGACGACCATATAGAGGCCTGTATAGAACAATGAGATGATGAGACACCCAGTTGTCCGCATACTGATTGTGGCGCTGATGGCGCTGCTGCCGCTCTCCGCGCATGCGGAGGATCTTGACATGAACGAATACCTCTTCGGGCATGTCGGGGACTCCTACGGCTGGCATGTCACCACAGTCAAGGGGCATCCTGTGACGGTGCACCTGCCGGTCATGTTGTACAGCAAGGTCAGCGGCTGGCACTGCTTCTCCTCCAAGCGCATAGAGGAGGGGGAGACATGGGAGGGATTCCGTCTGGCGGGAGATGATGAGCCGCACAGCGGCAAACTGGTGGAGGAGACCCCCTCGGGACTGGTCAGGCCGCTGGACATCTCCATCACCAAGAATGTGTTCGGGCTGATGTTCAACAGCCTGGTCGTGCTGCTGATTGTCCTTGCGGGAGCCAGATGGTACCGCAAGCACGATGCCCGCGAGGAGGCACCCGGCGGGTTCGCGGGACTCGTGGAGATGATGGTGATGATGGTGGAGGACGACATCATCAAGCCTTGCGTAGGCAAGGACTACAAGCGGTATTCGCCATACCTGTTGACGGCATTCTTCTTCATATTCATCAACAACCTGATGGGGATAGTGCCGTTCTTTCCCGGAGGGGCCAACATCACAGGCAACATAGCCATTACGTTTGCTCTCGCCATGTTCACTTTCCTGGCGGTCAACCTCTTCGGCAACAAGCGCTATTACAAGGACATATTCTGGCCGGACGTGCCGGCGTTCCTCAAGGTGATTCCGCTGATGCCGCTCATTGAGATCGTGGGCGTGTTCACCAAGCCGTTCTCCCTGATGGTGAGGCTGTTCGCCAATATACTGGCGGGGCACATGATGCTGCTGGGAGTGCTGGCGCTGATATTCATAACCTCCACGATGGGGGCCGCGCTCAACGGGGGGCTGACCGTGGTGGCGGTGCTCTTCGGAGTGTTCATGGATCTGCTCGAATGTCTGGTGGCGTTCCTGCAAGCATACGTGTTCACGATGCTTTCGAGCGTATTCATAGGCCTCAGCCGGCAGGAGCCGCAGGAGGCCTGAATGCAAAAAATGATAAAGTAAACTTTAATTTATACTGTTATGTTGACAATGATGATTCTCCAAGCGGCGGCTGGAGCCGCCCTCGGCAAGTTCGGAATGGCTATTGGAGCTGGCATCGCGGCTCTGGCAGCTGGCATCGGCATCGGCAAGATTGGCAAGGCGGCTCTCGAAGCGGGGGCGCGCCAGCCTGAGTACAACAGCAAGTACCAGATGACCGCCATCATTATCGCGGCCCTCGTTGAGGGAGCTTGCCTGTTCGCCATCCTTGTCTGCCTGCTGGGAGTCCTCAGGTAGCCGTAGCCGAGTTTAGCCATGTCTCTGATCACTCCTGATTTCGGTCTCCTCTTCTGGATGGTCGTCGTCTTCGCCATTCTCTTTGCGATATTGGCGAAGGTGGGCTTCCCTGTCATCACGGGGATGGTCAGAAAGAGGCAGGACCGCATCAACGACAGCATCCGTCTCGCCAAGGAGGCGGAGGACAAGGTCAAGGCTCTCGCTTCCGAGCATGAGCGCATGATCGAGGAGACCCGCCGCGAGCAGGCCCGGATGCTCAAGGAGGCAGCAGCATCCAGGGACGCAACGGTCGCTCAGGCCAAGGATCTCGCCCAGGCAGAGGCGGACAAGATACTCTCTGACGCCCGCGCCCAGATAGATGCCGAGAAAGAGGCGGCTCTGCGGGACATCCGCAGGCAGGTTGCTGTGCTCTCCATCGAGGTCACGCAGAAAGTGCTGCGTGAGCGTCTCTCACAAGACAGCGCACAGACGGCCCTTATCGACAGGATGGTAGAGGAGGCGGAGCGTAACGAGTCCAAGTCATGAATGCGGGCGTCATAGCGTCAAGGTATGCGGAAGCGCTGCTCAAGTATGTCGAGGAGACGGGCGGCGGACGCAGGGTGTACGACCAGGTCAATGCGCTGTTGCAGGATCCGGACAAGCGGCCTGACGCTTTGGAGCCGGAGCTTGAGAGGTTTACGGCGCTGATGGTGAGGCGCGGCAGGTCTGACCTGCTGCGGGAGAGCCTGGTCTCGTTCGTGCGGCAGTACAGGGCTCTGCACCACATCAAGCTGGCGCATCTGACGACCGCAGTCCCTGCCCCTGGCCTGGAGGACAAGGTGCGCAGCCTCATCCATGACGAGACAGGGTACGAGGTCGTGCTGGACAGCAAGATTGACCCGGACATACTGGGAGGATTTGTGTTTGTGGTGGATGACCTGCTGCTGGACGCCAGCGTGGCCAGGCAGCTTGAGCTGGTCCGCCGCGAATTGGTACAGAAGAACAAAAGAATAGTCTAATGGCGCAAACATACATCAAGGCAAGCGAAATAACTGATGTCCTGCTGAATCAGCTCAAAGACATTGACACCTCCCTCCACATGGAGGAGATAGGGCACGTGCTCCAGGTGAGCGACGGCGTGGCGCGCATCTACGGCCTCGCCAACGCGGAGGCTGGGGAACTGCTTGAGTTTGACGGAGGTGTCATGGGCGTGGTGATGAATCTGGAAGAGGATAATGTCGGAGCCATCCTGCTCGGAGCGACTGACCAGGTCAAGGAGGGCATGATGGTGCGCCGCACAGGCCGGATAGCCTCGCTGATGGTGGGGGAGAGTATGCTCGGCAGGGTTGTGGACCCGCTTGGCAACCCGTTGGACGGGCTTGGCCGCATCGAGGGGGATCTCGTGCGCATGCCGCTGGAGCGCAAGGCTCCGGGGGTCATCTACCGCCAGCCCGTATCCGAGCCGCTCCAGACCGGCATCAAGGCGATAGACTCCATGATTCCGATCGGGCGCGGACAGCGTGAGCTCATCATCGGTGACCGCCAGACCGGCAAGACGGCAATCGCCATCGACACTATCATCAACCAGCGGCAGGGGTATCTCAACGGCGACCCCGTCTATTGCATCTATGTCGCGGTCGGGCAGAAAGGCTCCACCGTGGCTAACATAGTGGAGACCCTGCGCTCGCACGGCGCGATGGATTACACCATAGTGGTCGCCGCGACGGCGGCGGATCCGGCGTCGCTGCAGTATTATGCCCCATTCGCCGGAGCGGCGATAGGTGAATACTTCCGAGACACGGGCAGGCATGCGCTTGTGGTCTATGACGACCTCTCCAAGCAGGCCGTGGCGTACAGGGAGGTGTCCCTCATCCTGCGCCGCCCGTCCGGACGTGAGGCTTACCCGGGAGACGTGTTCTACCTGCATTCGCGCCTGCTGGAGAGAGCGGCCAAAATCATTGGCCAGCAGGAGGTCGCGGAGCAGATGAATGACCTGCCCGACACGCTCAAGGGACGGGTCAAGGCTGGCGGTTCGCTGACAGCCCTGCCCATCATCGAGACCCAGGCGGGGGATGTGTCCGCCTACATTCCGACCAATGTCATCTCCATCACCGACGGGCAGATATACCTGGAGAGTTCGCTCTTTAACCAAGGCATCCGTCCGGCCATCAATGTGGGTATCTCGGTGTCCCGTGTGGGCGGCGCCGCGCAGGTCAAGAGCATGAAAAAGGTAGCCGGCACCCTCAAGATAGACCAGGCGCAGTACGATGAGCTGGAGTCGTTCTCCAAGTTCTCGTCAGATGTGGACAAGGTCACCGCGATGACGCTGGACAAGGGGCGCAAGAACAGCCGCCTCCTCGTGCAGCCCCAGTACAGCCCGATGCCGGTGGGCGAGCAGGTGGCCATACTCTATTGCGGGACGCACGCCCTGATGTCTGACATAAGCGTTGACCAGGTGCCGGAATTCCAGGAGCACTTTCTCGACAGGATGCGCAGCTCCCATCAGGATGTGCTGGATGCCCTTGCCGCCGGCAAGGTGGACGGCGCTGCCGAGGTCATTGAGAACGAGGCGGCTGTCGTGGCCGCAGGCCTCAAGAAATAGTCTCTGCTATGCCAAGCCTCAAGGAAATAAAGAACCACATCGCATCGGTCAGGAGCACCCTCAAGATAACTTCTGCCATGAAGATGGTGGCTTCGGCCAAGTTGCGCAAGGCGCAGCAGGCGATAGAGGCTATGCGCCCGTATGAGGCCGCCCTGCACAAAATAATGCTGGAGGCCGGAGGCGCGTCCGCCTCCCCGGCCGGGAATGCTGTTTTGGATGGAAACGCAGATTCAAGCGTGAATGCCGTTCGGAACGGGAATGCCGTCCCGGACGATTCCCCTGTCATTCTGAACGAAGTGAAGAATCTGGGCGAAGTGAAGAATCTGGGCGTAGCGAAGACTCCCGGCGAAGTGAAGACTCCGATTGCCATAGTGGCGGTGTCGTCCAACTCCTCGCTCTGCGGGGGCTTCAATGCCAATGTGATACGCGAGACCCGCGCACGGATAGCCGAGATTCGCGGGGAGGGCAAGGAAGTCATCGTTTACAGCGTGGGGCGCAAGATGTCGGATGCCATGCGCAAGGACGGGTATCGTTCTCCGCAGGACTGTGGTCGCCTCGCCGGGTCTCCGGCCTATGAGGATGCGGCAGCCTTGGCACAGGTCTTGGCTGACGGTTTCGCGGAGGGCAAGTACGAGAGAGTGGAGCTGATATACAACCATTTTGTATCCACCTCGACCCAAAAGGTGACCGTGGAGACTTACCTGCCGTTCTCCATGGACGTGGATGGAGACGCTGCGGCGGATGATGTGGAGTACATCCTGGAGCCAGACAGGAAATCGCTGATGGAGACCTTGCTGCCCAAAGTGATGCGGCTCAAGCTGTACACTGTGATGCTGGATTCCTCCGCAGCGGAGCATGCGGCTCGCACGATTGCCATGCAGACTGCGACAGACAACGGGCAGGACCTGTTGGATGACCTCACTCTCCTGTACAACAAGAGCCGCCAGCAGAAGATTACCTCTGAGATTCTTGACATCGCCGGAGGCTCGCAGCAAGGGCAATAGATTCTTCGGGCTTCGCCCTCAGAATGACAGAGAGGCGGGCTTTTCAGCTATTCCACAAACGCCAAGAGAGGTCGATTCACATCGACCTCTCTTGCTGATTTGTCACTTACGAAAAAACTTGTTGTTCAGTTAGTTTGTTGTTTAACCGATGTCTCTTTTAGCGAGAATCGTGCCAAACCCGTCCGGACACCATGCGAAATCGCGTCTAAAAGTGATATGACGCGCCGATGCAGAATGTCCCGGACACGGAAGAGGGTGAGGTCACATATGCGGCATCCAGCGCGATGCCCCACAGCTTGACGCCTATGCCGCCCGCGAATGTTGAGGTCACCGGAGCCTTGTCATCAGCCCAGCCGCCTCCGCATCTCACGAAATACCGTCCGAGGATGCCGCACTCGATGCCGCCCCGGGCAGCATACCCGCCGTGGATATAGCAATCTCCGTCCACGCTGCCCCTGAACGTCACAAGTCCCAGTCCTAACTCTCTGGACGCTCCTGCGGACAATGATGCCGGGAGATGGAACTTGTCCCCTTGGCTGTCCTCCACATCGCCGCCGATGTTTGAGACCCCCGCGCTGACATCGACGACGCTCGTGCGCAGCATCACAAACGCGTCACCGGCAAATGCCGTGGTGCTCTCGTCTGACTCCGCCGACATGTGCATCATGCGCACGTTGACCCCGACGGACAAGTAGTCCGTGACAGCAGCCCCCGCGCCTATGTTGGCCTGCAGATACTCCGGCGTGAACGAGTCATAGCTCTTGCCGGAGCTGGTCACTGTCTCGTAAGACTCCCAAGCGCGTCTGCTGACCCCGGCGGACACGCCTATCCGAGGGGTGAGTTTGAGCGAGAAAGCCCCGGAGAAAATGTCCGACTGGGACTCCGACGGGGAATAGCGCATCCAGGAGACTGCGGCGCTGCCGCTTTTGTTCCCGAATGGCAGTATCGCCGGATTGCGGAACGAAGCCCACGCGTATGAGGACACCGATGCCATCCCTGCAAAGCCGGTCCCCAAAGAGACTGGGTCACCGGAGATGCAGGACTCCGTCATCGCGTATGGGGACTCGAGGGTGTTCTGCCCCCAGATGTTGGCCGGAAGCGCAAGTGCGGCTGCTGCCGCCAGCAGCAGTGTCGTGCGTATTGCTGTTACTGGTCGTCTCATCTCTTGATCACATTCTTTTTGACTTTCTTGCCGTCATAGCTGACGGTCACGCTGTAGATTCCGGGGGCGCAAGATGACATGTCGAATGACACCGGCTCAAAGCCGGAGATCTCCCCGGTCTCGTCGTACAGGACATTCCCCGACGAGGAGACTATCCTGATGTTGGTCTCGGCCTTGCCTTCGGTCCGTATGGTAAGCTTGTCCACGACAGGGTTGGGATAAGCCTCCACCGGGTTGGACGGGTTCTTGACCAGCACCCGCAATGGCGTGCTGCACTCCTTGCCGGCCCCGTCAGCCGCCACCACATCCATGGTGTACAGCCCGTAGTTGCTTACGCTCATAATCATCTTGTCTCCGTCAAATGAGATGCCGCACCCGCTTGCGCTCGCGCTGAAGTTGCTCGTGTGGTAGCTCAGCTGCTCCTCGTCCTCATCATAGAAGTGGGCCGTCATGTCCAGCTCAATCTTGTCGTTCCTGCTGTATGTCAGGACATCCTCAAACGGGGCCGACACGACGGGCGGATGGTTGGGCAGGATGGTGTAGCCAAAGCTGTAGGCCGTCTGCGCCCCATAGCTGTCAGTGGCGGTGATGGTGGCGGTATATGTCCCCTCCGAGGCGCGGCGTCCGCGCAGGGTGATGGTAAGGGTGGAGCCTGAATATTCGTATGTGGCGGCCGACGATCCTCCATCCACGCTGACAGTCACGCTGTGATCCTCCGGGTCGGAAATCTGGAACGCCAGCGGTCTGACCTCCGCAGCCTTGATGGTGTAGGGCGGGGTCTCCACAGGCGTCACAACCGGCGCCCCGTTCTCCTTGGTGGAGACGGACTTGACGGGCGACATGCCGCTGTAGGCCTTGGCCCAGGTGCTCCCGATGACGGCCACATAGTAGCTTGTGCTGAAATCCAGATTCCTGACGCGTACGGACAGGGTGTCTCCGGCACTCTTGCCGTCCGTCAGGACAGTGACAGCCGTGATTCCGGAGACACTGGAGGCAGAGGGGTCGTAACTCTGCAACAGGGACTCGTCCTTGGATACCGCCACGATGTACGAGTACGCCGCCGCGCCGTCATCAGAGGCCGTCACGGCAAACGATACATCTATTACATTGCCGGTCGAGGACAGGTCGAAGTCCTCCACTGCCGCCGGAGCGGAATGGGAGGAATAGCTGAATGACCCCATGGCATCCACCAGCGGGCCTATAGGCCTGGAGGACGAGGTGGAGATGACATCCGGATTGGCTCCGCCGAGAAGCCTCTCCTTGAGGTCATCGGCAGTGAATCCCTGTCCGCCGAAATGAGACACTATCAGGGCTGCAACGCCGGTCACGTGCGGACATGCCATCGAGGTGCCCGCCATGTAGTCGTATTTGTTGTTCGGCACGGTGCTCCAGATGTCCGTGCTTGTGGTATAGTAGGCGTTGCCTCCCGGAGCGCAGATGTCCACCCAGTCCCCGTAGCAGGAGTACGAGGCGCGGGTGCCGTTTCTGGTGGTCGCGCCCACCGCTATGACCGGCTCGTAGTTGGCCGGCGCACCGTTGGCGATGCCGTCGTTGCCTGCGGCAAAGATTACCACCCCGCCTTTCATCGGGCTGCTGGAGAGCTGGTTGCCAGAGTTGTCACATCCGGCGTACTTGATGAAATAGTCCACCGCCGCCTTGTCAGAACGGTCTATGGTGGCGTTGAGAGCGTTGGTCAGCTCGTCACCGGTCAGGTATCCGTCGTCATTGGCGTCGAAAGAGTAACCCCAGCTGTTGTTGACAATGACCGCTCCGTGGTCGGCAGCCCATTTGATGGCCCGCTCTGTGTCTCCGCTCCCGTCTCCGCTGTCGAATATCTGGCATGACATCAGACGGACTCCCTTGCTGCCGGTGGCGTAGTTGCCTCCAGCTACTCCGGCTACTCCCTTGCCGTTGTTGCCGACGGCCGCGATGGTGCCCGCCACATGAGTGCCGTGCTCCTCGGCAGTGATGTTGTAGGAGTTGTTGATGAAGTTGCGGCTTCCGTTGCTCCCTCCGGCGATGCAGTTGTCCGCCAAGTCCTCGTGGCTGAGGTCAATGCCCCCGTCTACCACGCCCACTATGACGTTCTGGCTGCCGGTGGTGTAGTTGCGCCATACGGGCTCCACGTTGATGCTGTATGTCGGTGTCTTGCCGTCATACATGTCCCATTGATAGGAGTAATAGGTGTCGTTGTAGTATGCTGTCCTCTTGATCTTGCGAGCACCTTGCACCTCCTCCACCCCTTGGATTGCGGCGAAATTGGCCTTGGCCTTGGTCTCGCTGGTGGCGCCGTCATAGACGACAATGTACCACCGGTCCAGCCCCTCACGATGTGTGCGTTCCTCGTATTCTCCGGCGTAAGGGAACAGCCTCTCCATGCTCACGACCCCCGTCATGGCGACGGCCGAGTTGACCTCCGCCGACTTGGTTGTGAGACCTCCGTCCGCTATCCCTGACGCGACAGCCTGTGCCGTGGCGGCGTCAAACTTGACTTTGATTGTGCGCAGATCGCTATGGCTTTGCTCCTCCTGTGGGGAAATGTCTTGCCCGTCAGATGCGGGCTGCTCTTTGGCGCAGGACAGCGCGAGCGGCACCAATATGCCGAGCAGGTAAACCGTCCGTTTCATCTTGTCTGCTTTTTGGATAGTACTTGTATTGAGTCAAAAAGTCCCCAAACATAGCAAGTATTATCCAAAATCGCAAAATGGCCGACTTGCCCGTTGACGAGAGGGTGCGCCTACGAGGCCTGCCGCTGCCGCGATGGTGCGCCCCCGGGGTCTACCACTCCCAGGAGAGGCCGG
>CAZKVW010000052.1:0-13560 GCA_964556285.1 uncultured Muribaculaceae bacterium
GTTGTCCGTCAGGCACGCAGACGTGCGCAAAAATAGTGATTTCGGCGCGGAAAACAGAACCCGGGCAGAGGTTTCGCATTTTTATGCTAATTTTGTGGATTCTGCGACACAAAAAAGTACGTGAATATGACATCGAACGAGATACGGCAACAGTTCCTGAAATTCTTTGAGAGCAAGGGCCACACCATAGTGCCAAGCGCGCCCATGGTGGTCAAGAATGACCCGACGCTGATGTTCACCAACGCCGGGATGAACCAGTTCAAGGACATCTTCCTCGGCAACGCCAAGAGCAAATGGCGCCGGGCGACAGACTCACAGAAGTGCCTGCGCGTCAGCGGCAAGCACAACGACCTGGAGGAGGTCGGGCATGACACCTACCATCACACCATGTTTGAGATGCTCGGCAACTGGAGCTTTGGCGACTACTTCAAGACCGAAGCCATCGATTGGGCGTGGGAGCTGCTCACGGAGGTCTACAAGACAGACAAGAGCCTCCTGTATGCCACCGTGTTTGAGGGCAGCGCCGAGGACGGCACCGGACTGGATGAGGAGGCCCGCCAGGCATGGCTCAAGCATTTGCCGGAAGACCACATCCTGCTCGGCAACAAGCATGACAACTTCTGGGAAATGGGTGACACCGGCCCGTGCGGCCCGTGCTCCGAGATACACATCGACATCCGCACACCGGAGGAGAAAGCGGACGGCGTGCCCGCACGTGAGCTTGTCAACAAGGACAATCCCCATGTCATCGAGATATGGAACATCGTGTTCATGCAGTACATGCGCATGGCGGACGGGCATCTGGAACCGCTGCCCGCCAAGAACATCGATACGGGAATGGGATTTGAGCGTCTGTGCGCCGTGCTGCAAGGCAAGAACAGCAACTATGACACGGACGTGTTCAGCGGCATGATAAATCGCATCGGCGAGCTCAGCGGCCACCGTTACGGGCAGAGCGAGGAGACAGACGTGGCCATGAGGGTGATTGCAGACCACATCCGGGCCATCAGCTTCAGCATAGCCGACGGGCAGCTTCCCGGCAATGTCAAGGCCGGCTACGTCATCCGGCGCATCTTGCGCCGGGCGGTGCGCTACGGCTACACATTCCTCGGATTCAAGGAGCCGTTCCTGTGCAGACTCGTCCCGCAGCTCGTGAGCGACATGGGCGACGCCTACCCGGAGCTGAGGCATCACCAGCAGCTCATCGAAAATGTCATCCGGGAGGAGGAAAACGCGTTCCTGCGCACTCTTGACAGGGGCATCAAGCTGATGGACGACTGCATGGCCGCCGCAGAGGACAGCAAGGTCATCGCGGGGGCTGACGCGTTCAGGCTGTATGACACCTACGGATTTCCGCTTGACCTCATAGACCTCATCGCTACCGAGCACGGGTACAAAGTGGATCACGAAGGGTTTGACGCCGAATTGCAGCAGCAGAAGCAACGCGCCCGCAACGCCACCTCCAACGAATTCGGCGACTGGACGGAATACCGCGAGGGAGTCTCAGAGTTTGCTGGCTATGACAGCACTGACATCAAGGGGGCGCACCTGCTCAAGCAGCGCACCGTGGTCCAGAAGAAAAAGGAGATGCTCCAGCTCGTGTTTGACCGCACCCCGTTCTACGGGGAGATGGGCGGCGAAGTCGGGGACACCGGATACATCATCGCAGCTGACGGGGAAAGGATAAAGATACTCGACACCATCAAGGACAACAACCTGACGGTGCACATCGCCGAAAGGCTGCCGCAGGACACATCCGGGGAGTTCGAACTCGTCGTGGACGGGGAACGCAGACGCAAGATCGCCTGCAACCACACCGCCACGCACCTGCTGGACGAAGCCCTGCGCGAGACCCTTGGCTCGCATGTGGAGCAGAAAGGCTCTTTTGTCTGCGACAAATACTTGCGCTTTGACTTCTCGCATTTCGAGAAGCTGTCAGACGCGCAGATACGCCAGGTGGAGCGTCAGGTCAACGCCATGATACGCGCCAACTACCCGCTCCAGGAGAAACGCGACGCGACCATGGAGGAAGCCCGCGAAATGGGGGCTATAGCCTTGTTCGGCGAGAAATACGGGGACAGGGTGAGAGTTGTCAATTTCGGCCCCAGCACGGAGCTGTGCGGAGGCTGCCATGCCCCCGCGACGGGATGCATAGGATATTTCCAGATTGTCGGGGAGTCAGCCATAGCTGCGGGGGTGCGGCGCATCGAAGCGGTGACGGGAGAAGAGGCGGAGCTATATTCGGAGACCGTCCAGGATGCCCTGCGCACGGCCAAGTCGTTCTTCAACAACGTGCCTGACCTCGCAGGAGCTATCCGCAAGATGGTCGCGGAGAATGCCGACTTCAAGAAGCGGGCTGAAGAGTTCGCCCGCCAAAAGGCCGCTGCCTTGGCTGCCGAGCTGTCCTCTCTGGCTGTGGAAGAGGGCGGCATCAAACTGATTGCAGTCCTCCAGCCGATGCGGAAAGATATCGACCCCGCGATGTGGAGGGAGGCTGCAGGGATATTGCAGAAAGAGCTGAAGAACACAGCACTGGCAGCTGCCGTCGAATATGATGGCAAGCCGCAGCTGCTGCTCATGTATTCCCCCGACCTCGTGGACAAGGGCAAGAATGCGGGCGCGGACATCAGGGAGGCGGCAAAGCTCATCAGCGGAGGCGGAGGCGGGCAGAGCGGCCTCGCGACTGCCGGGGGGAGAGACGCTTCCAGGCTGGAAGAGGCATTGGACAAGCTCAAGGAGCTGGCCACCCGGTGACAAGCCGCTGTCATCCCAAGAGAGGAAATGAAAAGGCTGGACAGGTTCATATTGTCATCGTTTGCAGGGCCGTTTGTGGCAATCCTGCTGGTGGTGATATTCATCCTGATGATGCAGTTCCTGTGGCTGTACATCGACGAGCTTGTCGGCAAAGGGCTGAGTTTCGGCATTATCGCCGAGTTCCTGCTGTGGGGGTGCTGCACCATTCTGCCTCTGGCCCTCCCCCTGTCCACGCTCCTCGCCTCCATGATGATAATGGGGCAGCTGTCGGAGAACAACGAGCTCATAGCCATGAAGGCCTCCGGCATCTCGCTGGCGCGTGTCATGTCCCCGCTGATAATCGCCTCGGCAGTCATCAGCATCGGGGCGTTCTACGCATCCAACAACCTGGTCCCGTATTCCTACAACAAGATCTACATGCTCCGGGACGACATCGGGCGCACCAAGTCGGAGATCAAGATTCCGTCCGGGACATTCTACGACGGCATCGAGGGCTATATCCTCAGGGTGGAAGAGACGGACGAGCGCAGCGGAGTGCTGAGGGACGTGATGGTGTATGACCATTCCAAGAACAGGGGCAACACCGCCCTCACCCTGTCGGACTCCGCCACCATCAAGATGTCCAAGAGCAAGGACTACCTGACATTCACGCTGTTTGACGGGGTCAACTATCAGGAGAACAACCAGATGAAATACCGGGACACGACTCTCCAGCTGCAGAGGGTCGATTTCACCCGGCAGCAGCTCATAGTCCCCCTCGAAAACTACGCGTTCCAGAAGACCGACGACGACCGTTTCGCCGGACAGACCAAGGCAATGAATATCGGACAGCTGTCGCACCAGCGGGATTCGCTGGGCAAGATCGAGCAGGAGACCCACGAGACGCATTTCCGCAAAGTCATCACTGACGGGTCTCTGGCCAAGAACAGGCAGCTCGACACGGCATTCATCGCCAAGAGGCTGGGCAACTTCCATTCGGACAAGTTCATGCAGTGGGACAACCCGCAGGACGAGCGGGAGGCCTACGAGCGGGCGGCGACCAAAGCCAAGCAGATGATAGGGGAGATGGACAATTTCAGCCGGGAATCATACGAATACACGTTCTACCTCAGGCGTTCGCGGCTGGAGATTCTCAAGAAATACGCCGGGGCTCTCGCCTGCTTTATCATGTTCTTTATCGGAGCGCCGCTCGGGGCTCTCATCCGCAAGGGCGGGCTCGGCGTACCGGCCATCATCTCGGTGCTGTTCTTTGTGCTGTACTGGGTGGTGGACATCACCGGCACCAAGCTGGCCAAGGACGGCGCTCTGGATCCGGCGAGCGGCGCGTTCATCTCGGCGTATGTGCTCGGCCCAATAGGGGCTTTCCTGACTTACAAGGCCATCAACGACTCCTCCATGCTGTCAAATGACTCATTCGCCGCGCGGCTGAGGAAGCTGCGCAGCAAGATTCTCGCCCTGTTCCGCAAGACCCGCATCGTGTATATGGGCACCCCGGAATTTGCCGTCGCACCGCTGGAACGGCTGATCTCCGAGCATTACAAGATAGCCGGCGTGGTCACCGCCCCGGACAAGCCGAGCGGGCGCGGGCTCAAGCTCGGCGAGAGCGCAGTCAAGCGATATGCCGCAGAGCGCGGCATCCCTGTGCTCCAGCCCGTCAAGCTCAAAGACCCGGAATTCCTGCGGCAGCTCGCGGCCCTCAAGGCTGACTTGTTTGTCGTGGTGGCGTTCAGGATGCTGCCGGAGGAGGTATGGAGCATGCCGAGGCTCGGCACGTTCAATCTGCATGCCGCCCTGCTGCCCCAGTACCGGGGAGCCGCGCCCATCAACTGGGCCGTCATCAATGGTGAACGGATGACCGGCGTGACTACATTTATGATAGACAAGGGCATAGACACTGGAGGCATCATCCTGCGCCAGGAGTACAGGATACCGGACGGAGCGTCAGCCGGGGATGTCCACGATGCCCTGATGAAGATTGGGGCCGACCTCGTGTCGGAGACCGTTGAGGGCATCGTGGAGGGCAATGTGGAGACTCGTGTGCAGCGGAGCTTCATCCAGGGCGCGGAGGAGCTCAAGCCCGCGCCCAAGCTCACCAAGACGCTCTGCCATATAGACTGGGACGACACGACACGCAATGTCCTCAACCTCATCAGAGGCCTGAGCCCCTACCCCACAGCCTATACGGAGCTTTACCGGGAGGGGCGGCAGACGGACTCATTACAGCTCAAGATATTCGCGGCCTCGTCATATTCGCCCTCTGACACCGGCTCTCCGGGAGAGCTGATTAGCGACGGCAAGACCATCCTGGCGGTAAGGACAGTTGACGGCGCAGTCAGTCTGGATGAGGTGCAGCTCTCCGGCAAGCGGAGAATGACGGTGCGGGAGTTCCTGGCCGGATTTCGCGACCCGCAGGAATGGAAGGCAACCAAGGGCACAAGCCGCGAGGAGAAACGCCGCCTGACAGATGTTTCCAAATAACGAGACAACAAGCCTCTTATGTCACGCAAAATCATCGGATTAATCGGATGCGCCGCAGCGGCGGCAGTCACAGCATGCACAACGACAATGGACAACCCTCTGCTTAAAGAGTCCGCGCTCCCGTATGGAGCGCCGCAGTTTGACCGGATACGTTCGGAGCACTACCTCCCTGCATTCAAGCAGGCCATCGAGGAGGGCAAGGCGGAGATTGACGCCATAGCGGACAATCCCGAAGCCCCGACCTTTGCCAACACCATAGAGGCCCTCGAATACTCGGGCCGCGCATTTGACAGGGTGGCGGGCATATTCTACAATGTGATGGAAGCGGACAACAGTCCCCAGATGGAGGCCATAGCGGAGGAAGTGGCCCCGCTCGCCAACGGGTACGAGATGTACATATCCCTGAATGACAAGCTCTTTGAGCAAGTCAAGGCGGTCTATGACAGCCGAGGGGGTCTGGATCTGGCGGAGGATCAGAGGCGGCTGCTGGACAAGACTTGGCGCTCGTTCGTGCGCGGCGGGGCCAACCTGTCCCCGGAGGCCAAGGAGGAATACAGCCGGGTGTCGGAAGATCTTTCTCTGGCGACGCTGGAGTTTTCCAAGCATGCCCTTGCCGCTACCAACGCGTTCTCACTCAACGTGACGGATGAGGCACGGGTGGCGGATCTCCCGCAGTACGTGCGCGACGCTGCCGCAGAGACGGCCCGGGCTGCCGGACAGAGCGGATGGACCTTTACCCTCAGCGCACCGAGCTACAGGCCGTTCATGCAGTTCAGCTCCGACAGGGAGCTCAAGGAGAGCCTGTGGAGGGCCTACAGTTCCCGGGCGCTCGGAGGCGAATCGGACAACTCCGCCACAGTCAAGCGGATAGTGGGGCTGAGGCTGCGCAAGGCGCAGATTCTCGGCTACAAGACATTTGCGGACTATCAGCTGGAGGACAAGATGGCGAAAGACGTCCCGACGGTGAAGTCGTTCCTTGAGCAGCTGCTGGTCCCGTCATTGCCGGCGGCACGCTGCGAAGTGGAGCAGGTCACCGCATTCGCAAGGGAGCACGGATTCCCGGAAGAGACCCTGCAGCCGTGGGATTTCAGCTATTGGGCGGAGAAATACAAGGATTCGCTCTATTCGCTCAACGATGAGGACCTCAAGCCCTATTTCAGGCTGGACTCGTGCATCAGCGCGGTATTCGGCCTGGCGCACAGGTTGTACGGAATCAGTTTTGAGGAGCGTCCGGACATTCCCGGCTATCATCCGGATGTCAAGGTGTATGACGTGAAAGATGCCGACGGCAGCCATCTGGCCCTGTTCTATGCCGATTTCTTCCCTCGGGAGAGCAAGAGGGCCGGGGCCTGGATGACCGAGTTCCGGGGGCAAAGCATAGAGGGCGGAGTGGAGCGGCGGCCGCTGGTGAGCATCGTGTGCAATTTCTCCAAACCGTCGGGAGACGCCCCGTCGCTGCTGACGCATGACGAGCTGACGACATTCATGCACGAGTTCGGGCATGCCCTGCACGGCATGCTCGCCAAAGGGCGTTATCCGAGCCTCTGCGGCACCAATGTGGCGCATGACTTTGTGGAGCTGCCGTCCCAGATCAACGAGAACTGGGCGTATGAGCCGGAGTACCTGTCCGGCTTTGCCAAGCACTGGCAGACCGGGGAAACTATCCCGCAGGAATATATCGACGGCATCGTCGCCGCCAAGAACTATCTGGCCGCATACTACCAGGTCAGGCAGCTCAGTTTCGGCTATATGGACATGGCCTGGCATACGGTGACACAGGTGCCCGAGGAGGGCGTGGAGGAGTTTGAGAAATCGGCCGCCGCGCCGTGCGCAGTGCTTCCCAACATTCCAGGGACTTGCCAGTCCACCGCATTCACGCATCTGTTCTCGGGCGGGTATGCCGCAGGTTATTATGCCTACAAATGGGCCGAGGTGCTGGCTGCGGACGCGTACAGCCTGTTTGAGGAGAGAGGGGTGTTCAACACCGAGGTGTCCGGGTCATTCAGGCGCAACATCCTCGAAATGGGGAGCAACCGGGACGAGATGGAGTCCTATGTGGCTTTCAGGGGGCATGCCCCCGCGCCGGAGGCCCTGCTGCGCAGCCTCGGGATTATCAGCCGTTGAGCCCGGCTGGGACTTTGTCCCGCACAGCCTTGAGCGGGGCGCGTCAAGCGCGAGCGCTTCGGCAGACCGTTTCTATGATATAGGATACCGCGCCGCAGAGAGCCATAGTCACCGCCTGAGACTCATGCGAGAGTGTCGCGAACACGATGCCGGTGTCGAACGGGATGCCGTAGACCGAGCTCAACGCAAGCGCGACCATGTAGTGGAACGCCCCGAAGCCTCCCGGCACAGGGACAATGCCGGCGACACTGCCCACCAGCATTATAAACAGGGCATCCGTGACCCCAAGCCCATAATCCGTCGGCAGCGCCCATATGACCAGCAGGCTCATCATCAAATACATGCCCCACAGGGCGACGGTATAAGCAAGGAACTCCGCCTTGCGCCGCATCCGCAGACAGGACACTATCCCCTGCCATATGCCGGAGAAGAACCTCCTGACAGCAGGAATCAATGCCGCCAGCAAGACGGCCAGGGCCAACGCTCCCAAGACAGCCCACACAAGCCATCCGCGCGGCCCGCCCGAGGCCGGGGCCAATATCTTCTGGGTAACGAAGTCACCAAACTGCCCCCATTTCAACGCCAGAGTGCAGGCGCACAGCAGCGTGAGCGTCAGCAAGTCCCACGCCCTCTCCATCACCACCGTGCCGAGAGCCTTGTCATACTTGAGTCTCGGGGATGTGACATAACCGCAGCGCACTATCTCCCCGAGGTGGGGGAACACGAAATCAGCAAGCTTGCCGATGTTGACCCCGTCAATGCACTTGAGACGGGAAGCCTGCGGGTCGGTCTGGAGCAGGAGCAGCCGCCAGCGCAACGCGCGAAGTATCATGGCCGCCGCCCCGGCAAGCATCGACAACGCGACCATCGCCCACCGGCACTTCCCGAGCAAGGATACGAAATCCGACCATTTGACCCCTCTGAACGTAAACCAGAGCAACACCGCCGCCGCCAGGGCAGAGAGCAGCCATTTGACGATATTACTGGTTTTCCAAGACATGGGGAGCAAATATACCAATTATAATCGCTATTTTTGCCGCTCACTGCGTAACGCACGATATGAAATCAATACTCGGCATGGGCAACGCCCTCACGGATATACTTGCCGTCCTGCCGGACGACTCCCTGCTCAAGACATTCCATCTGCCAAAGGGCAGCATGCAGCATGTGGACATGGAGACGGGGGACAGTATCTGGGCGGCTCTCAAGCCTCTGGGAGTCAAATACGTAGCTGGCGGGTCTGCCGCCAACACCATCACATGCACCGCCATATTCGGCATGCCGTCCAGATTTATCGGCAAGATTGGAGACGATGAGCTGGGGCTGCTTTTCAAGAGCGACCAAGAGCAGTACGGGGTGGAATCCCTGCTGCTCAAGAGCCCGCATTCTTCGGGAAGGTCTATGGTGTTCGTGAGCGGAGGCAATGCCGAACGCACGTTCGCCGTCTATCTCGGGGCGGCTCTCGACCTCGTGCCGGAAGACCTAAAGCCGGAATATTTTGAGGGCTGCGACTATTTCCATATAGAGGGGTACCTGGTGCAGAACCAGGATCTCGTCCGCAAGGCCCTCAAGCTGGCAAAGGAGGCGGGATGCATCATCTCCATCGACATGGCCTCGTACAATGTCGTGGAGTCCAACGAAGCGTTCCTGCACGATATCGTGGATAGCTATGTGGACATCGTATTCGCCAACGAGACAGAGGCCCGGTCATTCACCAAGACAGACGACCCGCAGGAGGCCTTGAGGGCGATTTCCGGGCATTGCTCCATAGCCGTCGTCAAGGTGGGCAAAGACGGGTCCTGGGTCAAGTCCGGGGAGGAGGAGCATCACATAGACGCATGGCCCGCGCATACCATTGACGCGACTGGGGCTGGAGACACCTACGCCGCCGGATTCCTCTATGCGCACAGCCTCGGAATGCCGCTCAAGGTATGCGGCGAGGTGGGGTCAATCATAGCCGCCAAGGTGGTGGAAGTCATCGGCACCAAGATAGACATCCCGCGCTGGAAAGCCGCCAAGCAGGAAATAAGGGCACTCATTGCAAGTAACCAACAGTTATAGAGAGTAGAGGAAATGGATTTCAAGAACGACATTATCACCGGGGGTAAAGGCTTTTTTATGGGGGCCGCCAATGTGGTGCCTGGAGTCTCGGGCGGCACAATAGCCCTCATAACCAACATATTTGAGCGGATAATCAGCGCACTTAACGCCCTGTTGAGCGCCAAGGTGTGGAAAAGCCTCAAAGACAGCGGGTTCAAGACTTTCTGGCGAGCCATAGACGGGGAGTTCCTCGTGAGCCTGCTGGTGGGGGTGGGCATCAGCATTTTCTCCCTCGCCAAGGCGGTCACTTGGTGCCTGACATATCATCCGATACAGACCTGGGCCCTGTTTTTCGGGCTGATACTGGCCTCGGCGGTCTCCATGTTCAGGGGCGTCAAGGGCTGGAAACCCTCGGATGTGCTGCTCGCTGTCGCCGGGGCGGCTCTTGGCCTGTCCGTATGTATGCTGTCCCCCACCCAGACCCCTGACGGGCTGTGGTTCATAGCTATCTGCGGAGCTGTGGCGATATGCACGATGATACTGCCCGGCATTTCGGGGAGCTTCATCCTCGTCATCCTCGGCAAATACGATTTCGTGATGAGAGCCGTCAGCGAGCTGGACTGGCCGGTGCTGGTCAGTTTCGCGCTCGGCTGCGCCGTGGGGATACTGGCGTTTGCCAAGCTGCTGCACTGGCTGCTGGCCCGCTGGGAGAAACAGACGATGATAGTGCTGCTCGGCTTTGTGGTCGGGACTCTTGTCAAAGTGTGGCCATGGGCTGACAAAGCGGCGTTGCGGGAGGCCCAGCTGCTGCGCACCGGGGACGCCGGCGGAGCGATAGACATGCAAGTCGGATCCGCAGTGGCGTTTATGGCGCTTGGGGCGCTGGTCATCATTGTCATTGACTGGGCCAGCCGCCGGAAGTCCGCCGCTACCGGAGAATGAGCTCTACCGGGCAATGGTCTGACCCGAATACCTCGTTGTGGATGTCAGTGGATACAATCCTGTCCTTGAGAGCCTCGGACACGAGGAAATAGTCTATCCGCCACCCCGCATTGCGCTCCCGCGCCCTCATGCGGTATGACCACCACGAATATTTGACCTCGTCCGGGTGCTGGTATCTCCATGTGTCCACAAACCCCGCCGCCAGCAGCTCGCTCATCTTGCCTCTCTCCTGGTCGGAGAACCCGGCATTGAAATGGTTGGTGTCCGGATTCTTGAGGTCTATCTCCTCATGCGCGACATTCATGTCGCCGCACACCACCACCGGCTTGGCATGGCGTCCGCCAGCTCCCTCCTCCAGCCCCTTGAGATAAGAGCGGAACGCGTCTTCCCACCTCATGCGGTAATCCAAGCGGCGAAGTCCGTCCTGGGAGTTGGGGACATAGACATTGACTATGTAATATTCGGGCATCTCGACGGTGATTGTCCGCCCCTCCGTGTCATGCTCGGGGATGCCGATGCCTGTGCTGGCGCCAAGCGTCTGGGCCCGTGAAAATATGGCCGTGCCGGAATAGCCTTTCTTGTCGGCGTAGCTCCACCAGGAACTGTATCCCGGGAACGAGAGGTCTATCTGCCCCTCCTGCAACTTGGTCTCCTGCAAGCACAGCACATCGGCATCCAGAGCTTTGAACACGTCCGCGAAGCCCTTGCCCGCCACGGCGCGAAGGCCGTTGACATTCCAGCTGACTATCTTCATGGGGCAGGGGTCATTGTATAGTCCATTCCGTGCCGTCCTTGCCGTCTTTGACGGAGATGCCGAGCGTCCCAAGGCAGTCGCGTATGTGGTCGGATGTCGTCCAGTCCTTGGCGGCCTTGGCTTTGGCGCGCGCCTCCAGCACCATGTCCATCAGCCCGCTGATGATCTGACGGTCTCCTCCCTCGGCTTCGGCCTGCTCATCCTTGAGCCCGAGCACTCCGAACACGATGTCGTCAAACAGCTGCACAAGCGTCGCCATGTCTCCTTGGGACAGAGTCAGGGCGCCGCTCTTGGCGTTGTTGACAAGTCTCACTGCCTCAAAGAGGTGCGAGAGAGCGACCGGGGTGTTGAGGTCGTCGCACAGCGCGTCATATACGCCCTCAAATATCGCCCTCACTTCGGCATTGTCTGCCGGGCAGCTGTCAGGAGCCAAATCGCTGACATACTCCCCGTACTCCAGATTGGGCATCGCGCGTCCTGCCATGCTGTACAGGTCACGCGCAGCCTGCATGATGCGCTTGAGCCCCTTGGAGGCCGCCTGCAAAGCGCCGTTGGAGAAGTCCAATGTCCCCCTGTAGTGAGCCTGCAGTATGAAGAATCTCACCGTCATGGGGCTGTAGGCCTGCTCCAGCGCCGGGTGAGAGCCTGAAAACAGCTCCGGCAGCGTGATGAAGTTGCCGAGGGACTTTCCCATCTTCTGGCCGTTGATGGTGATCATGTTGTTGTGCACCCAATAGTGCACCCCCTGCGTCCCTCTGCAAGCGACATTCTGGGCTATCTCGCATTCGTGATGAGGGAATATCAGGTCCATTCCGCCGCCGTGGATGTCAAACACATCGCCCAGATACTTTGCCCCCATCACGGAGCACTCCAAATGCCAGCCGGGGAATCCTGTGCCCCACGGGCTCGGCCACTTCATGATATGCTGGGGCTCGGCCCTCTTCCACAGCGCGAAGTCGTAGGGGTTGCGTTTGTCTCCCTGCCCGTCGAGGCTGCGCGTCCCCTCCAAAGTGTCGGAGAGGTTGCGCCCCGACAGGATGCCGTAGCGGTGGTCACGGTTGTATTTGACCACATCGAAATAGACTGAGCCGTTGGACTCGTACGCATATCCGGACGCGAGTATTCTCTTGACAGCCTCAATCTGCTCCACTATATGTCCGGAGGCGCGGGGCTCGATGCTGGGCGGCGCGACATTGAGCAGACGCATCGCCTCATGGTAGCGCAGGGTGTATGTCTGCACGACCTCCATTGGCTCGAGCTGCTCCAGACGCGCCTTTTTGGCTATCTTGTCCTCCCCCTCGTCAGCGTCATGCTCCAGATGCCCCACATCGGTGATATTGCGGACATAGCGCACCTTGTATCCCAAATGGCGCAGCAGCTTCTGCAGCACGTCAAATGTGACTCCCGGGCGGGCGTGTCCGAGGTGCGCGTCCCCGTAGACTGTCGGGCCACAGACATACATGCCCACATGTCCGGGGTGGACGGGCTTGAACAGCTCCTTGCTCCTGGACATCGTGTTTGTCAGATATAATGCTCTCATCTTGTTGACTTCCCTTAACAAAATTATCGGCCATCAGCCATTATAAGGACGAAATTACGCAAAAATTCGGTCAATTCCTTATGAATCTGGTGGCCGGGATGCCGGTTTTCACAATTCGCTGCACCGAGCCGTCCTCGAATGTCATCGTGGCGTACACGTCAACGGTGTATTCGCTTGGCCTGAAAGAGAATACCGCCCCGATAGCCTGCCAGAGCGAGACTCCGTCCGAGAGCTGTCCAGTCCCGTCGAGAGTGTAAGAGCGGACTCCCCTTTCAAATGTGACATCCGAACATTTCCCCTCGGCAAAGAGGCTGCCGTTGCGGTAAACGCTTGCGGTGATGGATGTCACCGTCCGCCGTTCGCCGGCGTTTTGCACCTTGATGGTCGCCTTGCCCTTGACCGAGCGCAGCGAAGACGGCCACGCGCTGTCGATAGAGTATCCGGTAATGCTCAAGCCGGAGAACGGATGGTCGCGCCCCGCCGCTGACGGCATTACGCGGCCCGCGGCCTCGAGTCCAGCTCCAGCTGCCACGACAGCCGCCACGGCACAAACCGCAAACGCCGCCCGCAGCGGGCTACGAAAAATATTTCTGCGCATCAGCGCCAAGCTCTGTTTCAATTCGTATGTTCGGAGCATGCAATCTTCCCTCCCGTAAGACCAAACAAATATAATTGTTTTGCCCATAAGCGCAAGTCCAAGCTTGGACAAGGATTATGCGGGGAGTGATTTTGTCCATTGACCTGTTTGCATTATCTTCGCAGTACTTATTGAGTTGTGATTGCTGCAACTTATACCGATCTCAGGTCAAACCTGAAAGACTATCTTGACAGGGTTGTCAAGGATTCGGACAATGTCATAGTGAACCGAGGCAACGGCAAGCCAGAGCCGCTAAAACACAACCTGACAGGCAAGTGGTCCCGCCGCATC
>CAZKVW010000052.1:13660-16539 GCA_964556285.1 uncultured Muribaculaceae bacterium
CGGCAAGCCAGAGCCGCTAAAACACAACCTGACAGGCAAGTGGTCCCGCCGCATCAACAAGACTGACAGGATTATTTATTCGGTCGATGGCGACAAGATATTGGTCTATGTCTTCTCGATGACAGGGCACTACCAAAAGAAATAAGATACAAGTTGCAAAAATGAGTATCTTTGCAGGATTTTGGAACGGAGAGACTTTATGCAGGACATCAGGAACATAGCTATCATAGCCCATGTGGACCACGGCAAGACCACGCTCGTTGACAGGATGATCTATCAGGCCAAGCTGGTCAGGCAGCCGGAAAACCTCAGCCAGCTCATACTGGACAGCAACGACTTGGAGCGCGAGCGCGGCATCACCATCCTCGCCAAAAATGTCTCGGTGACCTACAAGGGGGTCAAAATCAACATTATCGACACCCCCGGACACAGCGACTTCGGGGGCGAGGTGGAGAGAGTGCTCAACATGGCCGACGGCGTGCTGCTGCTAGTGGACGCGTTTGAGGGATGCATGCCGCAGACACGTTTCGTCCTGCAAAAGGCACTGCAGATGGGCAAGAAGCCCATAGTTGTCATCAACAAGGTGGACAAGCCCAACTGCCGTCCCGATGAAGTGCAGGAGGAAGTGTTCGACCTGATGTTCAACCTCAACGCCACGGAAGACCAGCTGGACTTCGCGACAGTGTTCGGCAGCGCCAAGCAGGGATGGATGTCCCTCGACTGGAGGCAGCCCACAGACAACATCACTCCCCTGCTGGACACCATCCTGGAGCAGATTCCCGCACCCGAGCAGCGCGAGGGCACTCCGCAGATGCTCATTTCCTCGCTGGAATATTCCCCTTATGTCGGGAGGATCGCGATAGGCAGGGTGACACGCGGCACTCTAACAGCCGGCGAGCAGGTCAGCCTGTGCAAGCGTTATGACATCATCCAGAAGCAGAAAATCAAGCAGCTCATGGTGTTTGAGGGGCTCGGCAAGACCACTGTGGACCAGGTGCAGTGTGGAGACATCTGCGCCGTGGTGGGGCTGGACGGGTTTGAGATAGGCGATACCGTCGCCGACTACGTCAACCCGGAGCCGCTGCCTCCCATATCCATAGACGAGCCGACGATGAGCATGCTCTTCACCATCAACAACTCCCCGTTCTTTGGCCGGGACGGCAAATATGTGACCTCCCGCCATCTCAAGGAACGTCTGGAAAAGGAGCTGGAGAAGAACCTCGCCCTGCGTGTCAAGCCCGGGCTGAGCGCGGACTCGTTTGTGGTGTACGGACGCGGGGTGCTGCACCTCTCCGTGCTCATCGAGACCATGCGCAGGGAGGGCTTCGAACTCCAGGTCGGACAGCCCAAGGTGCTGGACAAGACCATCAACGGGCAGAGGTGCGAGCCTATCGAGGATCTCTCCATCGAGGTGCCCGAAGAGTTTGTGGGCGCAGCTATAGAAATATCCACCCGCCGCAAGGGCGCCCTTATACACATGGAGCCGAGAGGGGACAGGACTTTGCTGGAGTTTGAGATCCCGACCAGGGGGCTGATGGGGCTCCGCAGCAACCTGCTCACCGCCACACAAGGAGAGGCAATAGTGGCGCACCGCTTCAAGGAATACCAGCCCTACAAAGGCGAGATAGAACGGCGCAACAACGGCTCGCTCGTGTCCATCGAGACCGGCGAGGCCGTGGCATACGCCATGAACAAGCTCCTCGACAGGGGCAGGTTCTTTGTTGAGCCGGGAGAGGCCATATATGGCGGTCAGGTGGTGGGAGAGCACACCCGCGAGCGCGACCTCAATGTCAACATCTGCAAGACCAAGAAGCTCACCAATGTCCGCGCCGCCGGGTCGGATGAGAAGATAGTGCTGCCGCCAGCCATCAAGTTTTCCCTTGAAGAGGCTTTGGAATACATCCAGGAGGACGAAATGGTCGAGGTGACCCCGCATGCGATGCGCATCCGTAAGATATTGCTCGACCCTCTCGCCCGCAAGAGAGCCGGAGACAATGCCGATGAGGCCTGAAATCAGGACAATGGAAGAGATATTGACTATCCCCGCGCGTGAGATAGGCGCAGGGGCGGGACGCTGGAGCTGGCATGTGGGCAAGGAGTTCTTTGACTCTTTTGAGACATCAGAGATCAAAGACGCCTCCCTTGAGGTGGAGGCCGAGGTGTCAGGGGGCGACGGGCTGCATGTCACGTGCCAGGTACGGGGGTCTGTCACCGTCCAGTGCGACAGGTGCCTTGGAGACCTCGTGCTGCCTGTGGACACCTCATTTGAAGATGATGAATGCCAGGAAACCGCCGGCATTCTTGACCTGCGTCAGGACGTGTACGACTACGTGTGCCTGTCATTGCCCATGCAACGGGTGCACGAGGAGGGCGGCTGCGACCCGGAAATGCTGAAGTATCTGGCCAGCTGAACGGCTGGCGCATTCGCTATTTTGAAAATAAATTGTTACCTTTGCAACCCTTGTTGCCGAAACGACAATAAAATAAATAACATACAACAATGGCACATCCTAAACACAGGTTCTCCAAGCAGCGGAGAGACAAGAGACGTACACACGATTTCGCACCTGTACCCACACTTGCGACATGTTCCAATTGCGGTGCGACCGTGATATATCACAGGGTCTGCCCCGAATGCGGCTATTACAGAGGGCGTCAGATTATCGTCAAGAAGACGCAGTAACAGACGCGCCGCTGTCTGCGGTCCCTTAGTTCAACGGATAGAACGGAGGTTTCCTAAACCTTAAATACAGGTTCGATTCCTGTAGGGACTACCAAATACGCTGATTTTTAAGCGTCAACATTTTCGCGCACCAAGTTGCGCTTCCAAGAGGGTGACTATCAGTCTTTCGACTTTTTAGTCACCCTTACATTGCGAA
>CAZKVW010000053.1:0-16182 GCA_964556285.1 uncultured Muribaculaceae bacterium
AGGCCTCCCGGAGATTGCCGTCTCTGGGGCGGATGGCCGAGCTGCGGCATTGTATAGAGAATTATGGCGGACAGCAACTTCATAGACTACGTCAAGATTCACTGCGCGTCAGGACATGGCGGAGCAGGGTCGGCGCATTTGCACAGGGCCAAATATATCCCCAAAGGCGGTCCGGACGGCGGCAATGGCGGACGCGGCGGGCACGTCATTCTCCGCGCCAATCCCCAGTTCTGGACCCTCATTCATCTTAAATACCGCAAGCACATCAAGGCCGAAGACGGCGAGCCTGGAGGGGCCGCCCTGCGGACAGGGGCCTGCGGCACGGACGTGATCCTCGATGTGCCTGTAGGGACGGTGGCCAGGAATGCCGAGACGCAGGAGATCCTCTTCGAGCTGGTTTCCCCGGGCGAGGAGCGCATATTGTGCCGGGGCGGCAGAGGCGGGCTTGGCAACGACAATTTCAAGTCTCCGACCAACCGCACTCCTCGTTATGCCCAGCCGGGAGAGCCGGGAGAGGAGGGCTGGTACATACTTGAGCTCAAGCTGCTCGCCGATGTGGGGCTCGTCGGATTCCCCAATGCGGGCAAGTCCACCCTGCTTGCGGCTGTCACCTCGGCCAAGCCCAAGATTGCCTCTTATGCTTTCACCACGCTTGAGCCCAACCTCGGCATCGTGCGCTACTACGACGACAGGTCATTCGTGATGGCGGACATCCCGGGCATCATAGAGGGGGCGCATGAGGGCAAGGGCATCGGCACTCGCTTCCTGCGGCACATTGAACGCAATTCGGTGCTGCTGTTCATGGTCTCGGCTGAGGAAGAGGACATCGCCGGAGCATATAAGACGTTGCTCTCCGAACTCAAGCAGTACAATCCGGAGCTTCTCGCCAAGGAGAGGGTGCTCGCCGTCACCAAATGTGACCTCATAGACAAGGCGCGGGAGGCGGAGATCAGACGGCATCTCCCCAAGGGCATACCGCACGTGATGATATCATCTATCGCGCAGACTGGGCTGCAGGAGCTCAAGGAGGCTCTCTGGACTGCCCTTAACACCACATTCTAAAGACATCAGATCGCTTATGCGGCAGGACAACTACAACAGGCGCCCGTCGGAAGAGCTGCTCGCGCGGCTCTCCCGGGTCAAGCATGTTTCACTGGACATGGACGGCACCATCTACCTTGGCAGCCGCCTGTTCCCTTTCACGATGGACTTCCTGCAAGGCCTTGACAGCTTGGGGATAGGGCATTCGTTCCTGACCAACAACCCCACCAAGTCCGTCGCCGATTACATCGCCAAGCTCGCAGCAATGGGCATCCCCGCCGATGAGGGCAACATGTACACGACGTCACTTGCGGCAATTGACTACATACACGCTCATTTGCCGGGGGCAAGGAGGCTGTTCCTGCTGGGCACCCCGAGCATGTCCGGGCAGTTTGAGAGAGCCGGGTTTGAGTCCTGCGCTGATGACCCCTCTGACGTGCCGGACGCGCTGGTGGTCGCCTTTGACCCGACACTCACATACTCCAGGCTGTGCCGGGCGGCGTGGTGGGCGTCGCAGGGCGTCCCGTATGTGGCCACCAACCCTGACAGGGTGTGCCCCACGGACCAGCCGACTGTGCTGGTGGATTGCGGGTCCTTGCAGAAATGTATAGAATATGCCACAGGGCGACGCCCGGACATCGTGCTCGGCAAGCCGGACCCGACCATGCTGCTGGAGATATGCGCCAAGCACTCTCTCCAGCCGGATGAGATGGCGATGGTGGGGGACAGGATATACACGGACACGGCGATGGCGCACAATGCCGGGGCGGTGGGAGTGCTGGTCCTCTCGGGTGAGACCACCCTCCAGACAGCTCTGGATGTGGCGCGTGACGCCAAGGACAACCCCGCTCCCGAGTTCTTCCCGCCGGATGTCATTGTCCGTGACATCGCCGAGCTTGGAGAGCTGCTCTCGCTTTCCCGCAGGGGCTGACGCGCCCCAAATGTCCGCCACGCAAAAAGAAACTCCCGGAATGCAATATTGCATCCCGGGAGTTTGCGGTGCGGATGGGGCTCGAACCCACGACCTCCGGCGTGACAGGCCGGCATTCTAACCAAGCTGAACTACCGCACCAGAATGGTTTGCGCCAAACGCGGATGCAAAGATAGACATTATTTCCGAACTTGCAACCTCGGCTTGCCAAAATGTCAATTTTTTTGCAGACCTTTGCATTCCTTTGGGCAAGTATAATACCACCCGAAGGAGCGCATCATGCATTCATTTCGAGCCGCGCTGTTCGACCTGGACGGCACACTGATAGACACTGAGGGGCAGTACAGCCAGTTCTGGACTGGGCTTTTGGGACGCTACGGCTTGCCGTCAGACATCATTAGCCTCATCAAGGGCACTACATTGGCCGACACTCTGGACAGGTATTTCCCGTCAGCAGACAGACGGCGCGAGGTGACAGCCGCGCTGGACGCCTTTGAGGCCGGGATGGATTACGCGTTGACTGACGGGGCGGCGGAGTTCCTCTCCGACATACGCTCGCACGGGGTCAAGACGGCCGTTGTCACGAGTTCCAACAGTGTCAAGATATCCCGCGTCAGGCGTGGGCTGCCCGGCTTCCTCGAGTCGTTTGACGCTGTCCTGGGCGCAGAAGATTTCCCTTTGTCCAAGCCGGACCCCTCCTGTTATTTGACAGCCGCCGCCAGACTGTCCTGCAGCAGGGACGAATGCGTCGTGTTTGAGGATGCGCCCAACGGGCTGCGTGCCGGCTGCGCCGCAGGCATATTCACCGTGGCTGTCGGGCCTGCCGGCGAGAATGGCGGCGGGGAGTTGTCGGATTGGGGCGTCAGCGGCTTTGCGGGGCTGCATTATGAAGACATTGCCGAGGTCCTCGCCTCCGCAACGCCGGGTGTTCAGGCGCCGGAGGAGTTCAGTTCTGGTTCACCTGACTGACGGCTTGATAATGTGCGGATTTTTGCGTATACTTGCAATCCGTCTGACCTAAAGAGACTTATGGCAGCAGTAAGGAATCTAATAAAGAGATTTTACTCCAGATACATGAGCGCCAAGCTGGTGCTGATGATGGATATTGTGATATCGTTCATCGCCTCGGTATTCAGCCTCTGTCTGGTGATGATTGTCGCTGGAGGCGTTCCTCCTCACGGCTGGGATGTGGCTGTCGCGTGGCTTGCTCTCGCACTTGTCTCATCGGCGCTGTTTTTCATCCTTTTCAAGTGCTACCGGGCGGTCATCCGGCACATGACGCTGCTGGATGTGGGCAGGTACGGGCTCGCGTCCCTGTGCAAGGACGCCCTCCTGTATCTGGTCTTTTCCATGGCCGTGGGCTTCGGCAGGGATATTCTTACGCTGTCACTCTTCGACTTTCTCTTCACGTTCACTTGCCTGGTGTCAGTTCGTGTCATGATGGTGTATGTGTATGACAGGCTCCGGGTCAAGGCCATGGAGGACAGCAAGCGCCGGCGTGTGCTCATCTACGGCACCCGCAACAAGGCCTCCTCCCTCGTGACGAGGCTCTCGACCTCCGAAGAGTACTGCGTCATGGGGCTGATTTCGCCCTATCCCGAAGCCGACGGCACCAAGATATCGGACAAGAGGGTCTATTCGTTCCGCTCGTGGGACGACCTCAAGGCGTTCGCCCACAGCAGGGGCATAGACGCTGTCCTGTTCGCGCATGAGAAAGACTTGCAGCATGAGCAGGACGGACTGGTGAGCTACTGCATCGCCAACGGCATCAATGTCCTGCTTGCCCCGTCCATTGACGAGGTGGTGGACGGCAAAGTGATGCGCGGCAGAGTGAGGGAGGTCAAGATTGAGGACCTGCTCGGCCGTCCGGAGATCCGCATCAATCTCGAAGCCATCAAGGCAAATTTTGGCGGCAAGACCGTCATGGTGACCGGGGCTGCCGGCTCGATAGGCTCGGAGCTGGTGCGGCAGCTGGCCACATTCGGAGTGCGTCAGCTGGTTCTGTTTGACAATGCCGAGACCCCCATGCACAATCTCCGTCTGGAGATGGAGGACCGTCATCCGGAGCTGGACTTTGTGCCTGTCATCGGGGACGTCAGGCAGGAGTCGAGGCTGGACTACGCGTTCCGGCGCTGGCGGCCGCAGGTAGTGTTCCACGCCGCAGCGTACAAGCATGTCCCGCTGATGGAGGAGAACCCTTGCGAGGCCGTGCTTGTCAATGTCAACGGCTCGCGCAATGTCGCCGACAAATGCATACAGTACGGGGTGGAGCGCATGGTGATGATATCCACCGACAAGGCCGTCAACCCTACCAATGTGATGGGCTGCACCAAGCGTCTCGCCGAAATATATGTGCAGAGCCTCGGGCTTGCGATTGAGAACGGCACCTACACTATGCCGGAGGGCTCGGTCGTGGACAAGCCTGTCACAAAGTTTGTGACTACCCGTTTCGGCAACGTGCTCGGCTCCAACGGCTCTGTCATCCCCCGTTTCCGGGAGCAGATTGAGAGGGGAGGCCCGGTGACGGTGACTCATCCCGATATCGTGCGCTTCTTTATGACCATCCCTGAGGCCTGCCGTCTCGTGCTGGAGGCTGCCACCCTGACCGACGGCAACCAGATATTCGTGTTCGACATGGGCCGCCCTGTCAAGATAGATGCGCTCGCCCGCAAGATGATCACCCTGGCCGGCTTTGTCCCTGACAAGGACATCAAGATTGAGTACACCGGCTTGCGTCCTGGGGAGAAGCTCTACGAGGAGGTGCTCAGCAACACGGAGAACACCCTGCCCACCAACCACGAGCGCATCCGTATCGCCAATGTGCGCGGATACGATTACAAGAGCGCGCTTGAGGGCGTGAACGAGTTGACGCGCCTGTCCAAGATTGTGGACATCCCCGACATGATCAAGCTGATGAAGAGGATTGTCCCCGAGTACAAGAGCAAGAATTCTGTATTTGAGAAATACGACACCCCCGATGCGGCTGACGGCCGCACGGAAAACGGGGGGGGGTAGATATCGGCTGGAAATCAACAAGTTACGCGAATGCGACTGGCCATAATGACTCCTCGCGCCTTTTTTGAGCGGAGGTCTCTCTGGAGCGGGACTGCGGGTGGAGGCGATTGGTCTGCGCGGGGACAGCGCTGTGTCTGGTCGGATGGCGGAGTGTGTTTACGGAATGATTTTGAAACGATATGAGACTGATTATTAACAAAGATTACGAGTCGCTGTCCGTCTGGGCGGCTGACTATGTGGCTGCCCGCATCAATGCCGCAGCCCCTGCCGCCGAGCGCCCGTTCGTGCTCGGATGCCCTACTGGCTCATCTCCCTTGGGGCTGTACCGCCGTCTTGTGGAGCTGTGCCACGATGGCAAGCTATCGTTTGCCAATGTTGTGACATTCAATATGGACGAGTATGTCGGCCTGCCGGAGGATCATCCCGAGTCCTACCATTCGTTCATGTGGACCAACTTCTTCAGCCACATAGATATCCGCCGCGAGAATGTTCATATCCTCAACGGCAACGCCCCCGATCTGGAGACGGAATGCTCCCGCTACGAGGAGGCCATCAAGGCCGCCGGCGGCATTGACCTGTTCATGGGAGGCATCGGCCCCGACGGGCATATCGCTTTCAACGAGCCGGGGTCATCACTGTCCAGCCGCACACGCGTCAAGACTCTGACCACCGATACCGTTATCGCCAACAGCCGCTTCTTCGGCGGGGATGTGGACAGGGTGCCCAAGACCGCGCTTACGGTAGGAGTCGGCACTGTGATGGATGCCAGGGAGGTGCTTATCGTCTGCAACGGCCATTCCAAGGCGCGCGCTCTCAAGCATGCAGTGGAGGGAGGCGTGAGCCAGATGTGGACTGTCTCGGCCTTGCAGATGCACCCGCATGCCGTCATTGTCTGCGACGAGGCCGCCTGCGGCGAGCTCAAAGTCGATACCTACCGCTACTTCAAAGACATAGAGAGGAAGAATCTACCAGATGTGCACCCGCTCTGACTCCGGCCGGAACATCTTGTCTCCCTCCTTGATGCCGAACGCGTCAAAGAACTGCCCGAAATTGCGCAGCGTCACATTGACCCTGTTGTCCCCGAGGGCATGGACGTCAATCTTGTTGAGACGCGCCCGCTCCTCATCCGTGATATTCTGCGCCCACACGTGCGCGTACCCCAGGAAGAACCTCTGGTCGGCTGTGAATCCGTCAATGGGCTCAGGCTCTGTGCTTCCGAGCGCGTTGTGCAGCGCTGTCCAGGCTATGCTCACCCCGCCGTGGTCCGCGATGTTCTCCCCGAGTTCCAGATGGCCGTTGGCGTACATGCCGGGCAGGATCTGAGTCGAGTCAAACTGCGCGGCGAGCACCTCCGCCTTGGCCTTGAACGCCTCGTCGTCAGCCTTTGTCCACCAGTCCGTCATGTTGCCGTTCTTGTCGAACATGCGCCCCTGGTCGTCAAACCCGTGTGTCATCTCGTGCCCGATGACCACCCCGATCGCCCCGTAATTGACCGCGTCGTCAGCGTCCGGGTTGAAGAACGGAGGCTGCAGTATGGCGGCCGGGAAGCATATCTCATTGGTGGTGGGGTTGTAGTAGGCATTCACCGTCTGCGGCGTCATGCCCCATTCGCTGCGGTCTGTAGGCTTCCCGAGCTTGGACAGGTTGTCCTTGACCATCCACCTGCTCGCGGCGCGGAGGTTGTCGTAATAGCTCAGCGCGGGGTCTATCGTGAGGGTGCTGTAGTCCTTCCATTTGTCCGGATAGCCTATCTTGACCGTGAATCCGGCGAGCTTGTCCTTGGCGTAGGCCTTGGTCTGGGCGCTCATCCATTCCAGCGAGTCGATATGCTGTCCCAACGAGACTTGCAGGTCGGAGACGAGCTTGGACACCTTGCTCTTGCTGCTCTGCGGGAAATACCTTTCCACATACATCTTGCCCACGGCTTCGCCGAGAATGCTGTTGGGCACGGCCATGGCGCGTTTCCAGCGGGGCTTTTGCTCGGTGATGCCGCTCATCGTGCGCGAATAGAACTCGAACGACGCCTCATAGAACTCGTCGCTGAGCGCGCCGCAAGCACCGCCGATCAGCTGTCCGGCAAGGTAGTTCTTGAGGTCGCCGATGGGAGCCTGGGCCCAGTACTTGGCGAATGACTCGAAATAGGACGGCTGCTGGACGATGACCTTGCCCAGGGCGGGCAGCTGGTCGCCGAACACGAGCCGCCCCGCCGTCTCGAAGTACCTTGCGAAGTCAAATCCCGGGAACGCCGCGATGACCTCCTCCAGGCTCATGGGGTTGTAGATCTTGGTATAGTCGCGGTTCTGCACCCTGGTCCAGGAGTACTCCGCCAGCTTGTCCTCAACTCCCAGCGCGGAGGCCGCCGCCTCGGCCGGAGAATCCACGCCCGCGAGCGTGAATATGGTGGTGAGGAAGTGCAGATAGCCCTCCTTGATGGCGGCGTTGTCCGACTCTATATAGTAGTCCCGGTCTCCGATGCCGAGTCCGCCTTGTCCCATGTACAGCACCTGGGTGTCGCTGTCCATCAGGTCGGCGTCCACCCCGGCCCCGAAAAATCCGTTCTCCCCGTCCACGTGCAGCTGCGCGAGCTTGACGGCGAGGGCTTCCTTGTCAGGCACGGCATAGATGTCCCGGACATGCTTCAGTATCGGGGCCGCGCCCTCCGAGTTGAGCCGGACAGAGTCGAGCCCCTGCTTGTACAGGTCCGCTATCTTGCGGTCTGAGGACCCCTCCTCTGTCTTCATCGTGGCCATCGAGGCGAATAAGTCGTTGAGGCGGGTGACGTTGTTCTCGCGCAGCACGTCGAATGTGCCGTAACGCGCGTACTCCGCCCCGAGGGGATTGGCTTTCATCCATCCCCCGTTGGCATACAGGTAGAAATCCTCTCCGGGGGCGACTGCCGTGTCCATGTCCGCCAAGTTGATGGCAGGGACAGGCTGCTTGTGGCTGCTGCCGCAAGCGGCAAGCATCATGAGTGACGTCATAATGCAGAATGTTTTGTTCATATTGCTTAAAGCGTATTGTGACTTGTCTTGGCGCAGCTGGGGCAGAGCCCGCTGGCTATGTAATTGGCCGACCTCGGCCTGAATCCCTCGGGCAGGGCGACGGCGGGGACGGGGGTGTCCTCGATGCAGAATGTCCTGTGGCACCGCTCGCAGAAGAAATGTACGTGCATGTCATCGTCCTCCTCCACATCCCCGTCCCCGCCGTCGTGACGGCTGCGGCACAGCTCGTAGAGAACCCCCTCGCCGCCCGCCTCGAAGCGGTGCAGCAGGTGCGCCGATCCGAACAGGGCGAGGGTGCGCGAGATGACGGACTTGTCCACCGTCTCCAGTGCGGCCTCCATCTCCGTCATGGACATGGGGGCGGTCGCGTCATGCAGCATCCTCACTATCATGATGCGGTTGGCGGTGGGCTTTATCCCATGCCTTTCCAGCAGCTGTATGCACTCCTCCTGACTCATTGTCCCCAAATATAGCCAAATAATCCGACACATGTTCCCCGGCATCGTCCAGGGAGGGCTTACAATACCACAAAATGGCGGTCTGGGCAGCTTTTTATAGCCAAAAATGAGGATTGCCCATGCGGTGGAGCGGGGATAAATTTGCGCCGTCTTCCGGAGGAGATGCGATGTGGAGCTGTTGCAAGGGAGCAACCGGGGGGCTGTCAAGAGAGAAAAGATGAGAAAATCAGTCGTGACAGGGATGGCGGCATTGTGTTGCTGCGTCTGTTTCAATGCGTTGGCTTCGGACGGGACTGCACCCGCCGACACATCATCTTCCTGTGGAGTGGGAGAGTGCTGCCATGCACGGCAGCCGCGTGATGAAAGCGCCCCGGAAGCCGGATGCTGCTCCGCCAGGCCGCAGCGTGAGGCCAGGTTACAGAGACTGACCGTTGGAGGCTACGGCGAGGTCGCGCTCGGACGCAATTTCTACAGCGACAACGTGTACCGCTACAGCAGCGCCTCTTCGCACAAGGGCGAGGAGCACGGGCGTTTTGACATCCCTCATGCCGTTGTGTACCTCGGTTATGATTTCGGCAAGGGCTGGTCGATGCAGTCCGAGATCGAGTTTGAGCATCTCGGCACGGGCACGGAGGTCGAGCAGGAGTTTGAGGAGGCCGGCGAATGGGAGAACGAGATTGAGCGCGGCGGGGAGGTGGAGCTGGAGCAGTTCTGGCTCCAGAAGTCTTTCCTCCCGCAACTCAACGTGCGGATGGGGCATCTGGTGGTGCCCGTCGGCGGTCTCAACAACCGCCACGAGCCTCTCAATTTTTTCACGGTCTATCGCCCCGAGGGGGAATATACCGTTCTCCCGTCCACATGGCACGACACCGGCATATCGGTCTGGGGACAGGCCGGGAGCTGGCGTTATGAGGTTCTGCTGGTGTCAGGGCTGGACGCGATGCTCTATTCCAGGGACAATTTCATCAAGAACGGGGCGCACACCCCGTTCGATTTCCAGGTGGCAAACCATCCGGGTGTCGCCTTGCGGGTTGACAAATCGTTCCGTTGCGGCCTGGATGTCGGAGTCAGCGGCTACTACAGTGACGCATTCGGCAACACATTCCCCAATGACAAGCCTTCGGTATCCTATATGAACGGGGTCACCGGTAGCACATATGTGGCGGCTCTGGATTTCCGCTACATCAGCGGCAGCTGGGTGGTCAGAGGCAACGCGGACTACGGCCACGTCAGCGACGCGCGGGCCCTCAGCCGTTACAAGAGTTCCAAGGGCGCGGCGGACGGCTCCCCGTACAGCGACACCCCGGTAGGGGATGAGGCATACGCTGTCGGGATAGAGGCTGGGTATGACCTGTTCTCCATCATTCCGGTCAGGGACAGGGAACAGAAGTGCTACCTCTTCGCCCGCTATGAGAGATACGACCCCTATGTCGCCAACAGCGGCCAGGGCACCTACAATTTTACGCGCAAGGACCGCATCGCGGCGGGTGTCAACTGGTATCCAATTCCCCAGATTGCGGTCAAGGCGGAGTATTCGTACCGGTTCCTGCGGGCCGGGTACAATGACGAGCCCTCCATCAATATAGGTATTGCATACATGGGATTCTTCCAGCATTAACAGAACAGCTTAAATATACATCGATATGAAAAAGATTACAAAAATGTTTGCTTTCGCGGCTCTCGCATCGCTCACGCTTGCGGGCTGCGAAAAAGATGATGATGACGAAGACCTCTCTTCGGCGGAGAAGGCTCTCAAGAGCGCGGTAGAGGAGTATGTCCCCGGTGTGGTGTACGACATCTACGGCAATCTGGCCGACGCGACGACTGACCTCTATGAGCAGCTCCTCGCTGTCAAGGAGGCTGGCGTGAGCTCTCTGACCGACGCCAAGCTGAGCAACATATGCACGACATTCCTCAACGCCCGCGCGTACTGGGAGAAGAGCGAGGCGTTCCTCTACGGGGCGGCTACCGCATACGGCATTGACCCGCACATCGACTCGTGGCCTCTGGACAAGGACAAGCTCTCCAAGGAGCTGACCAACTCCACCGTCATCGCCGACCTTGACGAGCAGGGCGCGGGCGCATGCGACGAGGTGGGCACCGCCAACCTCGGATTCCACGGGATTGAGTTCATCCTCTTCCGTGACGGCAGCAACCGCAAGGCTTCCGAGTTCCAGGGGAATGACACCTATGAGGGATTCACCAGCGTGACCGGCGCGACCGAGATCATCTTCGCCACCGCCGTGGCTGAGGACCTGCGCAACTACTGCTGGGAGCTGCAGGCCGCCTGGGATCCTGACGCCCCGTCCGAGCGCGTCAAGTATGTGGAGGATGAGCTGGAGCTCAACACGACCCTTGACAGCGGTCTCACCTACGGCGAGAACCTCCTTGGCGCCGCCGAGGCCGGCAGTACCTACAAGACATGGCAGGCCGCTGTCTACAACATCCTTGTGGCAGGCTGCTCCGACATTTGCGACGAGGTGGCGAACTCCAAGATTGCCTCGGCTTACTACCACAAGACGCAGGAAGACGCGGACTACATCGAGTCCCCGTATTCCCACAAGTCCTATCAGGATTTCTACAATAACATCCAGAGCATAGTCTACACGTTCTACGGCAAGGCCGAGGCCAGCTCGCCCTCTTCGAGGTGCATCTACAAGGTGCTTGAGGACCAGGGATACAGCGGGCTGTCAGACCTCAAGTCTGCCATGGACGCTGCGGTGGCCTCCCTGCAGGCCTGCCTTGACTATGGCAAGGCTTTTGTCGAGGAGCCTACTGCCAAATGCGCCGGTGACGCCATCGACGCCATAGGCGCGTTTGACGACGAGATCAACAAGGCCGCCAACTGGATACTTACCCTGTAAAGTCATGCGCAGGACAGTACAGATTGCCGCTCTCCTGGCTCTCTGCGCCGCAGGTCTCTGGGCTTGCGAAAAGGATGGCGGCTCATCTTCCGGATCCAAGGCCGAGTCCGACGCCAAGTACGTCGGACAGGCCGTCGGGCCTTTTGAGGCCTCGGCGTGGTATCCGGGCGGAGAGCTCGGCACTACGGACAACGTTTCCGAGAACAGCTACGAGGACGAGGCTCCGGCTGTGACCAATCAGGGCCTCTCATACGAGTTCCTGATGGGGGAGTATTTCTTTGAGCGGAAGTTCAAGGAGGGCATCGGCCGCTTCGGCGGCCTCGGGCCTGCCAGCGTCCGCAACTCCTGCCTCGACTGCCATCCGGCCTACGGCCACGGGCAGTGGAAGGAGAAATACGAGGCCAACACCTCCAACTCTTGGGGCAACGGCTACCTGCTCGTGGTGTACTACACCAACGGGGACAGCAATGACGGCCCCTATGTCGGCGAGGTCACGGGCATGCCGCAGACCATGGCGGTCAGCCCGTTCCTGCCTCCCATTGACGAGACCAAGATACAGCTCACTTGGAACGAGATATCCTCGATGGAGAGCGGGCTGCCGATGACATTCCCCGACGGGGAGGCCTACAAGCTGCAATATCCCACCCTCTACATCCCGGAGTCGGCGTTCAACACCGACCCCACCCCTTACGGCAACCTGCCTTACACCTCAGGCGGAGTCACCTACAACAATGTAGGGTTCCGTCTGGAGTCCACCATCGGCGTGATTGGAGTGGGGCTGATAGACGCTCTGGATCAGGATGCCATCCGTGAGCAGTATCGCAGTGAGGCTGCTGCCTTGCAAGCTGCCGGCCTGTACGATGACCACGGCCTCAACCCCAGCTTTTGGGATGTGTCCGCCAATGACTTCGCCAGTTCCGCGTATTACCACAACTGGGCCAATGGAGCCACGCTTGCGGACGGCAAGAACATCGGCTCCGGCTATGATGCGGAGGGCAATTTCTATGACAGGGACGCCTATATGGACGGCAAGCTTGTCAAGAAGTTCACCTACGCCATGACGCGCGGCTCTCTCCAGGACGGCGCCGGTGCAAACGCCATCTGGAACATCACCAATGTCTCCCGCCCTGACCGCCCGTTCCTCTACACGACCAACGCTTGGGCCAAGGCCATGAGCGAGAATGCGGATGTGATTGCCTCCATCAAGGCTGACCCCTCATCCCCGTACTATGCCGACGGCACTGACGAGGGCATAGCCAAGGCGGTGTATGAGCTGCTGCGTCCCGGGACCAACCAGTTTGACAACGCTTATCACAATTTCGAGCCGGAGATGTCTGCGGATGAGTTCTACCAGTTTATGGTGTGGCATCGCGGCCTCGCCATCCCCCGTGCGCGCAATCTCAACGACAAGACCGTGCAGAGGGGCAAGGAGCTGTTCGCGGAGATGGGGTGCGAGTCCTGCCATAGGCCCAAATGGACTACCGGAAGCGACAATTACTGGTCTCCCGCGCTCAACGAGGGCAAGCCCCTGCCGAGATTCGCCAATCAGACCATTTATCCTTATTCTGACTTCATCCAGCACCGTCTGCACATGAAGAATGACATCCACGCCAGCTGGTGCCGCACGACGCCTCTGTGGGGTCGCGGGCTGTCCGCCCAGAACACCGGGCGCGGCGACCGCATCCATGACTGCCGCGCGAGGAATGTCACCGAGGCCATCATGTGGCACGCCTACAGCAAGCAGAGTGACGCTTACAGCAGCGCGGAGAAGTTCTACAACCTCTCCAAGGAGGACAGGGACGCCGTGGTGGAGTTTATCAATTCGATATGACGCCGGGGCCCCCCTGTCATTCTGAACGTAGTGAAGAATCTGGACAAGGTGAAGAATCTCTTTCATCGTCTGACAGCGGCAGCCGGCGCATTTGCGCTCGGCTGCTGCCTTTGTGTCAGCGCGGCCGCATCCTCCCGGGCTGATGACCGTCCGCCGGTCCTCCCCCGGGAGGTTTCCGACGCGTTCGGCTCTCTCTTTGTGGACTACAACGGCCGGATAGCTCCCTTGTCCACCATGGCCGAGGACTACTGCCTCCGCGCCTACGGCAAGAGGGGGAGGTATGGCTATGATGCTGTGCAGGTTGTTACGGGCTGGCTCTTCTGGTATGACTGGTGGCGGGTGGAGCCGTTTGGAGGCAAGATGTCCGAGGAGGATAGCCGGGACATGCTGCTGGCGGTGTCTTCGGGACGCGCGTTCCGTATATTCCCGCTCAATTTCGCGGACAGTTTGCGCAGCTCCAACCCCGGACTCCCCGAGAGGCTCTGGCGCAGCTGCGACGATCCTCTGCCCTCGGGGCTGGACTATCAGCAGTGGGTGTTTGTCCGCAAGACCCTCGACCTGCTTGACGACCTTGTTAAGGACAAGGACTGGGACGGGGCCGCAGCCGTTATAGGCAAGATAGCCAAGTGGCAACGCGCCGAGGCGGCGGACGACATCCCCTCGGAAGCCTCTGTTCGGGCGGAGAGGGTGTACAACGCCATAGCCAGGCCTGGGGCGCCGTTCATGCTCTCGCTTACAATCGGGTTGCTGCTCTTTGTGCTCTGCTGCGTGCTCATTTCGCGCGGACAGGACCTGCCGAGGCGGTTGAGGGTGTTGTCGCTCATTGCTTCGGCCCTGCTCTTTGTATACCTCAGCGTGGTGATAGGCCTGCGCTGGAGCCTTGCCGGGCGCGGCCCGTTTGACGGAGGCTACGCGGTGATGATGCTGATAGCATGGCTCTCCGCACTGGCTACCCTCGCTATGGCGTGGAGGGTGCATATCCTGTATCCGCTTGGATTTCTCGTGTCAGGCTTTACCATGCTGGAGGCTTGGCTCACCGGGGCGGATTTCCTCATCAGCCCTCTGCTCCCCGCCCTGTCCTCCCCGTTCCTGTCCTGCCATGTGCTCTGCATGATGGTGTCATACACGCTGTTTGGCATCGTGGCATTCAACGGGCTGCTGGAGCTGCTTGTCAGGGGGGAGAAGCCCCGTGCGCGGCTGGCTGCTTTCGGTATGAGGGTGCTTGTGCCTGCGGAGATCCTGCTGGCCATTGGCACGGCGCTTGGCTCTATATGGGCCAAGCAGGCTTGGGGCAGCTGGTGGTCCTGGGATCCCAAGGAGACCTGGGCGCTGGTCACCATCATAGTATATGGCGCGGTCATCGCGGCCGGGGCTTTGCTGCTGCGCGGGCCAGCCGGAGCCGCGCCGGCGCCTGGAACTGTGGCGGCTGATGCGACGCTGTCCGGATCCGCGCCGGCTGGCGCTGTATCGCGGCGCCCGTCCGTCCGAGTGACAATCTTCGGCTGGTTCTGCGTCATCGCTTTCGCGTCGGTACTCATAACCTATTTCGGAGTCAACATGTTCTTCGGTGGCATGCATTCCTACGTATAGGAGATTTGTTTTGTGGAGGAAAAGGCGTATATTTGCGGCGCACTTCGTGAGCCCTGTGAGGCTTGCGGCAGACCGGATGGACAGATTGTCCCAAGGCTTGTCTGGTGCAATGGGTCCTGCGTTTGGGCGCAGGATGAGTAACACATTTTATTTAAGTGCATTATGCAACATTTTCAACTTTCCGGCAAGCTGCGCGCGAGCGTGGGCAAGGTCGCTACAAAGGCTGTCCGCCGTCAGGGACTCGTGCCCTGTAACCTCTATGGCCTCGGCATGGACAACATCCAGTTTACCGTTGACGCCAAGGAGCTCAAGGGGCTGACCAACACTCCCGCCTCCTACATCGTTGACCTCGTTCTGGACAATGGCAACACTTATACTGCAATCATCCAGGAGTGTCAGTGGCATCCTGTGAGCGACGAGTGCCTGCATGTGGACTTCCTGCTGGTAAATGACGTCAAGCCTGTCACCATCAGCGTGCCAGTGATTATTACGGGTCACGCGGTCGGTGTGCAGAAGGGCGGCAAGTTCTATCAGTCTGTGCGCAAGCTCAAGCTCAGCGCACTGGTCAAGGATCTCCCTGACAACATTACCGTCAACATCGACAGCCTGGATCTCGACAAGCAGATCAAGGTGGCTGACATCTCTCTGGAGGGTGTCACCATGCTTGACCCCAAGAGCACGATCATCTGCGGAGTCAAGACCACGCGTAACACTGCTGCCGCCGCTTCCACCGAAGAGGCTGCCGCCTGACGCTGACAGGGATGTTTCGCCTTTTCCGCAGGCGCAGGGCACCAGAGGATATGGCAGGGAGCTATCTCGTGGCAGGTCTCGGCAATATCGGGGCCGAGTACGCCGGGACGAGGCACAACATCGGATTTATGGTATTGGATGCCTGGGCTCAGGCATCCAATGCCGTTTTCTCCACCCGGCGTTACGGGGACATGGCCGAGCTCTCGTGGAAGGGGCGCAAGCTCCACCTCCTCAAGCCCAGCACGTACATGAACCTCAGCGGCAATGCCGTCAGGTACTGGATGCAGAAGCTGCACATTCCTGTGTCCAATCTCATTGTGATTTGCGACGACCTCAACCTTCAGTTCGGGCGGGTGCGCATGCGTCTGCAGGGCAGCTCCGGCGGTCACAACGGCCTCAAGAACATCGAGGAATGCCTCGGCACGGCCCAGTACACCCGCATCCGCGTGGGTATAGGCAATGATTTTGAGCGCGGCGGGCAGGTTGACTTCGTGCTGGGGCCTTTGACTGGCGAGCAGCGAGCCATGATGCCGGAGATTTCCGGCATTGTCATCCAGGGTGTCAAGGACTATTGCACCGCAGGCCCGGACAGGGCCATGGACGGGGTCAACAGCGCCCGGATTCCAGCCGTTCCGGCGTCGGAAAATGATTGAAAACAGCCAAGTTATTTCTTTTGAGGGGCGTTTAGACGCGTTTTTTG
>CAZKVW010000054.1:0-15839 GCA_964556285.1 uncultured Muribaculaceae bacterium
GAAGCCTGTCCAATGGTAGCGGGAGCATATTTGGACAATTTCTGACGGCATTCTATAGAGAGCCCTGACACAGCATTAAAGTCAAAACCAGCCGGGATGGACAGGTTTTCCAGTCTCTTCATCTTGTCAGCAAGACGCTGCTCGCGTTCGATGTAGCCGGAGTACTTGATTTTAATTTCGACTGCATCCTCAATCTCTCGGGCAATAATTTTCTCAATGCGTTCCTTTGTCTGATTGCTCGGGAGAATCGGGATGTCAGGCGAACATTCCAAAAAATCTTCCACAGAAAGAATATCACTGAGTTTCTCTGTTCCACGTGGAACAGCGGATAAGATATCATCAAGACGCACATCAGGACGAGCCAAAAGGTCAGAAATCTTTTTTGAGTCAATGACAGGGGCAGAACCTAAAGACTCCAGCAGGGGATTGACCTGCGCAGATGTGACATTGACAGAAGAACACATATCCGACAAGGCAGACACCCGGGCATACTTCTTCTGCATAAAATCATAACGGTAATCACTTGCAAGGCCGATTTTCCAAGAACGCTCCGTCAATCTGAAATCAGCGTTGTCCTGACGCAGGAGGATGCGGTACTCGGCTCTGGAAGTAAACATCCTGTAAGGTTCATCAACCCCTTTGGTTATGAGATCGTCAATCAAAACACCGATATACGCCTCATCCCTGTGGAGAACAAAAGGATCCTTGTCATGCGCCTTGAGATGCGCGTTTATACCAGCCATGATACCCTGTGCAGCAGCTTCCTCATAACCGGTAGTGCCATTTATCTGTCCGGCGAAGAAAACGCCGTCCAAAGACTTTACCTCCAGGCTGGCACGAAGCTGTGTAGGATCAAAGTAATCATACTCCACAGCGTATGCAGGACGATAAATCTTGGCTGACTCCAAACCGGCAATCTTGTGCATGGCATTCAGCTGCACATCAAGCGGCAAGGACGAAGAGAACCCCTGCAAATAGTATTCGTTGGTGTCTGCCCCCTCCGGCTCCAAGAAGAGCTGGTGGGCTGGATTGTCAGGAAAGACGCGCAACTTGTCCTCAATGCTCGGGCAATACCTCGGCCCCTTGCCTGTAATCATCCCGGTAAGCAAAGGAGAATCCTTGAATCCTGAACGCAGCGCTTCATGCACAGCCTCATTGGTATGCAGGATATAGCACGGCATCTGAGCAGTGCCGTTCTGCACCGAAGACAGATAGGGGAGATAAGAAAACTTTTCAGGACTCTCATCGCCCTCTTGCCGGACAAGAGAAGCGGTATCCACCGAAGAAATGTCAATCCTCGGAGGAGTGCCTGTCTTCATGCGGGACACAGCAAGTCCCATCGATGCCAGCTGCTCAGTCAGGCCATGAGAGGACGGCTCGCCAAAACGTCCGCCCTCCAGCACAGTCCTCCCGATGAAAAGACGTCCGTTAAGAAATGTCCCGGCAGCAAAAACAAGTGTTTGAGATTTGAAAATTGCTCCACTTCGGGTACGGACTCCGCAGAATTTTGAATTGTCAAAGAGGAAAGACTCCGCAAAATCCGCGTAAATATCTATGTTACAATTACTTTCAAGAACCTTTCTCCAGTTGAGCGAAAATCTGGTTTTGTCGCACTGCGCACGAGGACTCCACATGGCCGGCCCTTTTGACTTGTTGAGCATGCGAAACTGGAGCGTCGAACAGTCCGTCACTATGCCAGTGTACCCTCCGAGAGCGTCTATTTCTTTGACTATCTGGCCTTTTGCAATGCCTCCAACGGCGGGGTTACATGACATGCGGGCCAATCCGAGCAGATCGCCGGATATAAGCATCACATGCGACCCCATGTTGGCTGCAGCCATAGCGGCCTCACACCCTGCGTGACCGCCCCCGACAACTATGACATCATACAGTGAACTCACCCTTTGCCTTGATATAGAAATCCTCCTTGGAACGCATCTGCTTTATGTCCTCATCACTGTGGTCATCATAGCCTATAAGATGCAGGATGCCATGCACCATCACGCGGTCAAGCTCGTTGTCAAAACTGGTACCGAAATGTGCTGCATTGTCCCTGACGGAATCGATGCTGATAATGAGATCCCCGCTCACAATATCTTCCTCACAATAGTCAAAAGTAATGACATCCGTATAGTAGTCATGCCCGAGAAAACGCTCGTTGATGTCCAATATATAACTGTCAGAGCAGAAAACAAAAGCCACATCACCAAGCCTCCGGCTCTCCTGCGAGCAGACAGACCTGATCCAGCGGTTGTTGACAGCCTTGTGCTTGAAATCAAAGCTGATATCTTCGCATTGGTACGTAATCATCGGCATCGGTTTGTTAAGGCTGCAAATCTACAACATTCTCACAAAAAATTGCTTTTGACAATTATTATTTCTAACTTTGAAATCCGTATAAGAGCGTTTTCGCATGCAGAGTGAGAGCTGTCACGGAGACACTCCAGGAAAAAGATTATAAAAACAACAGATATGGAGGTTAAAAAGACAGAAAAAGCCAGCCTTGAGAACAAAAGGCTTCTCTTTGTAGAGATAGGCTTCGTCATCGCGCTGCTCGCGGTGTGGGGCGCATTCTCATACAGTTCCAAGGAGAAGAAAGTGGCTGTCCTGCAAGACACCAACCAGGAAGTGGAAGTGGAGGAAATGGTTCCAATTACACAGGAGACGCCCCCGCCGCCGCCCGAGGTCGCCAAGATACCTGTGCTCTCCGACCAGATTGACATCGTGGACGATGAAATCAGCGTTGACGATGACATGTTCATGAACCTCGAGGATGACGCCAACATGGGTGTGGAGATTATGGACTATGTGGAGAATGTGCAAGAGGAAGTAGTTGAAGAAGAGGCCATTCCGTTCCAGCTCGTGGAGGAGAAGCCCTCATTCATGGGAGGTGATGCCAACCAGTTCTCCAAATGGGTCAACGAGAGGCTAGTGTATCCGGAGATTGCCAAGGAGAACGGAGTTTCAGGGCGTGTCACACTCCAGTTTACGGTAGAAGCTGACGGTACAGTCACCAATGTCAAGGTCTTGCGCGGGGTTGACTCGTCGCTCGACAAGGAGGCAGTGAGAGTCGTGTCAAGCTCACCCAAGTGGAAGCCAGGCAAGCAGAGAGACCGCGCCGTCAAAGTGTCCTACACTTTCCCCGTTGTGTTCCAATTGAGGTAAGAGCCAGCGCAGCAACACATACAACAGGCCGTCCCCCAACCCGGAGATGGCCTTTTTTTGGCAAAAACAACACACGATGTCAATATACAACGACACTGACAAGGCTGTATTCGTAGGCATCATCCGGCAAGGTGATGACGAAGCCAAGATTAATGAATACCTCGACGAACTGCAATTCCTCGCCGAGACGGCCGGGGCGCATGGAGACAAGAAATTTGTGCAGAGAGTGGACAAGGCTGACAAGTCCACATACATCCGCAGCGGCAAACTCGAAGAGATAGCGGCATACTGCGAAGAGAACGAAATCAACTATGTTATATTTGATGACGAACTCACAGGGATGCAGCAGAGGAATATCGAGAGAGTTATCAAGACTTCGGCTGTGATAGACCGCACAAGCCTGATACTGGAGATATTTGCCCAGAGGGCGAAGACCTCCTATGCCAAAATGCAGGTAGAGCTGGCCAGATACAACTACATGCTGCCAAGGCTCGCGGGGATGTGGACGCATCTGGAGAGGCAGCGCGGAGGCAGAGGCACGAGAGGAGGCATGGGAGAAACCCAGATAGAAGTGGACAGGCGCATAGTCAAGGAGCGCATAACACGACTCAAGGAACAGCTGCAGAAAGTTGACAGGCAGATGTCCACGCAACGTTCCGGGAGAGGGGAGATGGTGAGGCTCTCGCTCGTGGGCTACACCAACGTAGGCAAGAGCACCATAATGAACCTGCTTGCCAAAACAGACGTATTTGCCGAAAACAAACTCTTCGCCACACTCGACACCACAGTACGCAAGGTTGTGATAGAAAACGTGCCGTTCCTGCTGAGTGATACGGTAGGCTTTATACGCAAACTCCCTACGCAGCTGATAGAGGCATTCAAAAGCACCCTTGACGAGGTCAGGGAGGCTGACATACTGCTGCATGTGGCAGATATATCGGCTCCCGGCTTTGAGGAGCAAATGGAAGTCGTAGACAAGACACTCAAAGACATTTCAGCGAGCGACAAGCCGGTCTACATCATATTCAACAAGACCGACGCATATCGCTACGAGGAATATGACGAGTGGAGCGTCAAGCCAAAGGACAGGTCCAACATGACCCTTGAAGAGCTGGAGGAAAGCCTTAAGGCCAAAGTCAAGTCGCCGTGCATATTCATCTCTGCCAAGGAGAAGACCAATCTCCAAAAACTCCGCAACGACATCTACAAGATGGTTGCGGAGATCCATGCGGGCAGATACCCGTTTGACAATTTTCTGTACTAGAGATTCTGAACAGGGCTGCGAGCCCTGTTCAGAATAACATGAGCGAGTCTACTGGGAGAATTTGGCTTTGAGATATTCCCTGTTGAGACGGGCGATATGGCTCACCGAGATACCCTTGGGGCATTCCATCTCACAAGCGCGTGTATTGGTGCAGTTGCCGAAGCCCAGCTCATCCATCTTGGCCACCATCGCCCTTGCCCTGCGGGCGGCCTCCGGACGGCCTTGAGGCAGCAGTGCAAGTGAACTCACCCTCGCGGCTACGAACAGCATTGCAGAGCCGTTCTTGCACGTGGCCACACAAGCACCGCATCCCACACAGGCCGCCGCATCCATGCTCTCCTCGGCCTTGTCGTGAGGGATAAGGATATTGTTGGCATCCTGCGCCGAGCCGGTACGCACTGTAATGAAGCCGCCAGCCTGCAAAATCTTGTCAAAAGCCCTGCGGTCAACTACCAAGTCCTTGATGACAGGGAAAGCCGCGCTTCTCCAAGGCTCCACCGTAATGGTTGCTCCGTCCTTGAAATGACGCATAAAGAGCTGACACGTTGTCACATGGTCATCAGGCCCGTGGGCACGTCCGTCGATATACAGCGAGCAAGCCCCGCAGATGCCCTCGCGGCAGTCATGATCAAAAGAGACCGGGCCGCTGCTCTTGCACCCCTTGTCTACGGCAACAGGGTCATTGCCCTCGCGGATGAGCTGCTCGTTGAGTATGTCCAGCATCTCCAGGAAAGAGGCGTCTGCCTCAATCCCCGAGACATGATAGGTCTCAAAATGGCCTTTGGCCTTGGCGTTCTTCTGACGCCATATTTTCAAGTTGAATTCCATCTCCGATCAGTCTTTGTAATTTCTGGTCTTGACCTCAATAAACTCGTAGTTGAGATCCTCCTTGTGGAGCTCGGGCTCCACGCCCTCACCCTTGTACTCCCAAGCCGCGACATACATGTAATTGGCATCGTCACGCTTGGCTTCCCCATCCTCAGTCTGGCTCTCCACACGGAAATGCCCTCCGCAAGACTCCTTGCGGTTGAGGGCGTCGTAAGCCATCAACTTGCCTATATCGAAGAAATCCTCAAGCCTGAGGGCTTTCTCAAGCTCTTGGTTGAACTCGTATTGCGTACCCGGCACATACACATCCTTATAGAATTTCTCCTTGAGCTCATCTATGAGCTTGATGGCCTTTTTGAGGCCCTCCTCATCACGTGCCATCCCCACATATTCCCACATGATGTGGCCCAGCTCCTTGTGAATGGAATCCACGGTGCTTGACCCCTTGATTGCGAACAGTCTGTCAATGCGGGCCTGCACAGCCTTCTGGGCCTCCTCAAACTCAGGAGCGGAGATATCAGTCTTGGGTTCGGAGAACTTGTGCGAGAGATAGTCGCCTATAGTGACAGGCAGCACAAAATACCCGTCAGCGAGACCCTGCATGAGAGCCGAAGCGCCGAGCCTGTTGCCGCCGTGATCAGAGAAGTTGGCCTCGCCGATGGCATACAGGCCAGGAATAGTGGTCTGCAAGTCATAATCCACCCAGATGCCTCCCATCGTGTAATGGATGGCCGGATATATCATCATAGGCTCCTCCCAAGGGCTGGAGTCAGTGATTTTCTCGTACATCTCAAAAAGGTTGCCGTATCTCTCGGCGACTCTCTGGTGGCCTAGCCTCGCAATCGCATCCTTGAAATCAAGGAACACGGCCAGCCCTGTCTCGTTGACCCCGTATCCGGCGTCGCACCTCTCCTTGGCGGCACGGGAGGCCACATCACGGGGAACCAGGTTGCCGAATGCAGGATACCTGCGCTCAAGATAATAGTCCCTGTCCTCCTCGGCTATCTGGGACGGCTTGATCTCGTGCTTGCGGAGCTTTTGCACATCCTCCATCTTCTTGGGCACCCATATGCGGCCGTCATTGCGGAGCGACTCGGACATCAGGGTGAGCTTGCACTGCTGGTCACCATGCACAGGAATGCAGGTGGGATGTATCTGCGCAAAGCAAGGATTGGCAAAGAACGCTCCCTTGCGGTAGCACTGCATGGCAGCGGAGCCGTTGCTGTTCATCGCGTTGGTAGAGAGGAAATACGTGTTTCCGTATCCTCCGGTAGCAATCACCACAGCATGCGCTCCAAATCTCTCCAAGGCGCCTGTGACGAGGTTGCGGGCTATGATGCCCTTTGCCTCTCCGTTTATCATCACGAGGTCGAGCATCTCATGGCGAGGATAGCTCTTGACCGTGCCGGCCGCTATCTGGCAGTTGAGGGCAGCATACGCGCCGAGCAGGAGCTGCTGGCCGGTTTGCCCTCGGGCGTAGAAAGTCCGGCTGACCTGCACACCGCCGAAAGAACGGTTGGCAAGATACCCGCCATACTCCCGCGCGAACGGCACACCCTGCGCCACGCACTGGTCTATGATGGCCGCACTCACCTCGGCAAGCCTGTACACATTAGCCTCACGCGACCTGTAGTCACCGCCCTTGATGGTATCATAGAACAGACGGTAGATGGAGTCGTTGTCGTTCTGGTAGTTCTTGGCAGCATTGATGCCTCCCTGCGCGGCGATGGAGTGTGCCCTGCGCGGCGAATCGCTGATACAGAATATCTTGACATTATAGCCAAGCTCACCGAGTGACGCCGCTGCGGAAGCTCCGCCAAGCCCAGTCCCGACAACTATGATTTCCAGCTTGCGCTTGTTGTTAGGACTGACAAGATGAATCTCCGACTTGCGCTTGGTCCATTTCAGCTCCAGAGGCCCGTCGGGAATCTTAGAAATGAGTTTATCCGCCATTGTATTCCTTATTAGATTGTATGCGCGAAAAGGTGTGCAAATTTAGCAAAATTATCTCATCCGAAAAGGTCAGGATCGCCATCTGGGGAAATATTGCCTCCAATATTGTTGCGGCGCATATATTCGTCCAGCCCGAGATGCCGGTAGGCAAGCTCGGTGGCAATCCTGCCGCGCTGGGTCCTGACGATGAATCCCTCCTTGATGAGATAAGGCTCATACACCTCCTCAAACGTGCCCTGGTCCTCGCTGATTGCGGTGGCTATGGTGTTCGCACCGACAGGCCCGCCCTTAAATGTGGTGATGATGGTGCGGAGTATCTTGTTGTCGATTGCGTCCAGACCGAGAGTGTCTATCTTGAGCTTGTCCAGGGCATACTTGGTAATCTTGAGGTCTATGCGGCCGTCTCCGAGCACCTGCGCGAAATCCCGCACCCGCCTCAACAGATAGTTGGCTATACGGGGAGTGCCACGGCTCCTGAGAGCCACCTCGTGCGCGGCCTCGTCTTCGATGGCCACCTTGAGTATGTCAGCGCTCCTGCGGACTATGCGCACCAATTGGTCTGTGTCATAATATTCCAATGCGCATTTGATGCCGAACCGCTCCCGTAGAGGGGCAGTGAGCAGCCCGCTGCGAGTGGTCGCACCGACAAGGGTGAAAGGGTTGAGGGAAATGCGAACCGAACGCGCGCCGGGTCCCTTGTCTATCATTATGTCTATGACAAAGTCCTCCATGGCCGAGTACAGGTACTCCTCCACTTCGGGGGACAGGCGGTGTATCTCGTCTATAAACAGCACGTCACCGGTCTCCAGCGATGTCAGCAGCCCAGCAAGGTCGCCCGGGCGGTCGAGCACCGGGCCGGAGGTCATTTTCATGCCCACTCCCATCTCATTGGCGATGATGTGCGCCAGCGTGGTCTTGCCCAATCCGGGAGGGCCGTGGAAAAGCGTGTGGTCAAGAGCCTCCCCCCTCATCTTGGCGGCCTGGATGTACACCTTGAGGTTGGACACTATTTCGCTCTGCCCCGTAAAATCATCCAGGGCCTGCGGCCGGATTATTCCGTCCAAATCCTTATCTTTGCTCTTTGCTTGGTTGTGCGGATTAAATTCCTCCATTCAATACGATGTTTAGGGGAAAGCCCATATTCAATCATCAAATATAATATGATTTTTATTTGTATTGGTTTATTTATTAACGCTGTGAATTTGTTGATAACTTATACAACTCTTTGATTACAAGAATTTTTTAAGTTTATATCATTGTTGATTGAGGTATGGAAATCTTGTTGACAGAATGTTGGAAACCCGCTGCGGCAGATTTATCAACTCCTGCGGTGGCTTTTGTCAACAGGGTTTTCATCAGGTTTTCAACAGCTGGGAGAGGGTAGATGTTGATAAGTGCAGAGACGAGCCGCAAGCTCTCGCAAGCGGTGAAGTCCGGACATGATGTGTATTGCGGAGGATTGTTCCTTTCCGCACGTTGGTTTGTTGTGTCCGGGCTGGATACCGGGCCGAGGGTCAATCTCATTATACTTCCCAATAGTGAGGCGGCAGAATACTGCTGCTCTGACCTTTACAACCTGACAGAGGGCGACTGCGTGTTCTTCCTGCCGTCAGGGGGCAAAGGAATAGAGAGGAGCAATTACAAGGCGTCCCTCAGCGTGCAGAGAACCGCCGCCGTCAGCGCCATCAGCAGCCGCAGGGGCGAGAGGCTTTTTGTGGTCACGTACCCTGAGGCGCTTGAGGAGCCGATTCCTGCCCCCGATACCATGTCGGCCGCTACCGTGACGATAGCCAAAGGGGATGAAATATCCCACGAAGAACTTTCGGGACGGCTGTACGACAGCGGATTCGAGCGAGTGGACTTCGTCTCGGCACCCGGGCAGTTTGCGGTGCGCGGGGCAATCATTGACATATTCTCATTCTCTAACAACGACCCCTACCGCATCACGTTCTGGGGCAACGAGGTGGACGAGATACACGTGTTCGACAGCAATACCCAGCTCTCCAAAGGCACTCTGGACAAGGTAGAAATAGTGTCTGCCGCTGTCTCCAAGGCGGCTGACGAAAGCGTAGGCGTGAGCGTGGCTTCCATACTGCCCAAGGACAGCCTGATATGGCTTGACTCCAGCGACATGTATTCCTCCAAGGAATTCTTTGGAGAATATTCGGCGTTCCAGAGGGTGTACATAGACACCCCCCTGTCAGAACAGTCCCGGGAGGATATAATCAAATTCAGCATATCCCCCCAGCCCGTGTTCAACAAGAATTTCGAGCTGCTCACCGAGGATATACGGAGCAAGACCATTGTCGGCTTCAAGGTGTACATATTTGGCGAGAAGAAGAGCCAGACCGACAGGCTGGAGTCAATCCTCCTCCAGAACGGCGGTGTGCTTCCCGAATTTGTGCAGGGCAAGAACATCCACAGCGGCTTTGTGGACGGGGAGGACAAGATATGCTGCTACACTGACCATGAGATATTTGACCGTTTCCACAGGGTGGTCATACGGCGGAGCGTGGAGAAGACCGAGCAGCTGACTCTCAATGAGCTCAGCTCGTTCAATATAGGCGACTACGTGGTGCATATAGACCACGGCGTGGGCATATTTGGCGGTCTTGTCCGCATGAAGGACGACAAAGGCCGTGTCAAGGAAGTTGTAAAGATTACCTACAAGGACGGGGATGTGGTATTCGTGTCCATCCATGCCCTCAACAAAATATCGAGGTTCAAGTCCAAGGATGGCGAGCCTCCCAAGATCAACAAGCTTGGCTCCAAGGCCTGGCAGACCCTCAAGGCCGGGGCCAAGTCCAAGATTAAGGACATAGCCAAGGACTTGATACAGCTCTACGCCAAGAGGAAGGCTTCCAAGGGATTCGCGTTCTCTCCTGATACGTATATGCAGGAGGAGCTGGAGTCTTCGTTCATGTACGAGGACACCCCCGACCAGGAGATTGCCACTCGCGCCATCAAGAGGGACATGGAAGACAACTGCCCTATGGACAGGCTTGTATGCGGCGACGTGGGATTCGGGAAGACCGAACTTGCCATCCGTGCAGCGTTCAAGGCCGTGTCTGACGGCAAGCAGGTGGCGGTGCTTGTGCCAACCACTATACTGGCGCTGCAGCATTATGAGACATTCAGGACACGGCTCAAGGATTTCCCTTGCACGGTGGACTTTGTCAGCCGCCTCAGGACGGCAAAAGAGACTGCCGACATCAAGGAGAGGCTCAAGAACGGACGGATAGACATACTGATAGGCACTCACAAGGTGCTTGGCAGCGGGTTTGAGTTCAAGGACTTGGGTCTCCTCATCATAGATGAGGAGCAGAAGTTCGGGGTGAGCGCCAAGGAGAAGCTTCGCCAGCTCAAGACAAGCGTGGACACCCTGACCCTCACCGCTACCCCGATACCGAGGACATTGCAGTTCTCGCTGCTGGGGGCGCGTGACCTGTCCATCATCAACACTCCTCCGCCCAACCGCATTCCCATTCAGACGGAAATCATTCTCTTTGATGAGAATGAGATACGCGGCATCATCAATTACGAGCTCAACAGGGGCGGACAGCTGTTTTTCCTGCACAACAAGGTGGAGGAGCTGCAGTCCATATACGACATTCTGCACAGGCTGGTGCCGGACATGAAGATATGCATCGCTCACGGCCAGATGGAACCAAAGGAGCTGGAAAACCGCATGCTGGAGTTTATACGCGGTGACTACGACATGCTGCTGTGCACCACCATCATCGAGAACGGGCTTGACATTCCCAATGCCAATACCATCATTATCAACCAGGCGCAGAATATAGGCCTCAGCGACCTGCACCAGCTGCGCGGGAGGGTTGGACGGTCCAACCGCAAGGCATTCTGCTACCTCATAGTTCCGCCCCTGACATCCATCACTGAAGACGCGAGACGCAGGTTGAGAGCCATAGAGGAGTTCTCTGACCTTGGAAGCGGGTTCAATATAGCCATGCAGGATCTGGACATCAGGGGAGCAGGCAACCTGCTCGGGGCGGAGCAGAGCGGGTTCGTCATGGAGATGGGGTATGAGACCTACCAGAAGATACTCACCGAGGCCATGGAGGAGCTTGGCATAGAGAACGGCAGCTTCGAGCCGTCCAGCAACGACTCCTATGTGCATGACTGTACCATTGAGACAGACCAGCAGGCTCTCATACCGGACTCCTATCTGGATATAACGGCGGAGAAGATAAGGCTGTACAAGCAGATAGACTCCATGAACAGCGACAAGGAGATAGACATCTGCGCCCGCAACCTGGCTGACAGGTACGGCCCTGTGCCCCAGGAGGTGCGCAACCTCCTTGATGTGGTCAAGATACGCAATCTCGGAGCAAAGCTGGGATTTGAGAAGATAATCATCAAGAACGGCATGCTGATAGCTTTCTTCATCTCCAACCAGATGTCTCCGTATTACAAGAGCAAGACATTTGACGGGGTGATGGAAAAGGTGGCGACCTCGGTCACTCAATTTGCTTTCAAGCAGAGCGAGGGGAGGCTCAAGCTGGTCACCAGGGGAATCAGCTCGCTCGACAGCGCGTACGCGTTGCTGTCCAAGTTGAATGTGTCTTGAAAACAGAGGGTTAAAAAATGAATCTGATAGTTGAGATAGGCAACACCGCTCTCAAAGCGGCATGGGTTGACGGCAAGACGCTCGGAAAGACATACCGTTATCAGGGGGAGAGAACGGTTGACTTCATATTGTCCGTCGCGAGCAGGGAAAAGCCTGTCGTGATGGCGGTAGCGTCCGTCAATGACATCTCCCAGGCCGATGAGCGCAGACTGGAGGCCGGGTGCGGCACACTTCTGCTGCTGGATTCCTCGCACAAGTCCATCTTGCAGCGCTACGGATTGCCTGATTACCTGTCCTACGACCGAGCCGCCGCCCTCATAGCCGCCAAGTCCCTGTTCCGTGACAAGGCCTGCACGGTGATGGACTTCGGCACGGTGCTGAGCGTGGACTTTATAGCGGAGGACGGAAGTTATGAGGGCGGCAACCTGTCTGTGGGATGCAGAACCAGATTCAAGGCTCTCAACCGGTATTCCAAGTCACTGCCGCTGGTGGACACTCCCGAGGCAGTGGAGCCGTTGGGACATTCGGTACAGACCTCAATAGAGTCCGGAGTGGTGTCAGGCATAGTGTTTGAAATGCAGGCATACATTGACAGCAGACCCTCCAATATCGTGATATTCACCGGAGGGGACGCGAATTATTTTGTTAAGAAAACGAAAAACTCCATCTTTGTAGTCTGTAACCTTGTTTTGATGGGGTTGGCTCAAATCACTGACGATGTATGTCAACTAAGTGGGTTAGAATAGTGTTGCCGGCACTCCTGTGCCTGTCTGTATGTGTGCCCGCGCATGCCCAGAGCGGCGCTTATACCGGATATACTCCTTATTCTGTGTTCGGTATAGGCGACCTGGCTTCCGGCTCCGGGGCGTACAACAACGGCATGGGCGGGGTGGGTTTAGCCTCCCGCAACCGCAAGTACATCAACACTCTCAACCCGGCGGCCGTGACTGCCAAGGACACTCTGTCGTTCATGGCGGATATGGGACTGTACCAGCACAACCGCATCTACCGCGAGGGAGATGCCAAGAATGTCACCAACAGCTGCAACATCAACAATATAGTGCTGTCATTCCCCGTATACCGCTCGTCGGCGGTCATGCTCGGGCTGGCTCCGTACAGCAGCACGGGATACGAGTTCTCGTCGGTTGAGACTGACCCCAACCTGATAGGATACACCAACAACATCTACAACTCGTCCACCGGGCAGGGCAGCATCTACCAGCTCTTTGCCGCAGCCGGGGTGACATTCTGGAACAAATTGAGTGTCGGGGCGGAGTACCTGTTCTATTTCGGCAACATCAACAAGGACAGCTACAAGACGTTCAGCGACACTTCGTATGGCGGGATTGAGTCAGGCTTTGACCTCGACTTGCATGCCAGCACGGCCAAGCTCGGAGTGCAGTACGAGACGCCTCTTGGGGCCAACACCCTCTGCCTCGGGGGCACATACACTTTCAGCACCAAGGCCAAGGGCTACATCACCGACTATGCCTACAACTACGGGGCTATCACCGACACGTTGAGGTACAACGTGGATACCCTGTCGCATTCAGGCAACGTCAAGTTCGCGGGAGAGCTTGGACTGGGGGTCTCCCTGCGCGGAGGCAACAGATGGATGGCGGAGTTTGACTGGACATGGTCAGACTGGTCGGACACTGGCATGGACAGTGTCATAGGCCTTTCCAGCGAGTCCAACCGCCGTTTCTCCGCGACATCGGCCTCGTCATACAGGATTGGCCTGGAATACACCCCCAACGCCAACGACATACGCTACTACTACAGGAGGTGCACATACCGCATAGGGGCTTATCACCAGAACCTCTACTACAAGCTGGACGGGCACCAGATAACGGCCACCGGACTGACGCTTGGGGCGACCCTGCCGGTGTTCAGGCTGTACAACGGGCTGACTTTCGCGATGGACATCGGCCAGAAAGCCTCGGTCAGGCATGACCTGATACGTGAGCGGTACATCAATTTCACGGTGGGGTTCAATCTCCACGACATCTGGTTCCAGAAACACAGATATCAATAGAATTGCAGTCAGAAAGATATGAAACGAATTAATTTTGTTGTTGTTGCGGCGTTGGCCCTGATGATGGCGCTGCCCTCGCAGAGAGGCGCGGCTCAAGGGAAATATGGGGCGGACAGCGCCGAATGCATCAAGTACCTGTCGTACTATTCGGAGTATTTCAAACAGAAGAACTACAATGAGGCCCTGCCCAACTGGAGGATGGCATACAAGTTATGCCCGCCAACGGCCAACCAGAACATGCTCATCAACGGCACCACGCTGATGCGCAGGCTCATTGCGGAGAACTCCAAGAATCCCATTTACCGCAAAGCCCTCATAGACACCCTGATGACCTTGCACGACCAGAGGGCGGAGTATTATCCAAAGTACGCCGTCACGGCCCGCAACAACAAGGGTCTCGACATGTCCAACTACATCAAGGATGACGACAAGACTCTCTATGACGGGTACAACTCCATCATCGAGGCCAATGGCGCACAGACAAGGCCGGCAATATTGCTCTTTGACCTCAACGCGGCGATATCCCTGTACAAAGTCGGCTCACTGGGCATGGAGGAGGTGATGAACACCTATCAGAAGAACATGTCCATACTGGAGAGCGTAGTGCCCAAGAATGACGCGGAGCGGGAGCAGAACGCCAAGATCAAGTCAGACCTGGAGTCTCTCTTCATATCCAGCGATGTGGCCAATTGCGATGACCTTATCGAACTCTACAAGCCCCGTTACGAGGCTGACCCGGACAATCTCGATCTGGTCACAAGCATTGCCTCCACCCTCGCCAAGACCGAGGGGTGCACCGACAACGACTTGTTCTTCAATGCTGTGACATCTATGCACAAGCTCTCCCCGTCATACACGTCCGCCTACTATCTATACAGGCTCAATGCCTCCAGGGACAACGTGGACGAGGCCATCAAGTATCTCGAAGAGGCCATAGCCGATGCGGGGTCTGATGTGGTGACCGATGCCGAGTATTCGTATGAGCTGGCGGTGTTCTGCTCCAAGCACAACAAGAACCTCAAGGCGTACGAGTCTGCCCAGAAAGCCATGTCGCTCGATCCGTCATGGACTGGCAAGAGCTACTTCCTGATGGGCACCGTCTGGGGATCCATGTCCTGCGGCGGCGACAATGAGATATCCAAGCGCGCCCAGTACTGGGTGGCGGCGGACTACCTGATGAAGGCCAAGAATGCCGACCCCGCCCTCACCGAGGATGCCAACAAGCTGATATCTCAGTACAGCAGGTATTTCCCGGAGACGGCGGAGGCGTTCATGTATGACCTCTCCGACGGGCAGTCCTACACTGTGTCCTGCGGCGGGCTGAGGGCTGTCACCACTGTGAGGACCCAGAAATAAGCTGTGACCTTAAGGGCGCAATCAACACCAAGGATGCTGGCAAGGACTCTGCTCCTTGCCGGCATTTTTGGCTTGTCGTCCTGCAACGGCGGCAAGCTGAAAGTGGCCGAGCAGCTCAACTTGGACGAGACTCCGGTGCAGGTCATCGATGACGTGTTCGCTGTCCAGGCCACCAACGGCAGGATGGAGATGCGCATGGAGGCGGGCGTGATGGAGAGGTACGACCACGATACCGTGACTGTGGAGCTTTTTCCTGCCGGGTTCAGGGTGTTTTCCTACAACGAAGAGGGGCTGCTTGAGTCCACCATTGCAGGTGATGCCGCCGAACACAGGACATGCAAGAGCGCGGACGGCAAGGAAGTGGACGAGGAACAGTGGATGGCATACGGCAATGTGGTCATACGCAATGTCATCAAGCAAGAGACGATGCAGACGGACACCATCTGGTGGGACCGGCTCCACGGTGAGATATACACCGATTGCTATGTGCGGATGTACGCTCCAGGCGGGTTTATGCAGGGATATGGGCTGCGTTCCGATGACAAGGCGCGGGAGTCCACGATACTTCATCCGTTCAACAGCTACGGGGTCGTGGTGCAGGACACTACAGTGACAGTGAGGGACTCCGCCAACTTCATAGGCCCTTTCAT
>CAZKVW010000055.1:0-4987 GCA_964556285.1 uncultured Muribaculaceae bacterium
GCCGTGTACTCCTGCCCAGTGAGCCTGAACACCACATCGCCCGTGCGCGTCGTATCTCCAGATGGCATCTCGGCAAACGAGAGGGTCATCTCCGTCTTGCCGCTGCCGCTGGTCTGGCCAAGGGTCACCCAATCGGGCTGGGACTCCACCTCCCAGTCATTGTCAGCATAGAGGGTGAAAGTCCTCGTGACGGGAGTGTTGATGGCCGTAGCCACGGCCGGATCCGCCACCAGGTTGCGGTATGCCGAGATACGCTTGAAATCGCTCCATCCGCTCTCTGACTTATACAGCTGGAGGGCTGCTTCCGGCACTTCGACCGTGAAATTGTCCTTGCCCACGCCATCAAATGCGCCATCATACACTTTGGGAGGTTCCGTTCCCTTGCAGACTATCCTGTTGATGCCGTAACTTTCAGAGAATGCGCTTGCCTTGATGGTCTCCAGCTCGGATCCGAACACAAGTCCCTCAATTGTCTTGCAAGACGCGAATGCCCTCTCTCCTATGGACAGAAGCTTGTCCGGGAATTCTATCGTGCCGGAGAGTCTCCAGTTGCCCTCAAACGCCTGGTCACCAATAAACGACACCTCGTCAGGTATCACCAGCAGCCCGGAGAAATCATTTCCGGCAAAAGTGCCGTCGCTTATGGCCAGCAGCCCGCTCGGCAGATTGAGCTCCCCTTTGAGGCCGGCATTCGCAAAAGCATTGAAGTCAATGACTTCCACCCCCTCATGCAGCACCAGAGCACCCTCAAAATCACATCCAGAGAAGCAGTCATTGGGAATGTCTTCAAGACTTTGCGGAATTTCAAGGTTGCCTTTGAATCCGCTACAGCCATGAAAGACCTCCATCCCCATTGTCTTAAGCGACGAGGGGAGCTTAAGCGTTCCGGTGAGGTTGGAGCAGCCATAGAAAGTCCCTGCGCCCAGAGACTCCAGCCCCTCCGGCAAGATCAGGTCGCCGTTCAGGGCGTTGCAGTGCGCAAAGGCTCCAACCCAATATCCGCTATATCCCAACGGGTCTCCTATGGTCTTGACTGTAGTGGGAAGCGTAAGGGATGTGAGTTTGTAGCAGTCAAAGAAAGCGCTCGCGCCGATATGTTCTACACCCTCGGGAATATTGAGGGCTCCGACGATACTGTGGCATCCGCTAAAAGCATTATCGCCGATACTGGTCAGCTTGTCGGGCAGAATCAGGCTTGACAGGGAAGTCTTGTCCTTGAACGCGTCGGCGGGAATCACGTCATCTTGAGACGAGCCGTCAGCACCTCCCACAATCCTCACTTCTCTCATGTTGAGCCCGCGCAGCCGGGTCATCTGCTTGTTCATTACCTCAAAGTCAGCTGCCGAGATAGAGCCTGTCAGCTTGAGGTTGCAGATCTCGCTGATATTCCGCCCCGCCCGCACTACGCAGCTGTCAAGGGTGCCCGGCACATCGACATTGACTACGACATATTCCCGCGCGGTCGCGTCATGGGAGACCGAATCATTCTCCCAAGCGGTGATGCTCTCGCCAGAGAGGGTAAACTCAAGGTCTCCGGCGGCGCGCTTGTTGACGGTGATGGTGAAATTGTGCTGCTTGCCGGAGTTCAGCGTCGTGGTCTCGCTGCGGGTATGCTTGTAGGCGTATCCGCCCACTGTCACTGTTATGAGGTTTGTCCCAGCTGCAATCTCCTGCGGCACCACCACCGCCCTCCAGTCGGAGTTGCGCTGATATGGGGTGATACCGGTGGCGGGCACATCTCCAGTAGCGGTTACAATGCCTGTGGAAAGGTCAATGCTCGCGTTGTCCTTTACGCCAAGAATCAGCACCTGCTTGTCCAGCTGGCTCCATTCCCCGTCACCAAAGCCCGTGCCCTCTACAAGGCTTACGCGTATGCCGGCCATCCTGTGGGCAAAGCTTATGGTGATGGTCTTGTCCGTGGGGCTTACTTTCTCGGCCTTGCCCCAGAGGAAGTCGGATGCCTCGTAGCCGCCAAGGCCGTCTTGTGACGTTTCAGTGGCCTGATCAGGGGCGACCGCGAATGACAGAGAGCCTACATTGTCCACATCCTGATATGGATAATAGGCATACACGTCTATGCTGGTATGCCCGTCTTTCCAGTATATCTCCCGCTGCGGCGTCCATTTCCAAGCGGACTCGTCAAATGTGAACTTGACATTGTCCGCACGGTTGCCTGTACTGGCGAGGACGGCGGCAGTGTCGCTTTCATAGTCGGTGATGTACACTCCGATGGCATCCCCGTCGGCGAAACCGCTATCGTTGGCCCTGGTCTCGTAGACCTGGTTGATCTGGCCGCTGAGGGAAATGGGGACTGTACTGTAATCCTCCGTCTGCGGCTGCCCAGGCACAGGCTCAAACCCGTCACGGGCGCAGGCGACCATAGCCATCGCCGCGATTGCGGAAAGAATCAGTATCTTGTTGATATTCATATATAAAATATAAGGACTAATTGCAGTCTCATAGACTCTTCACTGCGTTCAGAGTGACATGGAGCGGACTCATTGCTGTCATTCTGAGGGAGCGGCAGCGACCGAAGAATCTCCGTTCGCCCAACCCTACTCCACCGTGCCGCCGTAGTCGATGTCGTCGGTCTCCCAAGCGCCGATGCCAATGTTGATGCCCTCGCTGGTGCGTTTGACAGTGACCGTGCAGGTGTGCTCCTTGCCGGAGACAAATGTGATGGTGGTATCGAGGACATACTGCCTGTCACCTACCGCTATCTTGACCAGCGGCGAATCCGTGACAGTCTGCGGGAGCATGTACGCCTTGAACACGCAGTCGCCCTCGCTGTGAGGCTTGACCTCAACAGCATCCCCGGTCAGGGAAATGCTGCCGTCCCTGAGGCTGAAACGTCCCGCCGTCTTGACTCCGGTGATTGACACCCCGGCCGCGGCCACATCCGCGTCAGTCCAGCCGTCGCCGGCCTTGAGGACGACCTTGAGGCGGCTTGTGATGTGGTTGACAGTGAGCTGGACAGGGTCAGGGGTGGGGCTGACGTTCTCCCGCTTGCCCCAGAGGAAGTCGGATCCGCTGTAGGCATCATCGGCGCTCTGGTCTGCCGCTACCTGCACACTGTACGCCGTCACGTCGCTGACGCTTGCGCTATAGGGATAATAGCAGTAGAAGTCAGCCGCAGTGCTGTCGTCTTTCCAATAGAGCTGGGTCTCGGAAGACCACGCCGAACCGGAGAATGTGAACGGCACATTGTCAGCGTGGTTGCCGCTTGACGCGAGTGTGCCGGGGAGGTTCACCACATACAGACCCACCTTGTCGCCGGACTGGAATCCGAAGTCTGTCGCACGCGTGGGCGCGGCAACATCCGGCATCGTTGTGGCGATATTGATGGGTATGCGCTCCACGACCGGAGCAGGTTCGGGGTCAGATGTCCCTTTGCAAGCGAGGCACAGCGCAGCCGCAATGGCAAGCTCGGCAAATGTTTTGACCTTGTGCATATTCAGATTGGTTAGATTTCTTGGCATGCGCGGGGCAGGTATCCCTTGCCTCCACGTCCGTTATGCACAAAGATAGCCGCTGGCGCGGCAAATTATCCACCCCCCCCGTGTTCAATTCTGGTTCATTTCACCGCCCGCCCTACTTGAGAACCTGCCCAAGCGGCATAAGGAAACTCTCGTAGTTGTCTGGCGTGACCACCTCAAAAGACGCGTCAGGATATGCCGACAAAAACAACTTGGGTGATGACGGATGCCGCCGGGCATTCCATTTGAACTCATAAGCATGAATCCCGCCGTCATACTCCTCGATGCAGTCTATTTCAGACATGTCTTTAGTCCTCCAGAAATACATCTTGGAGTATTGTTGCATGTAAGCATTTCGCTTAATCCTCTCTGAAATCATATAGTTCTCCCAAAGAGCTCCTGCATCTGACCGCAAGGCAATGTCATTATAATTCCCAATCACGGCATTTCGGATCCCGTTATCATAGAAATATATTTTCCTGCTGAATTTAAGCTCGTTGCGCAAATTCCGAGAGAATGACGGCAGACGGAATATAATGAACGCCTGCTCAAGGACAGCGATGTACTTTTCGACAGTCTTGCCGTCGAGGCCGCAAATGCTGCCGACTTCTGCATAGGACACCTGCGACCCTATCTGGAGCGCAAGAGCCTGCAGCAGTTTGGTGAGCCGTTCTGATTTCTTGATGTTTTCCCAACGAAGGATATCTTTGTACAGGTAACTGGATGCCAGATTCTCAAGGATTTCTCGTTCATCCCCAGCAGAGGTTGCGACCTCTGGATAAGAACCGAACACGAGGCGGAGGGGAAGTTTCTTTTTCTCTTCAAACAGTCCGTTGTAATCGGCAAGTTCTTGGAACGAAAGAGGGAACAGCCGGTATTCGCGTTTCCTCCCTGTAAGGGGCTCATTTATTTTGTTGGCAAGGTCAAATGAAGAACTCCCGGACGCAACTATCTGGATTTCAGGATGGCTGTCGTATATCTGCTTAAGTTTCAAGCCGATATTTAAGATGTTCTGAGCCTCGTCTATGACAAGCGCAGTTTTCCTTCCCATTACCGACAAGAATCTGTCCACGGAGAAACTGTCAAAAAATGACAAGGTAGAGGCTTCGTCCCCATTCATCCAAAGTATATCACTTCGACCCTCAAACAGACTCTTGAGCAGCGTGGATTTCCCCACTTGCCGAGCTCCGTACAGGACAACTATCTTCTTGAACGGCATCTTCGTCGCCAAGATCTCTGAAAGCGTTCTTGTTACCATATCTCAATGCTGGTGATGTGCAAAAATAAAGAAAATCCACGAAATACGCCTATTTTAAGGATTATATTCCTCAAAAATCGCCACTTTTGAGGAAATGGCAAGAATAGGCACTTGCAACAGATTCTTCACTGCGCCTAGATTCTTCACTTCCCTTCGGCTTCGCTCAGGGCCGGCCGTTCAGAATGACAGAGAGGCATGGCCTCTTCGTCGGCTCCGTGAGCGAAAACGGGCATTTCACTCACGGAGTGCCGTT
>CAZKVW010000055.1:5087-6919 GCA_964556285.1 uncultured Muribaculaceae bacterium
GTTATCTGTCAGTGTATTATCTGCCCGCGCGTTATCTGTCAGCGCTCGCGGACGCAGTACACCGGACGCGCCATGGCGCAAGCGCCCACCTGTCCGCTTGTCCCGTAACCGACCCAGACCGCGCATTCCCCAGTGGAGCCATAGCCCAGAGCCAAGGTCAGAGCTGATGACTTGCTCCCCAGCACATCAGCTATCCAGCTGTACACATAGGACGGATTGAGCAGGTGCCCGGGGCTCAAATCTCTAATGGTCTTGTAGCAACGCTCTCCCGTCGCCGGAAATGATATTGTGCCGCCCTGCTTGCCTTTGCCAGTATAGGCGGCATAGACATACTTGCTGCCCTCGCTGTCGTCATACTCCCCGTTGAAATAGCCGAGGAAAGTCGCCAGCGCACCTCCGGAATCCGTGTGCTGCGTAGCCCCGGTCGTGGAGAACACCCTGAACACCTTCCTGTCCGCGACCATAAACCCCGCCGGCGATGGATCATATACTGTCTTGACCGGGCTGGCTGTCGAACCCAGGGGACGGTTGTTCCAGAGGTTGTTGTACGGCGCGGAGTACGACTGCCAGTTCTGGCTGCCGAGGTACAGGACCTCCGGATGGCTCATCGCGCCCTCAAGAGTCGTCTGCGACAGAGACATGTTGAGATCCTCCACAGGCTCGTTATGCGCGTCATAGCAGCGTTTCACGGAGACGGTCTCATGGGTCGTAATCCCGGGCGAGGGGTCTTTGCGCCCCCACTGGAAATAGACCCCGTTATTGACTGCGCTGCTGAATTTGTACTCCTGCTGCTCTATCTGCAGCACCCCCGTCTTGCCGCTCCCCTCCTGCACAAAGCAGACTTCTGTCGTCCTCGACTGATAGGTCAGCGTCTTGCTGTCGCACCATCCTATCTGCTTGGTGAGCATGCGGTACTTGACAGAGGCATTGTCATAGTCGTCAATCTCCGCGACCATGGCTGAGCCGTCATTGGGATTGAGGGATGAGGAGGGGTCGTATTCTGTCACCCATATATGCCAGCTCCACAGCACCTTGCCATCCGCATCACGGGCCGCCACGAGCGCATTGGTCTGCACGAGGTTGGTCGCGTCCACCTCAAATTCGAGGCACTTGCCGTCCCCGGACAGGCGCACATTCCTGACCACGTTGATGGCGTCCTGCCAGAGCAGGCAGCAGTCCGCGACTTTGCTGTCGCTGTATATATAGGGCTGCGTGATGTCGCCGCCCACGCGCTTGAACGTGTTGAGATACGAGTAATCTGTCTTGCCGCTCTCTCCGGTGAACGAATACGCCTGGGCGTTGGCGCTGCCGCCCTTGAGCGCGTTGCCGTACACGAGAGGGATGCGGTAATGCCCCGCCGCATGCACCAGATAACAGTTGGCAGTGCTCGCGCCCGCAGTCCCTCCCTGTGTCGAGAGGTCGTAAGGCGACGCCTCGGTGCCGAGCGGGGCGTTCTTGCGGAGCACATTCATGTCCCCGGGCCACGTAGAAGTCAGGAGATCCAGCGGACGACATTTCATCTTGAAGTTCTCTCCCCCAACGCTTCCGGAGCCGCTGTAGGAGAAGACCTCCAAATCAGCTTCCGAAGAAGACCCGGAGAGGCTGGCAGACCATGCCACCGGCTCCCCGCTTGCGCTCCGGTCTCCGTATGTCCTGTATCTGAAGCTCTTGACGCAGTACTCGGACGAGACATTGCCGTCAGGGAGCGTCACGGCGGGTGTCACCTCAAACACATAAGTCCAGTTGATGGAGGTCGTGGATATGGCATAGGTGTAGAGTCTGCCGGCCTCCCATCTCTGTCCCTTAAGAGAGGCCGCGAGCGTGTGCGTCTT
>CAZKVW010000055.1:7019-11321 GCA_964556285.1 uncultured Muribaculaceae bacterium
CGCGAAGAGCAAGTCCGGCTGCGCGAGAGCGTCCTGCAGCCCGTCATCACTGCGAGTGACAGTCCACGAGAATCGCAACCTCCCCTGACCGCCGTCATTGAATGACATTTCTTCGCACAGCACTTCCTTGCCCGCGTACGTCTGCGGCGCACGGGCGTAGAAATCCAATTGCACATCCGGCAGCCAGTAATAGGGGTCGCCGTCAAACGACCATGCCTCCCCCGAATATCTGCCCACCATGGCGTTGTCTATATACAGCCCGCCCTCAGGCGTGAATGCGCTGACCTGGAATCCCTCCGGATACGCCTCGCCGAACGGGACGTGCCCGCTCCCCTCGCCAACCGCCTTTCCGCGCGTCTGCAATGACGGGGGGCATGGCGGGAAATCCTCCGATGACAAATGCAGACAAAGGCTGTCGCCCATGCCGTCAGTCCCGGACAGTTCCAAAGTCTCCGCACACTGCGCACGGGTGCGGGGAATGTCCGCGACCGGTTCAAAAGTCGAAGCCGAGAACGCAATGCCCAGACGGCATCCGGCATCATCCGCCTCGGCCGCGCCGTCACCAGCGCATGACACGAACAAAGGCACAGACACGGCGAGAGCCGCAAGGCATTGCATTACCAGCTTCATATTGTCAGTATAATAGTATTGTCGTCCGCTTGGAGATTATTCGCCCGCTTCCGTTTCGGTCTTCGCCTCGACCTCCTCCTCGTCCACCGCGACGAAATCGTCCACCGTCACGTCAAATGTGATGGGTACCAGCACCGGCTCGGGTTCATCGGGGACATACCCGCCGTCGCCATTGCCGAACACGAATGTGTAGATGTACTTCTTGCCGGGCTCCCATGTGAATGACGCAGGGATGGCTATGTCCTTGCCCGTCTTGTCGGCATTGCCCCAGAGCATCACATCCGAGGACTCGTCAAAGGCATCCCCTGCCACATTGTAAATCAGAGCCTTTACCATCAGATAGCTGCCTGTTGCATCCTTGGCGGCCTCCCCGGCCACGGGTGTCCACGCCGCAGTCTCCTGAGGCATGAGGAGCAGGGCATTGGAGTTGTTGCCTTCTACTACTGGGGAGCTGGTAAGAGCGGTCGCGCTCGTCCCCGCCGTCACGCCGCCAAATGTCACCGAATAGTCCGCGTCAGCGGCATCGTCGGCAATTGTCCACGAGCCGATCCCTGAAGCGGGGTATGTCCCGGCTCCGGTATGATTCTCGACATTGCCGTCAGTGGACTCTGCCGGATAAGTGAATGTGCCCTTGCCCTTGACATTGCACACGGACACGCCGCTTATCACCACGTGGAGGTTGGCGTTGGTGTTCTTGGCGTTGAACACGACCTGTGACATCGCATGACGGAAATTGAGCGTCACGGTGCCGCTGCTCTTGTCCTTGGCGACAGCATACAGCAGGTCTATCTGGCTCGCAGCAGCCGCATTCACCTCGAAATCATTGACAGTGGGGGTTCCGCTGTTCCAGGCGAAATTGTCGCCGGCATTGACATGGGCATAGAAATCCACTGCGGATTCGGGCCAGTAGCGGGTGCCGCTGACATCTGTCCACGCGTTGTTTTCGTGCTTCACGACATCGCCGAGGATGTAGTTCTTGTTCTCCGCAGTCTTCGCCCACACATGGAACTCCGCAGGCTTGCTGTTGTTGCAGTAAAGGGCGGCCGCCTTGGTGGCCTTGTCGGAAACGACCTCGAACGAGATCTCGTCAGCTGAACGGTTGACCTCAATCAGGTCATCGCGTGAGCAGGCTGCCAGCACAATCAGCGGCAGCGCAAAGAGGATTTTGTAATTCATAAATGTTAACATTGAAAGTGTTGTTCTCAACTTATTGTCTGTCACATGACTATCTCCTGTTCGACCTCATCCCAGTCATCCACCGACGGGCTGAACCCGTGACCATTCTCAATGGGCTGCGGGAGTTCCAGGCCGTCTATGACGATGTGCACGTGCCGCCGGTCCGGGGCGGAGTGCACTTGGGCGGTCACATCGAGATTGTCCCTGTCCTTGAAGCAATACTTGGCTCCGTCATCCATCACCACGTAGAACACCATCAGATGCGGGTCAGCGTTGTCCGGATGATGCCCGAAAGTGCAGAACCGCCCGACTACGGAGGAAGGGCTCCCGACGGCCGACTCAAACGGTACTGTCACGCAATCCCGCCCAAGCGTCCCGCCCGCAATGGCCATCTCACCCGCCATGCCGGAGAGCGTGCCCGACATCTGTGTCATGTGCTTGAGGTTGGTGACATTGAGGACTTCGTAGGTGTAGGTGCAAACGAGTTCCTCGGGATAGAGCGTAATCAGCTGCTCGCGGCCTGGCGTGTCATACACCTCCACCTCCGGGAGGTCATCGCCCCAGAGCATGTCGGGGCATATACGCACATCCTCGTCGCCGGAGCCCTTGGCTCTCGGCGCGGAATAGCTGGCCCCATTGCCGTACATAGGCTCCAGAATGCCGCCCGTCCTCGTATAAGCGGAGTGACCGCCGAAGGTCTCCTTGCCGGAGAAGAGGGTGGATTCGGTGTCGTTGTTGTAGCAGAGCGCCTTGTACCTGCCCACCGTCAGTTCCACGGCTCCGCCATCCATTCCCTTGAAATCGAAACGGCGGGGTTGTCCCCCGTCCACGGGGTAGAAGAAGACGCACATCCCGTCAGGATTCGCCTCCGGGGCCTCGCTCCAGTCAAAATCCACCCGCACGGACATCGTGTGCGGATGCTGCCAGCACAGTTCCTTGTGTGTGCAGGAGACGAGGACAAAGGGCAGTACGCCCAATATTATTGACAGCAGCTTTTTCATTCCGAGCCTCCTCTGCCGGGATTGACATTCCCGCTCCCTATCAGCCACACAATCGACACTTCAGCGCGTGTGGGGCCAAGATAGCGTTTCATCCTCGTTGCCTGCCACACATAGCAGTCATCTTCGGGGATGTACTCGTACTGCCGTCCCCAATGCGCTCCGACCCCGAGGACGAAATCGATGTTGAGCCGCCTGGCAAGCGGCATGGAATAGCCGTACGCCGCTCCTATCCCCCAAGTGGCGCGGTCGGCGAGAGTGCCGCCGGGCTGGCCGCCGAGATAGCCCCGCCCTCCAGTCTCAAAGTCGTAGGTGAGGGCCTGCGCATATATGCCGGCATGATGACCGGTCAGGGGCTTACGGGAGGCCGCCTCGCCGAACCATCTGCGCACTTCCGCGTCAGCCCCGTATATGCGCCAGTAATGGTGACGCCTGTCGTTCTTCCACCACGCGTGAGTCCATCCCGCGCCTACGCTCCATCCCTCGCCAAGATAGACTTCCGCGCCAGCATTAGGTATGAGCAGAGCATCGTACAGCAGGTTGGTCTTGAGAGCCGCATAGAACGGCCTGGGCGCAGAGGGAGAAGCTTGCTGGCAGAGAGAGGCCGGTATCAGCGAGCCTGTACGGGCGCTTTCCGCCCCGGAGACAATCGCCGACGGAGTCCCGGCACTCCATGGCCTGTCCCATGCCACCACGAGGCGGGAGGCCCGCAAGTCCGGGAAAAATCGCCTGTACATGTAACGCCAAGGCTCGCCGCCCCGGAGCCCGGCCACCTGGCGCACCCCGTCAGGCGACGTGCCGTCATCTCCCACGGCGATGATGTCCCGTATGAGAGAGATGGTCTCGTCCCTGTAGGGGACTCCGCTGTCTGCCTCTACCATGGAAAGCAGGCCACCCCAGTCACGCCCGAGATACTCAAAACGCCGGGCGGAGTCAGGCACAGAGACATATTGGGACAATTGGGCGAAGAGCACGGCCGCGCGTTTGCGGGACAGCCTCTCGTTGAGAGGGACGCTGCCCTCGGGAGACGCGCCTCCGACCACGGCCACCTTGCGAATCCTGCACGTGGAGTCCGCCTGACGGGCACGGAGCGTGTCGCTTATGCTCTCCAATGACTTTTTGTTGTCTCTCAAGTGCAAGTCGAGCACGGAATATCCCTGCCGGAAGAATATCTTGACCGAGTCCCTGCCGCTCTGGGCATGCGCAGTGCCGCACGCGAGCATCGCGCTGATAAGGAATGCTATGCCACAGGAGGTCCTCGTCATCTGTCGTTGTGTCACTATCCCCTGCCGCAATCTGGAGCTGCCGCCGCTGCAAGTTGCTTCTGTGAGCTGTCGCAATCGCTGTTGCAATCTGCTGCTGTTGCAATCCGATGCCCCGCAATATCCAAAAGCGCGTCGCTCCCCGGCAAAGGGTGCGGAAATTTAGAGTTTATCCCCCCCCCCGGAAATTTTCCGGATAATCCGCTGAAAATCGTCACCATGCGCCCCCCCCCGGC
>CAZKVW010000055.1:11421-13709 GCA_964556285.1 uncultured Muribaculaceae bacterium
GGGCGGACATCTACGGCGGCACCAGGCCACGACACTCCACAACGATATCCGCCTCATGACATTGGCCAAGCAGCGGGAACCGCGTGGAGGACAAAGTCTTACAGCACGGCACGTTAAGCAAACTGCTTATGCTGATATGAGGTCAAGCATTTTTTGTCCCCCGTGTCCTGCATCTTGCAGGGGACGGGGAATTCGTGCATGCGGGTGAGTGCAGGCGTTGTCCAAGGAGCGATTTGCAATGGGCAGCTGGTTTTTGTATTTTTGCCCGTCCAACCATCTATACCGCATAGTATAATCAATCCGCATATGCGACACATCCATTCGATTTGCCTCTGCCTCGCCGCTGCGTCCTTGACCCTTGGCTGCTGCGGCAACAAAGGCCAGCAGTCAGTTGATGACAGAGTGGAGAGCGCCCTTTCCCAGCTCACTCTCCAGGAAAAGATCAAGCTAATCCATGCCCAATCCAAATTCAGCTCACCGGGAGTGCCGCGTCTCGGCATTCCCGAATTCTGGACGGATGACGGCCCTCACGGGGTCAGGCCTGATGTGCTCTGGGACATGTGGAAACAGGCTGGCAATACCAACGACTCATGCACGGCTTATCCGGCCCTGACAGCCTTGGCCGCATCATTCGACCCTGACAATGCCAGGCTTTACGGCGAGTCCCTTGGCGAGGAGGCGCGGTACAGGGGGAAGGACATGATCCTTGGCCCAGGCCTGAACATCCACAGGACACCGTTTGGCGGGAGGAATTTCGAATATCCTGGCGAAGACCCGTACCTTACTTCCAGAATAGCAGTGCCGTATATCCAGGGACTCCAGAGCAAGGGAGTGGCCGCATGCGTCAAGCATTTCGCCCTCAACGACCAGGAGCTCAACCGGCACAGGACCAATGTCATAGTCTCCGACAGGGCATTGTACGAAATATATCTCCCGGCGTTCAAGGCGGCTGTCACCGAGGGCGGGACGCTGGGCGTCATGGGGTCTTACAACCTGTACCAGGACTTCCACGGCTGTCACAATCCGAGGCTCCTCAATGACATCCTCAAGGGAGAATGGGGATTCACGGGCGTAGTCGTCAGCGACTGGGGCGGCACTCACGACACGATGGAGGCCATCAAGAACGGCCTGGACATGGAGTTCGGGACCGGGACTAACGGGCTTGACGAGGGGCTGAAGAACGCCTACGACGCCTATTACATGGCAAAGCCTTATCAGGATCTTATTGAGAAAGGGGATGTCGGAACCGAGGAACTGGATGACAAAGTCCGCAGGGCGCTGAGGGTCAATTTCTTGACAGCCTCCAATCCCGCTCCTGGCTACGGACGCTTCACCTGCCCTGACCATTATGCGGCAGCCAGGAAGATCGGGGCCGAAGGCATTGTGCTGCTCAAAAACGACGGCAATGTGCTGCCTGTCAAGGAGAATGCTCGCAAGATACTGGTAGTCGGCGAGAACGCCATCAAGATGATGACCGTCGGCGGCGGTTCTTCCTCGTTGAAAGTCCAGCACGAAATCTCCCCGCTTCAAGGTATCGAGGAGAGGTTCAAGGACGCGGAGGTCATCTACGAAAGAGGCTATGTAGGCGAGATCACGGGGATGTTCGACGGCGTGACGACCGGGCAGGACCTGAGCGAGAGCCGTTCACAGGAGCAGCTCATTGCGGACGCGGTCTCCGCCGCGAGGGATGCGGATTATGTGATTTTCGTCGGAGGCCTCAACAAGAGTCCGCATCAGGACGACGAGAGCTATGACCGTGAAACATATTCCCTGCCGTACCAGCAGGACAGCGTCATCTCCGCCCTCGCCGACGCCAATCCTAATTTCATCTATGTCAACATATCCGGCAACCCTGTGGCGATGCCTTGGATTGGCAAGGTCCCTGCCGTGGTGCAGGCTTGGTATCTTGGGAGCGAGGCCGGCCACGCACTTGCGGACGTGCTCTCGGGTGATGTCAACCCCTCCGGGAAACTCCCGTTCTCAATGCCATTCGCATATGCGGACGGCCCCATAAGGACTGTTGAGCAGTATCCCGGCATCCCGAGGCCGTACAGGTACAGGCCGGCATCAAGCAGGCCGGAGTATGACGAGACCTATTCGGAGGGCGTGCTTGTAGGATACAGGTGGTATGACAGCCGGGGCATTGATGTGCTCTTCCCGTTCGGATACGGGCTCAGCTACACCAGCTTCGAGATTGGCAAGCCGTCCCTGTCCAAGGCTGTCCTGAAAGGAGCTGGCAGCTATCCGGCCGCCGCGCATGAGGACAAGTCCGCCAGGTTGCGCGTGAG
>CAZKVW010000056.1:0-13700 GCA_964556285.1 uncultured Muribaculaceae bacterium
TCCCAGGCCTTGCCGACGGGATCGCCGACGGAGCGGTAGCACGTGTGCGCGGCATCATAGACTATGGGCTTGAGCTTGGCAAAGTCCACCTTGCCCTGCTCGTCAAGGATGTCCGGCTTGGCGCTCATGTTGACCACTTCGCCCACCAGGACTCCGTCCTTCCAGCTCACCACACGGCATTCGAGCGTGAGGGGGTACTCGTTGATGATGGGAGCGTCCACATTGGGGCTGGGGGTGACCGTAAATCCGACTTTCGCCACCTTGTCAGGCACCTTGTTACCGCTGACCATGCCCAGATAGTCCGACTCCGCCACAGTGCGCTCGTCGGCAAAGCTGACCGTGAACGCGCCCGTCTTCTGGAAATTCTCCGTAGTCTTGTGCTTGGACAGGCTGACGACTATCTGTTTGTAGTCATACTGCCCCGCCCAGGCGGCCATCATCACGTCCGGAGTCTTGGCCTCATCCCAGGTCGCGATCATGACGCATGGCTGCGGCACGGTCACGAGGGCGTTGGATGAGCCGAAATTCTTGCGCCCGGCTACTTCATTGAATGCAGTATTCATATCTTGTCGCTGATTTGATTGCTCCTCGCCGCCCTGTCCGCAGCTTGTCACCGCCGCGAGGACAGCGAGAGAGAAAAATAAGTTTTTCGCTTTCATAGATGTCTCCATTTTTGCAAAATTAACATTTTTTATCATTACATTGCGGCTGCAAATCATCGTCTTATGCTCAAAAAACTGAGAGTCTGTCTGGCCGTCGTGCTCTGGGCCGGGATTACCTTGCTCTTCCTCGATTTCACGGGGGCGCTGCACGGGTGGCTTGGCTGGATGGCCAAGATTCAGTTTCTCCCCGCCGTAATGGCCCTCAACGCGGCTGTCATCGCAGGGCTCGTCCTGCTCACCTTGGTGTGCGGCAGGGTGTACTGCTCTGTCATCTGTCCGCTCGGAGTGTTCCAGGACGGGGTCGCCCACATCAACGTGGCCCGCAAGCGCCGCCGCAAGAACCGCCGCCCGTACAGCTGGAGCCCGGAAAAACGCTGGCTGCGCTACGGGGTGTGGGCGCTGTTTGTGCTCGCGCTCATATTCGGGGTGCAGACGTTCGTTGCCCTGCTCGCGCCGTACAGCGCGTGGGGACGCATCGTGCAGAATCTCTTCCAGCCCCTGTACATCTGGGGCAACAACCTGCTTGCCGCCATCGCCCAGAGAGCCGGCAGCTATGCGTTCTACAGCGAGGAGGTGTGGCTGAGGAGCCTGCCGACGCTGGCCGTGGCCGCGGTCACGCTGGCCGTCACAGTCATCCTCGCATGGCGCGGGGGCAGGACATGGTGCAACACCATTTGCCCGGTGGGCACCACGCTGAGCTTCCTCTCGCGCTTCGCCATGCTGCGCCCCATGATAGATAAGGACAAATGCAAAAACTGCAAGGTCTGCGAGCGCAACTGCAAGGCTTCTTGCATCAATATCGCCGAGCACAAGATAGACTGGTCGAGGTGCGTGGACTGCTTCAACTGCCTGGACAACTGCAAGTTCGGTGCGCTGCACTACCGCTTCGCCTGGCGCGGACGCCGCTCCGCCCCGGCAACATCCGCCGGCCGCAGGGCGTTCCTCGCCGGATCCGCCCTCGCCATCGGGACCGCAGCGCTCAAGGCGCAGGACAAAAAGGTGGACGGCGGGCTCGCCGTCGTGCTGGACAAAGAAATCCCGGAGCGTCATACGCACATCACGCCGCCGGGCTCGGTAAGCGCGAGGCAGATGTACAGCCGCTGCACTGCCTGCCAGCTCTGCGTCGCCGAATGCCCCAACCATGTGCTCCGCCCCTCCACAGACCTTGACCGTCTCATGCAGCCCGAATCCTCGTACGAACGCGGCTGGTGCCGTCCCGAATGCACACGCTGCTCCGAAGTCTGCCCTGCGGGGGCGATACGCCGCATAGACCGCGCCCAGAAATCCTCCATCCAGATCGGACACGCCGTCTGGACACACTGGCTCTGCATCCCGCTGGCGGACGGGGTGGAATGCGGCAACTGCGCCCGCCACTGCCCGTCCGGAGCCATAATGATGGTAAGCTCCCGTCCGGATGACCCGTCCTCGGTGAAAATCCCCGCAGTCAACGAGGAGAGGTGCATAGGTTGCGGGGCCTGCGAATACGTATGCCCTGCCCGCCCTGTCAGCGCGATACACGTGGAGGGGCACAGCGAACACCGTTATATCTGATGACGCCATGACACACGACAAACAAGGCATATCCCGGAGAGAATTCCTCAAAAGATCCGCAGCGTTCGGGGCTGCGGCTGCGGCAATCCCTGGCTGCGGCAGGACGCCAAGCTCCCCAGCATCCGGGGACGAGGCGCAGTCCGGCGAGATGACATACCGCATGTGCGGTGACGACAAGGTGTCGCTGCTCGGATACGGCTGCATGCGCTGGCCCACCATCGGGACAGGCGGAGACGTGACAGTTGACCAGGACAAGGTGAACGAGCTTGTGGACTATGCGCTGCAGCATGGGGTCAACTATTTCGACACCTCTCCCGTGTATGTGCGCGGGCTGTCGGAACGGGCGACAGGCATCGCCCTGTCACGGCATCCGAGGCAGACATGGCGCATCGCCACCAAGATGTCCAACATGGGGCTCGCCGGCCGCGGCTACTCTCCGGAGCGCATATACAAGTCCTCCGTTGAAATGTACGAGTCCTCGTTCAGGGAGCTTGGGGTGGACCGCATCGACTACTACCTGCTGCACGCCATCGGAGGCGGCAACGGCATGGGCACCCTGCGGGAACGGTTTTTTGACTGCGGGCTGCTGGACTTCCTCATGGCGGAGCGGGAGCGCGGCCGCATAGGCAAGATAGGATGGTCGTTCCACGGCGACGTCAAAGTATTTGACTACATGCTCTCCCTGCATGACGAGGGCAAGTACCGCTGGGACTTCGCCCAGATACAGATGAACTATGTGGACTGGCGCCATGCCCAAGTCACCAGCAAATACAACATCAACGCGGAATACCTCTACGGCGAGCTGAACAAGCGCGGCATCCCCTGCACAATCATGGAGCCCCTGCTGGGCGGGAGGCTCTCCAATGTCCCCGACCATGTGGCGGAGTACCTCAAGAGCCTGGAGCCGGAGCGCAGCGTAGCCTCGTGGGCGTTCAGGTTTTGCGGCACATTCCCCGGAGTCCTGTCGGTGCTGAGCGGGATGACTTATATGGAGCATCTCAAGGACAACCTCAGCTCGCTTGCCCCCCTCAAGCCACTGACCCGGCAGGAGCTTGACTATCTGGAGCATGCTGCCGAACTGATGGTATCGTACCCTACCATCCCCTGCAACCAGTGCAACTACTGCATGCCATGCCCGTACGGGATAGACATCCCGGCGGTGTTCACGCATTTCAACAAATGCATCAACGAGGGGTACATGCCCGAGAGCCGTCAGGATCCCGCTTGGCGCAAATCCCGCAGGGCATTCCTGGTGGGGTACAACCGGAGCGTGCCGGCTGTGCGCCAGGCTGACCATTGCATCGGCTGCAACCAGTGCTCCCCGCAATGCCCGCAGCGCATCGACATCCCCGCGCAGATGCGCAGGGTTGACCGCTACGTGGAGGGTCTCAAGCGCGGGGATCTCTGATCCCGGGATGAAACTTTTTTGCGGGGCAAGGGCAAGATTTTTTAGGAAAGTTTCGCGAGCTGTCTTATTTTCGCAGTTTGTTCGCGGGGACATTCCCGCGATACTCGGACAATGGCGAACAGACTGTACATAATAGACGGGCACGCGCTCATCTTCAAGATGTATTATGCCTTTTACAGGCATCCGATGATCAACAGCAAGGGGGCTGACACCTCCATACTGTTCGGCTTTACCAAATACCTGCTCGAACTCATCGAGCGCGAACGCCCCGAGAATGTCGCCGTGGCGTTCGACCCCCCTGGAGGGTCCTTCCGCAACGAGCTGTACCCCGCCTACAAAGCCAACCGGGCCGAGACTCCGCAACTCGTGATTGACGCGCTGGAGCCCCTCATGGGCCTGTGCGGCAAGCTGGGCATTCCGGTGCTCATGATCAAGGGCTACGAGGCCGACGATGTCATCGGGTCCATGTCCAAGCGCGCGGCCCGGGAGGGATATGACGTCTATATGGTAAGCCCCGACAAGGACTACGGGCAGCTGGTGAACGAAAACATCTGGCAGTACAAGCCGGGCCGCAGCGGAGAGGACAAGGAGATACTGGGAGTGAGGGAAATCTGCGACAAATACGGCATCCTCGACCCTGTACAGGTCATCGACATGCTGGCCATCTGCGGAGACGCGGCGGACAACGTCCCCGGAGTGAAAGGCATCGGGGAGGTGTGGGCTGGCAAGCTTGTGTCCCGCTACGGATCCGTGGAGAACATCTACGCCCATATCGGGGAACTGCCGCAGAAACAGGCCCTGATGTTTGAGGCCGCACGGGACCACATCTCGCTCAGCAAGCGTCTGGTGACCATCAAGACGGACATAGAGATACCCATGCCCACGGAGTCTGCCAAGCTCAACATCCGCTACACCCCGGATGTCGCCGACCTCTTCAAAGAATACGAATTCTATTCGCTCCGCAAGCACATAAGCGCCATCACAGGGATAGAGGCCGCAGCGCAGGAGTCCGCGCCCTCCCAAGGGGTCATCCAGTACGAAAAGGTGAGCGTCGTGAGGCTCTCGACCGCCGTCAGCATAGCCGGCAAATGCTCGTTCGTCACCGAGACATCCGGGGCCGGGATATTCTCCGGCATCAAGCGTATCACCATGGCGACCGTCAGCAAGGACAAGATCCTCGTCGCGGAGGGCAAGGCTCCCGACTTCAAGGCCATCATGGAGGACCCGACCATAAGCAAATTCGCATACGACATCAAGTACCAGATGAATGTCCTGGCGCATGCGGGCGTCTCGCTCGGGGGCAAGCTGCGCGACATCGAGCTGATGCATTACCTGCTCGACCCGGAGAAGTCCCACAGCCTGGACATCCTGTCCCAGCATTACCTCGGGGTCGGAATGGAGGAGGCCGAAAGCTCCCAGAGCACCCCCTCCCTGTTTGACGCCCCCCAGCCGGAAGCCAAGGACAAGGGAAAAGCGCCACAGGCTGCGGCAATCATCGGCATCGGCAAGAAAGTCTGGGCGGAGCTGCAAGCTGGCGGCCTCACCAAGCTGTATGAGCGCATAGAGGAGCCGCTAATCGGTGTCCTGTCGAGAATGGAGCGTTGCGGGGTCAAGGTTGACCTTGACTCCCTGGGTGAATTTGCCGTCGAGCTCAGGCAGGAGATTGCCAGGCATGAGAGCAGCGTCAGGGAGATGGCCGGCGACCCGTCCCTCAACCTGAGCTCCCCCAAGCAGGTGGGCGAGCTCATCTTCGGCAAGCTCAAGCTCGACCCCAAGGCCAAGAAAGGCTCCCGTGGATGGAGCACCGACGAGGCCACTCTCTCCGCCCTGTCAGACCGCAGCCCAGTAATCAAGGAGATACTCGACTACCGCGCCGCCAAGAAGCTGCTCTCCACCTACATAGAGCCGTTCGGAGGCTACATCTCCAAGGAGGACGGCAGAGTGCACACCACATTCAACCAGGCCCTCACCTCCACGGGGCGCCTGTCCTCGTCCAACCCCAACTTGCAGAACATCCCGATACGCACCGAGCGCGGCCGCGCCATCCGCAAGGCTTTCGTGCCCCAGGAGGAGGGCTGGGTCATCATGTCGGCGGACTATTCCCAGATAGAACTGCGAATAATGGCGCATCTCTGCGGGGACAGCCACATGACGGACGCGTTCAACAGGGGCATTGACGTTCACGCGGCAACAGCCTCCAAGATATTCAAAGTCCCCGTCGAAGAGGTCACCCCCGACCAGAGGCGCGTAGCCAAGACGGCCAACTTCGGCATCATGTACGGCATCTCCTCATTCGGCCTCGCGCAGAGGCTCGGGGTATCCCGCCAGGAAGCGCAGGACATCATCGACGGCTACTTCGAGTCATTCCCGGCAATCAAGTCATTCATCTCCGACACCATCAAGGGAGCCAGGGAGAACGGCTATGTCGAGACGCTCTTCGGCCGCCGCCGCTACATCCGGGACATCAACGCCGGCAACGCCAACATGCGCGCCGTGGCGGAACGCAATGCCGTCAACGCCCCCATCCAGGGCACGTCGGCGGACATCATCAAGATAGCCATGATACGGATAGACCGCCAGCTGCGCGAGCGCAACCTGCGCAGCAAGATGGTGCTCCAGATACACGACGAGCTCCTTTTCGAGGTCCCCGAGGAGGAAATCAGGACTCTCATGGAGACCGTCCCCTCCCAGATGGAGGGAGTCATCAAGCTGTCAGTCCCCTTAAGCGTGGAATGCCATTATGGAAAGAACTGGCTTGACGCACATTGACGAACTGGTCAGCCGCGCTGTTGGTGGCGACGGGACGGCATTCACAGCCCTGTGGGACAGCTGTATAGGGCAGCTTAAGAAATATCTGCGCGGCTGGCTCAAGAATGTGGACGACTTCACCATCGATGACATCTGCTCCCGCAGCTTCGAAAAGGCGTTCAGGCAGATAGCCACATTTGACCGGGGGCGCAGCAGCTTCTCCACTTGGCTCAAGACCATAGCGCACAACACGGCGATAGACCTCATCGAGAGCGAGGGGCGTCTCCACCCGCACAGCCTGACCGTGTATATAGACAGTGACGCGGAGCCGGCAAACGTGGCTGACACCCTTGGCGACGACGTGGACACCCCGCTCGACTCCATCATCAAGACAGAGTCCAGGGAGGCCACCGCAGCGTACATAGACGCCCTGCCGGAGCTGTACCGCCAAATAGCCCGGATGCGGCTGCTCGACGGCATGCAATACAAGGAGATAGCCCTCGCCCTGGATATGGAGCTCAACACGGTGCGCACACGCATACGTCGCGCCAAGATACTCATAGACAAGATGAGCAAGGACAGATAAAAGCGCACACGACAGACATGGACAGACAAGATTTCACCGCTGCGGAAGCCCTGTACAGGGAATGGAATGACAAGATCAACGTCATATCCCGCAAGGATATAGACAACCTGTACGAGCACCACATTCTGCACAGCCTCGCGATAGCCGAATACATGCAGTTCCAGCCGGGCGACACGGTGCTGGATGCCGGCACCGGCGGAGGATTCCCCGGCATACCTCTGGCCATGAGGTTCCCCCAGACTGAGTTCACCCTCTGCGACTCGGTGGGCAAGAAGATACGCGTCGCCCAAGCCGTGGCTGACGGGCTTGGCCTCCACAACGTGCACTGCGTCAACGCGCGGGTCGAATCCCTGCACGGGGTCTATGACTATGTGGTGTCCAGAGCCGTGGCGCATCTCTGCGAGCTGTGGCCGTGGGTCAGGGGGAAATGGCGGTACGGAATGCTGTTCCTCAAAGGAGGCGACGTCAACGAGGAGATCTCGGAGCTGCTGCGCCGCTACCGCATAGCTCCCTCCAAGATACATGTATGGCCCATATCCTCCGTATACGATGACGAATATTTCGCGGAAAAATTTGTTATTCACATCGAAAAATGATAATTTTGCGCTCCTGCATCTGCCCAGCGGGACTGACAAGAACAATATAAAATAGCATACAATGAAACGAACTTACCAACCATCAAACCGCAAGCGTGTCAACAAGCACGGCTTTCGTGAGCGCATGTCCACGCCCAACGGGCGCAGGGTACTCGCGTCTCGCCGCCGTCACGGGCGCAAGAAACTCACCGTTTCTTCCGAGGAGAGGTATTAATCCGGACATCGTGAAATAAAGAGGCTGGCCGCGCGTTGCGGCCAGCCTCAATTTTTTTGTGCCCTTTCTTTTGTGTCCTTTCACGGCATCGCAGCCAGCCCCGCGCCCCGAACGGAGCGCAGGGCCGTCCGCAGCCTCCCTACAGGGTGCGTTTGATCTCGACTATCCTGTAAGCCTCGATGACGTCCCCGTCCTTGATGTCATTGTATCCGGAGATGGACATTCCGCATTCCTTGCCGGCAGGGACTTCCTTGACCTGCTCCTTGCCGATCTGGAGGGAACCGAGCTCACCGTCATAGATGACTATGCCGTCGCGGATGAGGCGCACCTTGGAGCGCTGGGTCATCTTGCCCTCGCGCACGATACAGCCGGCCACAGTGCCGACTTTGCTGATGCGGAACGTCTGCTTGACCTCCGCGCTCCCGCTGACCTCCTCCTTTTTCTCCGGCTCCAGCATGCCCTCGATACCGTCCTTAATCTCGTTGATGCAGTCGTAGATGACTGAATACAGGCGTATCTCTATGCCCTCACGTTCGGCGGCCTTGCGAGCGTCCACGGTCGGACGCACCTGGAAGCCTATTATCACCGCGTCAGAGGCCTGCGCCAAGAGGATATCGGACTCCGAGATGGCTCCCACAGCCTTGTGTATCACATTGACCTTGACCTCCTCGGTGGAGAGCTTGATGAGGGAGTCGGACAGGGCCTCCACAGACCCGTCCACATCACCCTTGACAATGACATTGAGCTCCTTAAAGTTGCCTATAGCGATGCGCCGCCCAATCTCCTCAAGCGTCATGTGCTTCTGGGTCTTGATGCCCTGGATGCGGAGCAGCTGCTCACGCTTGGCGGCGATGGACTTGGCCTCCTTCTCGTCGGCGAGCACGTTGAACTTCTCTCCAGCGGCCGGCGCTCCGTTCAGCCCGAGCACGGATACCGGAGTGGAAGGGCCGGCCTCATCGACCTTTTGGCCGCGCTCATTGAACATGGCCCTGACCCTGCCGTAATAAGCCCCGCTCAACATCACGTCCCCCGTCCTCAAGGTGCCGTCCTGCACGAGGATGGTGGCGAGGAATCCGCGCCCCTTGTCCAGCGAGGACTCTATGACCGCGCCAGAGGCGGCCTTGTTGGGGTTAGCCTTGAGATCCAGGAGGTCGGTCTCAAGCAGCACCTTTTCGAGGAGCTTGTCCACGTTGGTGCCTTTCTTGGCCGATATTTCCTGGCACTGGTACTTGCCGCCCCAGTCCTCCACGAGGATATTCATCTCGGAGAGCTGGCGGCGGATGGTGTCAGGGTTGGCTCCCGGCTTGTCCATCTTGTTGATGGCAAACACCATGGGGACTCCAGCCGCCTGGGCGTGGCTGATGGCTTCCTTGGTCTGGGGCATCACCGCGTCGTCGGCGGCGATGATGATGATGGCCAGGTCAGTCAGCTGGGCTCCGCGGGCGCGCATGGCGGTGAACGCCTCATGCCCCGGAGTGTCCAGGAACGTGATGCGCCTGCCGTCAGGCAGGACGACATTGTACGCGCCTATATGCTGGGTGATGCCGCCGGCCTCGCCCGCAATCACATTGGACTTGCGTATGTAGTCGAGCAGGGAGGTCTTGCCGTGATCCACATGGCCCATGACCGTGACCACCGGAGGCCTCGTGACGAGATCCTCCTCCTTGTCAGGCTCGGTCTCCTGGGCAATCTCGGCGGAGATGTCCGCAGTCACGAAGTTGACCTTGTAGCCGAACTCCTCGGCCACCAGCACGATGGTCTCCGCGTCCAGCCTCTGGTTGATGGACACCATCAGGCCGAGGCTCATGCACGCTCCGATGACCTTGACCACGGGGGTGTTGTTCATCAGCGTTGCGAGGTCGTTGACGGTCAGGAACTCGGTGACGTTGAGGGTCTTCTGCTCGGCAGCCTCGATGGCGGTCTGCTCCTGCGACTTCTGGGCCACGGCCTCGCGCTTCTCCTTGCGGTACTTGGCCCCGAAGTTGCTCTTCTTGCCCTCGTTCATCTTGGCGTATGTCTCCTTGACCTGCTTCTGGATCTGCTTCTGCATCTCCTCCTGCTCCGCCTCGGTCATGGCCGGCTTAAGCCTGTCCCCTCCCCGGTCACGGCGGCGTCCGCTCTTGGACTGCTCCTGCTGCGCTGAACGCTTGGAGGAGTTCTTGCTCTTGGCGGGATTGTTGTCCGCCGCTATCTTGGTGACATCTATCTTCTGCCCGCTCTTGCTGATGCGCTCGCGCTTGCGAGGCTTGCGCTCAAACTGGGACAGGTCAACCTTGCCCACCACCTTGAGCCCGATTACGGGAGCTGCCGGCTGCACCGTAGACGGCTCTGGAGTCCCTGTAGAGGCAGCCGCCCGGCCGCTCTCCGCTGACGGCTGCTCATGGGATGCAGCTGCCGGAGCGGATGTCTCAACTGCCGCAGACTCGGGCTGCGCTGCTGCCGGTGCGGCTGCAGGAGCGTCAGATGCCGCCGGCGCTGGCGCGGCGGGTGTCTCAGGCTGAGCCGGAGCAGGCTCTGGCGCAACTGGAACGGTTTCTTTTTCCGCAGGTTCCGGGGAGGATGCAGGCGCGGCCTCCGCAGCCTCTGCGGACGGGGCGGCCGGCTGGGCAGACTCTTGTGCGGGCCTTTGAGCGGTCTCTCGGGCTGCCTCTTGATCCGGCTGCTGCACAGCTGCATCGGCATCCGTCTTGGAGGAGGCCTGAGCTGCGGCAGAGGCCGTCTGCTCCGGAGCCGCAGGTGCGCTTGCGGGCGCAGCAGGGGCTGGCTCGTCGGACGGTCTCGGCTCTGCCTTGACAGGCTCCGGGGCGGGCGCGGAGACAGGCGCCTCAGCAGGAGCAGGTTTCTGCTCCGGCTGAGGCACCGGCTCAGCATGATGTGCCGGACGCTCCTTTTGGAAGACGTTGCTCTTGATGACGGTCTCCCTCACTATCTCGTCGTCATCCTCCTGTTCGCGCTGACGGCGGCCGGAGGTCTTCTCGATTATCTCGTTGAGCTTGATGTCCACGCTCTCGGACTGCTTCTTGAGCTCGAGATCCTTGCCGAACTGCTTGTCTATATCCGGAAGATACTCGTCGGATATCTTGGCGTTGGGGTTCTCCTCCACCTCCACGCCCTGCTTGCGCATAAACCCGACCAGATCCTGCAGGCCGATGTTGTATTTCCTTATGATTTTGTTGATTCTGATTTCTGCCATATACGCCCTCTAGTTTTGAACATCCTCGCCCTCATCCTCAAACTCCGCACGGAGTATCTTGAACACTTCTGCCACCGTCTCGTCCTCAAGGTCTGCCCTCTTGGCTATGTCCTCAGGGGTGAACGCGAGCACGCTCTTGGCGGTGTCGCAGCCTATGGACTCCAGCTTGTCTATGACCCACTGGTCAATCTCATTGGAGAACTCCGACAGCAGGACGTCCTCTTCCTCCTGGGGCGCCCCCTTGGGAAGCTCTCTCCAGACCTCAATCTCCCTGCCGACGAGCTGGCCGGCCAGCTCGATGTTGCAGCCGCCGCGCCCGATGCCCTTCTTGACCTCCTCGGGCTGCATGTAGACACGGATCTTGTCGGTGTCGGACGAGCCCATGTTGATGGAGGACACGTGAGCGGGGCTGAGGGCTCTCTGGATGAGGAGCTGCGGGTTGGAAGTCCATTGCAGGACGTCGATGTTCTCGTTGCGCAGCTCCCTGACTATGCCGAGGATGCGGCTGCCCTTGACCCCGATGCAAGCCCCTATCGGGTCGATGCGCTCGTCGTAGGACTCCACGGCCACCTTTGCCCTCTCTCCGGGGATGCGCACGACTTTCTTGACAGTGATCAGGCCATCCACAATCTCGGGCACCTCCTGCTCAAAGAGCCTCTCAAGGAACTCGTTGGTCGTCCTCGACAGCACGATGTAGGGAGTGGTGTTGTTCTTCATCTCCACGGACTTGATGATGGCCCGGACGGTGTCCCCCTTCTTGAAATGCTCCCCGGGGATCTGCTCCGTCTTGGGCAGGTGCAGCTCGTTGCCGTCATCATCGAGGATGAGCACCTCCTTGGACCATGTCTGGTAGATCTCCCCGGCGAATATCTCCCCTATCTTGTCTGTGTATTTCTTGAACACGTTCGCCTTCTCGATGTCCATTATGCGGCCGGCGAGGTTCTGGCGGATATTGAGTATGCCCCTGCGGCCGAATGACTGCAAGGGGAACGGCTTGGTGTACGTGTCACCTATCTCATAGTCATCGTCCCCGGTCTCCGCTGCCACCTGCTCGGGGGTCATCTGGCTGTTGGGGTCCTCCACCGTCTCCACGATGTCAAAGTTCTGGTATATCTCGCACGCCCCCTTGTCCACATTGACGATGACGTCGAAATTGTCCGAATTGCCGAAAGTCTTGGCAAGCTGCGTCATGAACACGTCCTTGAGCACGCCCATCATCACGGGCCTGTCGATATTCTTCTCCTCCTTGAAGTCCTTGAACGCGTCAATGAGGGTCACCACTTGTTCTTTTTCCATTTTGCTATATGTCTTTAATCATTGTCAAACCCGTCCCGCAAGGCCTCATCCGCCTCCAGAGCGTCCACCCCGGCGGAAGTCACAGTGAGCGAATAGTCCTCAACATCCCGGTCGAATGCCGCCAGCACCGCCCTGTGCACGTGCTCGCAGTCCTCAAGCCCCACATAGCCTCCGTCCCTGGCGATGGTCACGACGAACACGTTGTCATCATCATTGAAATCTATGCCGGCAACGGCCACGCCGATCTCTGCTGCGGCTCTCTGCACCACTGACTCAAATTGCGCCTTGTTCATACCTCCATTATATTACAAAAGAGCAGGAACCGCCCGGCTCCTACCCTTTCACACCCTGCAAAGATACCCAAACATCATGTAAATAGCAAAAAAAATCTTACTTTTGCAGCCGAAAGAGGAATCAGACATGACATTCACAGCCAGCGAACTCGCCAAGATCCTGAACGGGACGGTTGAGGGCGACCCCAATGCGACAGCCACTTCATTTGCCAAAATAGAGCACGGCAAGCCCGGCAAACTCTGTTTCTACGCCAACCCCAAATATGAGCCCTACGTCTACACCTGTCAGGCATCCATCCTGCTTGTAAACAAGGACTTCACGCCCAAGGAGGCCGTCACCCCAGCCATGGTCAGGGTGGACAACGCATACACGGCCCTCGCGGACCTGCTCAAATACGTGTCAGACCAGAAAAAGACCTACAAGCGCCACAGGGGCCGCCACAGCCACGTGGCATTCTCCGCAAAGATAGGCCGCAAGGTCTGGATCGGGGACTGCACCGTCGTGGGGGCCCGATGCGAGATTGGCGACATGACCCGCATCTATGACAACGTGTCCATAGGCGAGGGAACCAAGATCGGGCGCAAGTGCATCATCTATCCCGGAGTGCGCATCTATCCCGGCATGGAGATAGGCGACAATGTCATCCTCCACGCCAACTGCGTCATCGGCGGCGACGGCTTCGGCAACGCCCCGCAGCCCGACGGGACTTGGGAGAAGATCGAGCACCTCGGCAAAGTCATCATAGGTGACGGCTGCGAGGTGGGCTGCAACACCACCATTGACCGTGCAGAGATGGAAGCCACCATCATCGGCAAGGGCGTCAAGATAGACAACCTCTGCATGATAGCGCACAACGTGGAGATCGGGGACAACACGGTGATGGCGGCGCAGTGCGGCATAGCCGGATCCACCAAGATTGGCGCAAGCTGCATCCTCGCGGGGCAGGTAGGCATCGTCGGGCATCTCAAGATCGCCGACCATACCACATTCGGGGCGCAGGCCGGGGTCATGCGTGGCGTCAAGCAGCCCGGGCAGGTGCTGGTGGGGTCGCCCGCCATCCCGCACAACAACTTCCTGCGCAGCTACGCCATTTTCAAGCGCAACGGCGAGGAGTGAGCGGCATTTTGAAATATCCGATTATATCCCTACATT
>CAZKVW010000057.1:0-13404 GCA_964556285.1 uncultured Muribaculaceae bacterium
TCTGCGGACGAATGGAGGTAAGAGATTCTTCACTCCGTTCAGAATGACAAAGGGATGAAGGAGATTCTTCACTCCGCTGCACTCCGTTCAGAATGAAAGACGGATGAAGGAGATTCTTCACTCCGTTCAGAATGACAAGGGGAGAGGAGGGGGGAGCCCGATGAAGAGTCTATAATTTTTCTGTAAAGCAATTTCAATCGTTTTATGAACAAGACATCAATCATTGTAGCCGCCGCAGCCGCTGTTCTGGCAGTCGCGGGCTGCAAGGGCAAGACTACGGATGTGTCCGCCGCACGGGATGAGTTCAACGCCAGCTTGGATGAGCTGATGAGCGAATACCGCACGGCTGCCGGGAGCATCGCCTCTGACGAGACGCTCTCGGACGAGCAAAAGGACGAACGGGCCCAGGCGGTTGCTGACTCTGTCATGGAGGTCTACAAACAGATATGTCTCGATGCCGTCAAGGCCAACAAGGACAATGAGGTGGGCGTGGAGGCTCTCTCGCAGGTGCGGTACAGCCTCAGCCCTGACGAGCTGGAGGCCGCTCTTGGCACCTTGAGCGCCAAGATGAGGCAGGACTCGGTGGCCATCGGCATCGCCGAGGGGCTTGCGGCCAAAAAGAAGACAGCCGAAGGGCAGATGTTTACCGACTTTACCGTGGTGCAGGATCCGGACGACCCGGCTGGCTCCACGGTGTCCCTGTCCGACTATGTCGGCAAAGGCAAGTATGTGCTGGTGGACTTCTGGGCGTCATGGTGCGGCCCGTGCAAGGCTGAAATCCCTAACATCGCCGACGTCTATGCCAAATACGGCGGGGACGACTTTGACGTGCTGAGCGTGGCGGTATGGGACAAGCCGGAGGCTTCTGTCAAGGCCGCCGGGGAGCTGGGCATAGTCTGGAACAAGATCATCAACGCACAGCAGATTCCCACGGACGCTTACGGCATTGACGGCATTCCGGAAATCATATTGTTTGCCCCTGACGGCAAGATACTTGCGAGAGGCCTCAGGGAAGCCCAGATTGAGAAGACCGTAGCCGAGCACGTTCAGCCAAAGCGTTGACCGTCAAGGAGAAAATAGCCCTCTTCCCGCATTCTCCCGGAGTCTACAGGTACTACGACTCCGAGGGGACGGTCATATATGTGGGCAAAGCCAAGGACTTGCACAAGCGGGTGGCGCAATATTTTGTGCCCCCGGAGAGACTCAACACCAAGACGCGGCTGCTGGTGTCCCGCATCGCCGACGCGCAGTATTCCGTCGTTGACAGCGAGGCGGACGCGCTGCTGCTGGAGAACAACCTCATCAAGCAGTACAAGCCGCGCTACAACATTCTCCTCAAGGACTCTAAGACCTACCCGTGGATATGCGTCACGGCAGACCCGTTCCCCAGGGTGTTCCTCACCCGCAGGGTAGTCAAGAACGGCTCTCATTATTTCGGGCCGTACAGTTCGGCGACTTACGCGAGAGGGCTGATGGAGTTCTTTGAGGCCAACTATCCGCTGCGCTCGTGCACTCTCAAGATTGATTCGGAGACCATCCTGCGCCGCAAACTGCGCCCGTGCCTGGATTTCTATATCGGCAGGTGCAAGGGATGCTGTGTGGGAGGCATCTCCCAGGAGGAGTACGGGAGCATGATTGAGGACATAATGTCCCTGCTCAAGGGGGGTGTGGGCGACATCATCCGCAAATACAAGGAGTCGATGCAGGAGGCCTCGCGGAGGCTCGATTTCGAGACGGCCCAATATTACAAGACCAAGGTGGACGCGCTCGAGAAGCATTATGCCAAGTCCATTATCACAGCCGCCAGCGGCGGGGATGTGGACGTGTTCTCGCTCATCACAGCTCCATCCGAGGCGTTCGGCAACTTCCTGCGCATCCGTGGAGGCGCGGTCATCCAGTCGCTCAACCTCGGCTTCAAGCTGGGGATAGAGGAGTCACGCGAGACCATTCTGAGCACGTTCATTGCCGAGATAGAGTCCAAGTTCGGAGAGCTTGCCAAAGAGATTGTGGTGCCGTTCCTGCCCGATGTGGAGATAGAGGGGCATGAGTTCAAGATACCTGTGCGGGGTGACAAGCTGTCCCTGCTGGAGCTCAGCGCCAAGAATGCCCGCGAGTACCAGTTCAACATGCTCAAGCAGCGTGAGCGCAGCGACCCCGAGGAGTTCCGCATGGGCGTGATGCAGGAGCTGCAGAAAGCCCTCGGGATGAGCGAGCTGCCCCGGCACATTGAATGCTTTGACAATTCCAACATCCAGGGGGCCAATCCGGTAGCCTCATGCGTGGTGTTCCGTGACGCGGAGCCCAGCAAGCGGGATTACCGCAAGTTCAAAATCAAGACCGTGGTCGGGGCCAATGACTACGCCTCCATGAAAGAGGTGGTCAACCGGCGTTACTCCCGCATGCTGCGCGAGGCTCCGGACGACCTCCCGCAGCTGGTGGTGATAGACGGCGGCAAGGGGCAGCTGGATTTCGCGTATCAGGCTTTTGCCGAACTGGGGATTACGGACAGGCTCATGGTCGTCGGCCTGGCCAAGAGACTGGAGGAGGTCATCAGGGTGGGAGACCCGTACCCGCTGTTCCTCGACCGCAACAGCCAAGCCCTCAAGGTGCTGCAACGGATACGCGACGAGGCGCACCGCTTCGGCATCACATTCCACCGCAGCCTGCGCAGCAAGGCGCAGGTGCTCTCCGCGCTCCGGGAGATAAAGGGGGTCGGCCCCCAGACGGAGCAGAGGCTGCTCATGCGCTATGGCAGCGTCGCCCGCATAGCCGCAGCCCCGCTGGAAGACCTGGCCTCCGTGGTGGGGCCGTCACTCGCGGACAAGATACACAAGTCATTGAACAATACAGCACAAACAAGCCAAGATGAGCAAAAGGACATTCAACGAGGACAGATTCAACAAGGTTTTTAGCGCGTTCATCCTGATAGGGATGGCGGTGGCGGTCATCGCCTCCAGCGCCCTCAGGTTCTCCGACCCCGGAGTCAGCCGGGGCTTGCTGGCCCTGTCGGCTTTCGGGGCCCTTATGGGGGTGATCAGCACGGTGCTCTCCGCCAACGGCATCATCTGGACGTTCCTGTTCGGGCTGGTGGATGTCCTCATCTATTCGTTCAACCTCTCGCAGCAGACCCCGATCCCCATATCGACCCTGCTGCTGCATGTGTGCTATTTCATCCCGATGGAGTTTATCGGCTTCTTCAAATGGCGCAAGAGGCTGGCGGACGGCAAGTCGCAGGTGCGCCCCAGGCATCTTGACCGCAAGGGCTGGCTGTTGTCCGCGCTGCTGTTCGCGGCGGTGTTCGCCCTCTCGTTCACCCTGTCGTATCTTGCGGCCGGGCGCAGTGGCGGAGGCGAGGCGGCCGCCATGTCCAAGGTCGCGCTTGACGCCCTGATGACCACATCCAATATAGTGGCTCTCGTGCTGATGTCCATGGCCTACATGGAGCAGTGGTACCTCTGGACACTGGTCAACATCTCCTCCGTCATATTCTGGACGGTCACGCTCGTCAACCAGCCCGACGGGGCGGCATCGGTCGTCTATCTGGTCAAATACGTTTTCTATTTCATCAACGGCCTCAACGGCATACGCATCTGGAGCAAGCTCTGCTCTGACAGGACACTCGCCAAGGCGGAATAGCACGGAGGGCACGGTTTGCACATTAGGGAATTTTTTAGTTAATTTGCGGACGCATTTTGCGGAAATGAAGCGAAACAATAATTAATACTCTACCATTATGGATTACAATGAGATTGTCAAGAAAGTAAAGGAAATCATCGTCGACAAGCTTGGCGTTGAGGAATCCGAAGTCACAGAGACAGCCAATTTCACCAATGACCTTGGCGCCGACTCGCTGGACACCGTCGAGCTCCTGATGGAGTTTGAGAAAGTGTTCGGCATCAAGATTCCTGATGAGGAGACCAGCAACATCGCGACCGTCAAGGACGCCATCGACAAGATCAACGAGAAGCTCGGGGACAAATAGCATTCCCCGCACCTTATACAACAGGGTGGCCCGAAAGCTCGGGTCACCCTGTATTTTTGCTGGCGGGACGCCTTTGTCAGCGGGACACCTTGGGTACCGAATAGGTCACTTCCATGTGGGGACGCTTGTCTTCGTCCGCGCAGGACGGCCCGTAGAGCTTGGCGTGATAAAACCTGTCCTTGTCAAGGGTCTTGGTGTAGCTCACCGAGGATGAGGATGACGAGCCGTACATGGACTGCATGAGCATGTAGGCGTAGTAGTTGGAGTAGCTGTTGTAACCGTAGCCGTAACTGCTGTAGCCGTAGCCGCCGTACATCATGTTGTTGTAGTAGTTGGCGTACATCAGGCTGTTGTAGTAGCTCGACTGGTCGCTCTCGTAGGCGGACGAGCTGGAACTCTCGTCAATCTCCCTGTACATAATCAGGAACCAGATGTCGTAGTTGGAGAAGTCCTCTTCCTCCGGATCCATGCCCAGCAGCATCTGGGCGTGGTAGGTGATGTCGGGCCTGTAGACCAGGTTGGACCTGTCGACATCGCCCTGGTTCTCGTAGCTGTTGCTGTAGTCGGTGATGTTGGCAAAGGCGTAGTCGCCCGTGTCGCTGGACTTGACCCTGCACGTGGGGGAGAGTATCTGCGGGTAACGCTCCATGTCCCTGTAGTCGTCAGGGAACTCGAACGGCATCACAAGCGACACCTTGTTGAGCACGGTGGAGCCGGGATCGCCTCCGTTACGGGCAATCTCATCGGCTATCTTGCCGCGTATCTCCTTGGCGGAGATTACCGGCTTGATTCCTCCGGCACCCTCGACGTATATCTCGTCAGCCGCCGGCCCGGCAAGATGCCTGGTCTCCTGGCTGGAGATGTTGAGGCAGTACTGCGGGAGGCTGCCCGCCGTGCCGTAATACAGCAGGGAGTCAATGGAATAGAGGGAGTCCGCGCAGAAATAGAACAGGAACGAGGTGTCAATCTCCTTGCCGCTGTAAGTAGACGTGAACTTGAGCTCCGCATAGTTGCCCGTGAGGTAATAATATGAGGTATTGAAGCCGAGCTGCAGCTCAAACATGTCAATGCGTCCGCCGTTGCCTATGGGGTCGCTGGTCTCCAGATATATGCCGGGCAGCTGGTTGAGATAGTCGTCGATGGCCTTTGTGCTGCCGTCCAGCCCCATGGCCGCGAGCTTGTTCATAAAGTCCGTGCCGTACTCCGTGCTGAAGTCTATCCCCAGAGTGTCGTCCGTGCCGTTGAACACCGGAATCCCCTTGGTGATGCGCTTGGAGCCGTGCCTGACCGTGCCCCTCTCCAGGGCGTTGATGTCGTAAGCCTTTTTGGGACTCTCCTCGAGGGCGTACACATTGACGTTTTGGAGCATGTTCCTGTCGCTCTCGCTCGCCAGAGACATGGTGTCCCGGGTGAGCGTCATGCGGAAGCTCTCAAACTTCGGGTTGTCCCCGAAGTCAAGGCTGTCGTAGCAAGGCACGAGTGTGACGGCTGCGGCCCTGCGGGTCAGGCCGTATTCGGGATCCCTGATTGAGCCTATGGTGATGCGCTTCTGGGAGTAGCCGCTCAAGCTGTCCGCCATGCGCATCTCTATGTCGTCTATGGGGAATGACGCCGTGAATGTGTCGTACTGCTGGTCGAGCGGGAGCAGGTCGGAACCCAGCTCGTCATTGGTGGATATACACGAGCAGCAGCCGAAAATGAGGGCTGCCGCATATATGGTGAGGTGTTGGAGTCTCCGGCTCATGTCTGTTGTCTACAGCGTGTCGTAAAAGTCATTGTAGTCGCTGATATACCTGCCGCTCTGCATAGCGTCCTCGTTGTACTGCAGCACGGGCAGGGAGAGGCTCGCCGCGTAGCGCGAAAGCTCCCGCCCGACATCCGGGTCGCCGAGGATGACGGCATCAGAATACCGGAGAGCTGTTTTCGCAAGATTTGTGCCATCGGGCGACGCAAGCGCGTCCACGTCGGCGGGGGATATGGCTCCGAGAGCCACTTTGCTCTGGAAGTCAGAGGAGAAACGCTCTCCTGCGGTCGGGTCGCTGTACAGGGACAGCACCACCTTGCTCCCGGAGAATATGGGGTCGTCCTTGTAGACTTTCTTGAGATATACAGGCACCAGGTGGGTGATCCAGCCTTGGCAGTGTATGATGTCCGGCGCCCAGCGGAGCTTCTTGACTGTCTCGAGCACTCCCTTGGCGTAGAATATGGCTCTCTCGTCGTTGTCGGCAAAGAACGTCCCGTCCGCGTCCCGCTCGGTCTCGCGGCGCTTGAAGTAGTCCTCGTTGTCGATAAAGTACACCTGCATGTGCGCAGACTGTATGGACGCCACCTTGATGACGAGCGGCCTGTCCACGTCGCTGATGATAATGTTCATGCCGGAGAGGCGTATGACTTCGTGCAGCTGGTTTTTGCGCTCGTTGATGCAGCCGTACCTGGGCATGAACGTGCGGATTTCTTTTTTGTGCTCCTGTATGCCCTGCGGCAGGGCGCGTCCAATCTTGGCAAGACGGCTCTCCGGCACAAAAGGAAGCATCTGCGAGTTGACGAAGAGAACTCTTTTAGTCATACATTGTCCCCATCCGGGTGGAAATAAACCCCAGACAGGAACAAAGATAATAAATTTTTTCGGGAAAATTGATATTTAGCTATCTTTGAGGATTGAAGCAGTTATGACATGTCGTCCGTCGAAAGCAGAGTGATGAGGCGGCGTCTCGCCGGGTCGTACATCTCCACACTTATCAGCATCAGTCTCGTGCTCTTGTTGATAGGGGTTGCGTGCATGCTGCTTGTCAACGCCCGCAGGGTCTCTAGCTATTTCAAGGAAAACATGCAGGTCTCCGTCATCATGGACAGGGAGGCCAGCGACGCCCAGACTCTTGAATTGATGGCGGCCCTGGACTCGCTGCCGTTCTTCAAGGCGGCCTCCTTTGTATCCAAGGAGCAGGGGACTCGGGAGATGCGGGAGATGCTGGGCGATGATTTCCTCTCCGTGTTCGAGACCTCCCCGGTGCCGGCTTCGATAGATGTGACGCTGTCTCCGGACTATGTCTCCTCCGACAGTCTCGCTGTCGTAAAGGCCAAGATAGAGGACATGCCGCTCGTGGATGAGGTGGCTTACCAGCAGTCGCTCGTGGATGCCCTCAATGACAATCTGGGCAAGATAGCCCTTTCCATCGGGATCTTTGTCGCCCTGCTGCTGTTCATCTCCATTGTGCTCATAGGCAACACGGTCAGGCTCAGCGTGTTCTCGCACAGGTTCGCCGTTCATGCCATGCGCCTTGTAGGCGCGACCAAGTCCTTTATCCGGAGGCCGTTCATGGCGCAGGCCGTCGTTCAGGGGCTGCTGTCTTCCCTTATCGCGATTGCCGTCCTTGTCGGAGGGCTGCTGGTCATCAAGCGGGAATTTGCGCAGATGTTTGAGATATTCTCCCTGGAGACGCTGCTGACGGTGATGGGGACTGTCGTGCTGTGCGGGGTCGCTATATGTGCGGCAAGCACTTACTTTATTGTGGGGCGGCTGGTCTCGCTCTCCAAGGATGAGCTATACGCTTGACAAGATATTATGGGACAAGACAAAAACAATATGGCAACTACGGCCCGGGGAGTGCGCCTGATGCTCGCCGGGGCGCTCGTGATGGCCGCAGGCTACATCCTGATGATGGGAGGCGGAAGCGATGACCCTCAGGTGTTCAACTATGCGATGTTTGATTTCAGGCGCACCGTGGCGGCGCCTGTCGTCATCATTGCCGGAGTGGTGGTGGTCATTGTGGCCATCATGGGAGTCGGGCGCGGCAAGGACGGAGGGCGGCGCAAATGAATTGGTGGCAGGCGATTGTACTTGGCATAGTGCAGGGGCTCTCCGAGTTCCTCCCGGTCAGCAGCAGCGGCCATCTGGCCATAGGGCGTGAGATACTCGGCATACAGGCCTCCGGCGACCTCTCTTTTGAAATCATAGTGCACGCGGCTACGGTGCTCGCCACTATAGTTGTGTTCTGGAAGCCGATAGCCGGGCTGCTGCGGGGACTCTTCAAGTTCCGGCTCAATGACGAGACGGACTATGTGCTCAAGATACTGGTCTCGATGATTCCCATACTCATCGTGGGACTGCTGTTCAAAGACTTTGTCGAGGAGATGTTCTCCTCGCTCGCAGTTGTGGGCATGTGCCTGATAGTGACGGCGTTGCTGCTGTGCGCGTCCGACTTTGCCGAGGGGGCGGTTGCCCGCAAGGTACGGCCCGCGAGGAACGGCATCTCATACTGGCAGGCTTTCGCGGTGGGCGTGGGCCAGGCTTTCGCTGTGCTGCCCGGGCTGTCCCGATCCGGCACGACCATCGCGACGGGGCTCATTTGCGGAGTGAGGAGGGATGTAATGGCCCAGTTCTCATTCCTGATGGTGCTTGTCCCCATATTGGGGGAGGCGTTCCTTGACTTGGTCGGGGGAGGCATGGCGGCGTCATCGGCCGGAGCTGTGCCGCTGCTGCTCGGCTTCGCGTCGGCGTTCGTGTCGGGACTCTTCGCATGCAAGGTGATGATAGCTCTTGTCCGCAAGGCCAAACTGCGCTGGTTTGCGCTCTACTGCGCCATTGCCGGTATCGCCGTGCTCATCTGGATGGCAGTGTGACGGATGGATGGACGCAAGTTGACATACTTCGTGTCGGATGTCCACCTCGGGCTTGACTTCAATGACCCGGCCGGCAGGGAGAGGCGTTTTGTGGAGTTCCTGAGGGGCATACATTCTGACAGCGCCGAAGCCTTGTACATGCTCGGGGACATCTGGGATTTCTGGTTCGAGTACAGGGACGTTGTGCCCAAAGGGTATTCGCTGGTGTTTGCCGAGCTGATCCGGCTGCACGGCGAGGGAGTGAGGCTCTATTTCTTCGGGGGCAACCATGACCTGTGGACGTTCGGCTATCTGGAGAGCCTTGGGGTCAAGGTGCTGGAGCAGCCGTATTTCACTGAGATAGGCGGCAAGACGTTCTGCCTCGGGCACGGGGACGGGCTTGGGGACGTGCCGCGCAGCTACAAGCTCATGCAGGCCCTGTTCCGCTGCCGGTTCGCGCAGAGGCTGTTCGCGCTCCTGCATCCTACAATAGCGTTCTGGCTTGCCCGCACATGGTCGGAGACCAAGCGCAAGCGCCGCAAGTCCCGCTACCATTTCCGTGGGGCGGATGAGCCGCTGTACAAGTACGCCGACTCCATAGTCGCCCGCAGACATGTGGACTATTTCATATTCGGGCACTATCACAGCCCCGTGGACTTGCCTTTGCCGCACGGCGGCCGACTGATTATTATGGATGATTGGCTGGATGAGGGGACAGCGCCCTACCTGTATTTTGACGGGATGTACGTCTTGGGCAGCTCGTCGAAATAGATGGATCTGTAGAGTTCCTCAAACTCCCCCCGTTCCCACAGCTGCACAAGCTCCTCCGTCTGCTTGTCCGCCCCCTCGGGGTCGTAGTGGCTCTTGAGGTTCTGGCCGAACAGCCGCGCCACCCCCTGCCAGAATCCTGCCGTGAACCCGTTCTTGTAGTCCTTGACGATATCGTATGAGGTTTTGCCTATCTCCCTGTCCACCAGGCGGACGAGCAGCTTGCCCTGGGATGTGGTCATGTGCCTGACCGCCGGGGCGAAGTCCTTGAGTATGTCTTTCTGGATGCCGGAGATGTAGGCGGACTTCTCCCGCCTGGTCATCTGCTCCGCCGCTATCGTGCTGTCAGTCTGGGCAATGACCGCAGATATGACAGGCACGTAAGGATATACCTTGGCGAAATTGTACACGAGGCGATAGTATTTGCGCCAGTTCTTGGGGAGGCGTGTGCCCTTGGGGAACACAAACGCCGGCTCGACGCTGTCCACAAAGACGGTGTCCCCGCGCTCATCGATGACAAACTCCATCGGAATGCCGGTAGGGACGCCCCCCTTGCCAGGCTTTGCCGGAATGCCGAGGCTGTCGCCAGGCCTCGGACGGTCGTCAGCGGCGGAGCGTTTGGAGCGGCGTTTGCCGTTCTGCTGCTGGGTCTGCGGCTCGTCCTGCTGCTGGGTCTGCGCGTCATCTGCTGCGCAGCGAACGTCCGGGCACAGGCACAGCAGCCCTGCCAGCGCGAGCAATATTGCGGCTATCCGTCTCATGGCCGGGCAGGCTTGGCAGGGATTGCTATGAGGCCTCCGGGGCGGAGGGCTGCTGGGAGCTTCCGCCGCCCGCGAGCGTCTCAAAGCTCTGGACTATCTTGTCAGCCAGCTCTTTCTCCCCGTAATCCTCGAGGGTGTCCGTCAGGTAGTACAGGTATCGTCCGCAGGTCTCAAAGTCGCTCTTGGCATAAGAGTAGAACTGCAAGAAGAAGTTGGCCGAGATGAGCAGCTCGTTGGCGTACCTGACGGCGAGGCTGCGGGCCCTGTCCGGGGCGCCGAGCTTGAAGTAGTCCTCCACCATGCTGTTGACCACGTAGTCATTGCCGCTGAAGCCTATGCAGATGGTCTCCAGCGGGTATTGCTCCTCCTTGACGATGAGCTGCGCCGCATCCAGCATCTCCATGGCCCTCTGCGGCTCCCCTGCCCGCATGAACGCGTCCGCGCAGTTGGCAAACAGCGCCCGGATCGGCATAGTCCCGAGGAAAGTGTAGAGGTTCTGGTAGTCCACATAGTAGTCAGTCCGTGCCAGGGCCTCCCAGCTGAACACATTGGTCATCAGGTCATACAGCCTGTCAGTGTCCACCGTCCCGAGGCTGGTCGAGGAAATGGTGTTTTTGAAAGGCACGAGGTGTGCCGAATACCCGTCCGACATGAGATACTCCTTGAGCCCGATGTTGAGGTCGCCGCCTTGGTTGAGCATGTGCAGCGGCCTGTCCCATTTGTAGTTGGACAGCAGGTCCAGCAAGAACAGCTCCGGCTTGGACAGCATGGTGCGGCTCTTGGGAATCTCTATCATTATGGTGTCCTGGATCATGTCCGCGAATTTCTCGGGCACGATGCCGGACTTGAGGGCATTGTCCTTGTTGACAGGGATGAGTATCTTGCGGGAGCAGATGTAGTCCACCTTGCGTGTGCCCGCTATGGCCTTGATGTCCGGATGCTTGAATACCGCCATCACGTCGCCTATCGGCGTGGGCTTGTCCCTGTTGTCCAGGATGAACACATATTCGTTGGTCCCGTACAGGTACATTCTCGGAGGGATGGTGAGGTCGAGCGGGGCCGACTTGTTGACCGCATATTTCATCTGGTCGATGTGCCAGTCGGTGCCGAGCAGCGAGGTGTTGCAGATGCGCACGTCGGTGCGGACATCCTCCACTTCCTGCGCGTACCACAGGGGGAAAGTGTCGTTATCCCCGTGCGTTATCAGAATGCCGTTGGGGCCGACGCTCTCCAGATAGTTGCGCGCCATCTCCACAGATGTCCTGCGGTTGCTGCGGTCGTGGTCATCCCAGTTCTCGGCGGCCATCACAGCAGGCGCGGCCAGGCACAGCGCAGTGCAGGCGCCGGCCGTGACAGCGCGGCCTTTCTTGAGGACATTGTCCGTTATCCAGCCGTACAGGGCCGGCACGGCAAAGCCTATCCATATCGCGAACGCGTAGAACGACCCTGCGTAGGCGTAGTCCCGTTCGCGCACCTGGTAAGGCGGCTGGTTGAGGTACACCACTATGGCCAGGCCTGTCATAAAGAACATCAGGAACACCAGCCAGCATCCCCTCTTGTCCTTGGCGAACTGGAAGAACAGCCCCAGCAGCCCCAGCAGCAGAGGCAGGAAATAGTAGTGGTTCTTGCCCTTGTTGTCCCTGAGGATGTCCGGGGCGTCGCTCTGGTCGCCGAGCCGCAGGTCGTCAATAAACTTGACGCCGCTCTCCCAGTTGCCGTAGAACAGCTCGCCAGGGACAGGGCTGTGGATGTCATTCTGGCGGCCGACAAAGTTCCACATGAAATATCTCCAATACATCCAGTTGACTTGATAGTCAATGAAATAACGGAGGTTGGCCCCTTGAGTGGGCTTTTTGTGCGTCGCGCCCTTGACCCGCTGTCCCTTGCCGTCCATGTAGCTCTCGTAGAAATCCGCGTACCTGTCATCCGCTCCCGGGCTCCACATGCGCGGGAACAGCATCTTGCCGGATGCGCTGTATTTGGCCTCTGGCGGGCTTGGCACTTTGACGTAGTGCCCGTCCAGCGGGGCCCAGTATGTCCCCGTCTTGAGATCGTAGGGCGCGTCAAAATACTGCCCGTACAGCAGCGGGGTGCTGCCGTACTGCTCTCTGGAGAGGTATCTGACGAGGGTGAACGCGTTGTCCGGCTGGTATTCGTTGGTCGGGGTCTTGACGCAGGAGCGTATGACGCAGACGCTGAATATGGAGAATCCGATGATGATGGTGGTCAGGCACAGCAGCGCAGTGTTGGCAAAGGCCTTGCCCTTTCGGAGGGTGTAGAACAGCCCCCAGAAGCAGAGGGCGAGCACCGCGACCACGAAGAACGCCGCCCCGCTGTTGAACGGAAGCCCGAATTTGTTGACAAACAGCAGATCCGTGTAGGCCGCGAGCTTGGGCATCCAAGGCACGATGACAAAGAGTATCAGCGCGAGTATCACCACGGACAGGGCCATGATGCCGACGTACTGCCAAGGGGTGTATTTGCCGTCCTCCCTCTTGCGGTACCAGTACATGAACACGAGGGCCGGTATGGTGAGCAGGTTGAGCAGGTGCACTCCTATTGACAGCCCCATCAGGAACGATATGAGCACGATCCACCGGTTGGCGTAGGGCTGGTCAGCGGTCTCGTACCAGCGGGTCATGGCCCAGAACACGAGAGCCGTGAAGAGCGATGACATCGCATAGACTTCGCCCTCCACCGCAGAGAACCAGAATGTGTCCGAGAAGCAATACGCGAGCGCCCCGACGGCGGCCCCGCCAATTATGGCGACGCCCCTGCCCGTGCTGACGGTCCCGCCGGGTGACACGACTGCGGCCCCGGGGGCAAACAGGCGCTTGGCGAAGAACACGATGGTCAGGTACAGCAGCAGGATGGTGAGCGCGGAGCATATTGCGCTCATGGAGTTGACAAGCACTGCGGCGTGCATGTTGTCCCCCGGCAGGGTGAAGAGCCGGGCTATGAGCTGGAATGTCGGGTTCCCCGGCGGGTGTCCGACCTCAAGCTTGTAGGATGAGGCGATAAACTCCCCGCAGTCCCAGAAAGACGCCGTAGGCTCTATGGTGAGCAGGTACGTGACCGCGGCAATCACAAACACGACGCTGGCGGTCAGTCTGTTGTATAGTCTGAATCGTTTGGCTTCCATTATGCGTTTTACCCAATTCGGACAAAAATACACAAAAACTCCCGCATTCCGACAACCCCGTTCCGGACTTGTCGTCACTTGCCGGCAATTCACTATCTATTCTTATGGATTTTCCAAGTACCAAGGGAATTTTTTCAAGAGAGTTCATCACT
>CAZKVW010000058.1:0-13282 GCA_964556285.1 uncultured Muribaculaceae bacterium
GCGCAACGCTGCCGGGCTAGCCCGGCAGCGTTGCACTTCTATCTTGAATCTACAACGTCAGCAAAAGGCAGAGTCAGCCTGCAAAGCGCCAACGCAAAATAATGCGAGCCACTGCAAATCGATACAAGCCAACGCAAGCCGTAAGAGCCGCCGCTACTCCACGTAGAGCAGCAGTCCCTTGAGATATTCGCCCTCGGGGTGATAGATGCTGACGGCATGATCCGCCGGCTGCCCCATCCTGTCCAGAATGCGCACCCGCCGCTGCGTGCGGGCCGCAGCCGTAAACACGGCCTCCGCGAAAGCGCCCTTGTCAACGGCCTGTGAGCAGCTGAATGTGAACACCAGCCCGCCCGGGGCTACCTTGCCTATCGCAGCCTCATTGAGCCTCCGATAGGCCCTGAGCGCATTAGGCAGGGCTGACCTGCGTTTGGCGAATGCAGGAGGATCCACCACGATGAGGTCATACTTGTCCTCCGGAGCGGCGGCCAGGAAATCCATGGCATCCTCCGTATAAGAGGTGTGCACATCCGCGCCAAAGCCATTCAGAGCCACATTCTTCTCCATCATGGAGACAGCGCGCGCAGAACTGTCCACCGAATCGACATGCCCGGCCCCGCCCGCCAGGGCATAGACCGAAAATCCGCCAGTGTAGCTGAACAAGTTGAGCACATTGCGCCCCAAGGCATATCGGCCGACCATCTGCCGGCTCTCCCTCTGGTCCAGGAACAGGCCCGTCTTCTGCCCGCCGGCCCAGTCCACATAAAAACGGCGCCCGTGCTCCACGACGGACATGTCCTCTGGAGAGAACCCCTCGGAGCGCATCAGATACCCGTCCACCGGCTCAATGCCTCCCCACGGAGGGACTGTGCCGGAGCTCTTGTCATACACCGCCTTGAGACTGTCTCCAAACACCTCGGAAAGGGCCTGGCAAATCTGTCTCTTGGCCCGGAACATGCCGACCGAATGCGCCTGCATGACGCATACGCCACCGTACCAGTCGATGACCAGCCCGGGCAGGCCGTCCCCCTCTCCGTGCACAAGACGGAAACAGTCCGTATCCGCCGCCCCGTACAAGCCAGCCGCCCGCCGGACTTCGAGAGCGGCCCCTATCATCGAGCGCCAGAACTCCGGGCCGATATTGCAGTCCGCAAAACTCAGCACCCTGACCGCTATAGACCCGGACTGGTAATGCCCGCAGGCCAGAAACGCCCCCTCTGCGGAGCGCACCTCCACAAGGTCTCCCTCCGCAGGAGACCCCTGCACACTTGCCACAGCTCCCGAGAAGACCCAAGGATGGAAACGCAGCAGGGACTCTTCCCTACCTTTTCTTAGTATTATTCTTGCCGTTATCATCTGACGGAGTAGTGTTGGTATTGGGATTGAGCTGCTCGGGAGTGAGAGGATGCTTCTGCGAATTCATCAGCTTGAGATACATCTCCCGGCACACCCACGCGTCAGTCGCGGCATAACGCTTCTGTGCGTCCGACAGCTCCTTGGCCTCCCAGTTGGAAAGCTGCTGCGTCTTGGATATGCGTATGCCGAGGATGATGCCGGCCATCTTCTTGACGCTCTTGTCACGAATGCCGTACTCCCAGACAATGCGCTGGAGATCCACAAAAGACTCGTCATGGAATTTGACGTACTTCTGCAGCCCGTGCACATCATCAGCGGTCGCCGCCCCCACCTTGACAATGTTGCTGTCAGCGAGCAAGCGGTATATCTTCTTGAGGAACACTATCTTACCCAGACGGAACAGATAAGCCCTGTCCGCCCCGGCCAGCTGCAGCAGAGCCGCCTTGTGATGCCTGGCCCCGGGCCCGAACGACGGCCGGGTCTCGGTGTCAAAACCTATGACTGTCTGGGATTTGAGGTAGTCGAGCGCCTCCCAGTACTTGCGCCCTATTTTGTCCACGACTATTATCTCGCCCTGGAATGATGTCAGAGGCAGCGCCTCCAATTCCTCGGGAGAGATACTAATCTTGTACATAAGAAACGTATGCTTGTGATGCTTCCGTCATAATGTCATTCTCCAGACCGGGCGGCAACACGCTCCAGTCCATCTGCATAAGTGAATAACGCCCCGCGCCGGGACGCGTGACATAGGCGCGCGCCTTGGGCTTGGCGATGTCGTGCGTAAAGAGGTTGCGCTCGCGCAGCAGCGAGTACACCCTGTCCGCGACCTCACGCCCGACAGAGACAAACCTGCATTCCCCGGACAGCAAGGCCTTGAGAGGCTCGGAGACATCCGGGTCCAGCAATATGCGGGCGTACTGACTCCTCATCTGGCTTTCGTCTGTGGTGTAAGTGTCTATGACCACGCAGTCTATCGGCGTCCGCTTGCCGCTGTCCCAGTAGGACTCGAGCAGGCTCTCCAGCATGCCGGCCCCCTCCAGGCTGTCCGCACAGGCGAAATACATTGAATACCCTACCCCGATGTCCTCCATTATACGGGAATAGCAACGCCCTGACGGCATGTCGGAGATGACAGCCACATTGGCGCAGCCCATGGACTGCATGTCCTCCAGAATGTCATGCGCCGGGTACACCACAGGCAGCCCGGCCCCGGCCGCGCCCAAAAGGGTGTCCACGTCAAACCTGGCCGCCGAAGCCATCGCCGGTGAAGCCATCACCACGACCTTGGCCGCAGGCTTGCGCGAGAGCCGGGCGGTATCGTACACATTCTGGAAGCACAGCGTGTCAAGGGCCGACACCACGGCGCGGACAGCCGTCTCCCGGAGCAGGCTGTCCACGGCGGAACAATACGCAGTCTCCAGATCAAACTGGGAGACAATCCTCTCTCCCGCAAAGTCCGGGAGCATGTCCGGCTGCAGACTGCCGTCTATATTGTCATGCCCGTCCGATCCGATCAGCACGGAGGAGAGCATAGCTGAACGCAGAGGGTCGTCAATCACGACAACATCCCCAGCCGGCGACGCCGGGTCATATGAATGCAGCACAGAGAGCATCTGCGGCTCGGCTCCGGACAGCACCTCATCCACAAGCGCGATGGCCCGGCTCGGGGCGGACTTGCGAAGCGAGCAGGAGGACGTGAGCGCGACGCAGAGGCCCAGGCCAAGGATTGTCTTGAAACGTATCATCTCGTTTATATTCTTGCTATAGCGAACACAATGTTCATCAGCACATAGACAGTCACAGAGAGCACGACCGCCAGCGACCAGTTGAGCCTTAAAGCCGCAACAATCACTGCGATAATGACCACGTTGACGGCAAAGGCGACGCGCTTGCGCACGGTCACGCGCGGCTCTCCCCTCTTGAACTTGAACGAGAACATGGGAATCCCCGACACCATCAGCGCACAGAGCGCAGCAGCCAGCACGGGGAAAAACACATGCCCGCTCGCCCACACCGCAAGGAAATTGTCCGCGTCATGGGCTATAAAGAAGCACAATGACCCGCACAGCAGGGCAGACGCGGGAGTCGGCAGTCCGGCAAACGAGTCGTGCTGCTCCGGATCCACATTGAACTTGGCAAGCCGCAGGCCCGCAAATACCGCAATGGCCGCAGGCAGATAGCATACGGCCGCATCCGAGAATGTGCTCATCCTCATCATCTGCACCAGCATGACCGCAGGCAGCGCCCCGAAACTCACCACATCAGCAAGCGAATCCAGCTCCCGGCCCTTGTCCGAATATGCGTGAAGCAATCTCGCCGACAGCCCGTCAAGGAAATCAGCCGCAGCCGCGCCCAGCATGAGCCAGAATGCGGCCCCGAACTTCCCGTCACAGGCAAAAATCACCCCGAGAACACCGCAAAGCAGGTTCATCGAGGTGATTATGTTGGGGATATGCTTCCTCATTTGATGCCGAGCTTCTCCTTGAGAGCCTGCGGCAGAGCGTCCTTGTGTATCACGTAATCCATTGACTGGTTCTTGACAAAGGCCTCGCTGGCATACCAGATGCCGTCATATTTGCCTGTCTCGCCCCAGGAATTCTTGACCATATAGTACTTGCCTCCCCACTGGTCCCGGGCGATGCCGAATATCTGCATGCCATGGTCATCGGTGATGCTCTTGTCGTCCCAGCCTTTCTGACGGGTCTCCTGCGTGGCCTCAAGCTCCTTTGGAGGCTGCTGCGCTTTGGCATCCTTGCCCTTCTTGGCGCTCTTCTTGTCCGGCTTGGCGTCCTTGCCGGTCCAGCGCTCCTGGTCAGAGCCGGAAGTCTGCGCCGCCTTGACATCCACCAGCACGGCAAGGCCGTCACGGGTGAAGCCCGGCGCACTCACGTCCGATCCCCAAGCCACGGTATAGCCATTGTTGACCGCATCCTCAAGCACCTGCATAAACTCGTCGATCGGGACATTGTACGCCTCATCCCAACGCCAGTTGTCAGCAACTTCGATGGCAAACTTGGTATAGAACGGATGGTGGGTAAAGGATGTGAGGGTCACATAGTCATCCGGATTGAACTTGAGCGCGTCACGCCATGACTCGGGTGTGTACTCCACGCCGTCCACTTTGAATGTCTTGGGGCTCTCGCCGAGATAAGCGTCCAGCACGGACTGGAATCCGCGCTGCCAAGCGGTGGAGAGGGTGCGGTTGGGATTCTTATTTACAGCCTCGACATAGCCTTTGAGAATGGCGTCCATCTCCCCGTGCACAGGGAGCTCGGTACCGTAGTTGAGACCCGGCATCGCGTCCTGCGGCACGAGTCCGTAGTCGGCTATGACATGGAGCACGTCATCGGCCTCGCTGCCGGCGGAGAAGCCGAGGTTGCCGTCCACCATGATGTACTTGCGTGCCCTGTCCATATAAGAATGGCTGACCACGAACATCTCCGAGAAGTCCGGATATTTCTCCTCCGGTAGGCCGTTGATGCGGATCACCTCGGACTCCACGAAACCTATTGTAGAGAACGCCCAGCAGGTGCCGCTGCGGTTCTGGTTCTTGATGGAGGTGATGGGGTTGGCCTTGACGGTCGTGAACTCGTAGTCAGGCCAGTCTATCTGCGGCTTTGGCTGGGACTGGGCCGGCGCGGACAGCGCAAGAGCGAGCGCGGCGGTGGTCATTGATTTGTTAAGCATAAAGAGCGCTTCTATAAAAAAGGGTGGCTCGCTGGGCGAGTCACCCTACTGTCACTGGATCGTGTTATTACTTCGTAATGACTTTGGCCATTTCCAGCACCTTGTTGGAATAGCCCCACTCGTTGTCATACCATGCGCAGACCTTTACGAAAGTGGAGTCCAGCTGGATGCCGGCCTTCTCATCGAAGATGGAGGTGTTGGCGTTGCCCCTGAAGTCGGTGGAGACGCAGGCTTCGTTGCAATATGCCAGAACGCCCTTGAGCTCTCCCTCGGAGGCCTCCTTCATGGCGGCGCAGATCTCCTCGTAGGTGGTCGGGGTCGCCAGCTCGGCGGTCAGGTCAACAAAGGACACGTCGGAGGTGGGGACACGCAGGGACATGCCGGTGAGCTTGCCGTTGAGCTCGGGAAGCACCTTGCCCACAGCCTTGGCGGCTCCGGTGGACGAAGGGATGATGTTCTCGAGGATGCCGCGGCCGCCTCTCCAGTCTTTCTTGCTGGGGCCGTCAACTGTCTTCTGCGTGGCTGTGGCGGCGTGGACTGTGGTCATCAGGCCGCGGACGATGCCGAACTTGTCATTGAGCACCTTGGAGAGGGGCGCAAGGCAGTTGGTGGTGCAGGAAGCGTTGGATATGATGTCCTGCCCGGCGTATGTCTTGTCATTGACGCCGTAGACAAACATAGGGGTCGCATCCTTGGACGGAGCTGACATGATGACCTTCTTTGCGCCGGCCTCGATGTGCTTGCGGGCTTTCTCGTCGGTGAGGAAAAGTCCTGTGGACTCCACAACGACCTCCGCGCCCACCTCATCCCACTTGAGGTTGGCGGGATCCATCTCGGATGTGAGGCGAATCTTCTTGCCGTTGACAATGAGATAGTTGCCCTCAACTTTGATGTCTCCCTTGAACGCGCCATGCACCGAGTCGTACTTCAGCATGTACGCGAGATAGTCAGGATCGAGCAGGTCATTGATGCCCACGACCTCAATGTCGTCGGCAAAATTCTCAACTGCGGCACGGAACACCATGCGGCCGATACGGCCAAATCCGTTGATACCAAGTTTTACCATTGCGAATGTTATGTTAAATTAAACCTAAACTCTTGTAGCCCTTTCGGGACGCCGCAAAATTATTAAATTTTTTGACAAATACCTATATTTGCGCAAACTTTTCCAAGGCATGAACATTCTCATCACCAACGACGACTCATACACTGCCAAAGGCATCCGCACACTGGCAAAAATAATGCGCCCGTACGGGGATATCCTGGTGGTCGCGCCAAAACATCCCCAGTCAGGCATGGCGATGGCCATCACCATGGGAGGCAAGCCAATCGCGGTCAAGCAAGTCAGCGAAGAGCCGCATGAGCGGTGGTACTACCTTGACAGCACCCCGTCGTGCTGCATCAAGTACGCGCTGGACAATATCCTGTATCCCGTCAGGCCTGACGTGATTGTGAGCGGCATCAACCATGGCGGCAACTATGCCACGGCCGCCCTGTACTCCGCCACGCTCGGCGCGGCCAAGGAAGGGGCTGTGAACGGCATCCCCTCCATAGGGGTCTCCCTCGACGAATGGGATGAGGACGCGGATTTCTCCGCTGTGGAAGAAATCTTCCCTCGCATCTTTGAGACTCTGATGGCCAACCTGCCAAGGGACAGGGGCATATACTACAACATCAACTTCCCCGCCCTGCCCTCGGACAAGATCAAGGGTCTGGGCGTCTGCCACATGGGGCGCATATTCTGGGAGGAGGAGTTCCAGCCGTACTCGGGGGACGCGGCCCTGGAGCCTGGAGAGACCGCCGTCTATATGGCGGGCGTCATCACGGAAGGGGACAACGACGAATACGCCGACCACCGCGCGGTGGGCAACGGCTACATCGCCCTCACTGCGCACAACATAGACAACACGGACTACGCGGAGATGTCCAGGCTTGAGAAAATATTTTGAGCGAATGCGATACTACATCATTGCCGGTGAGGCTTCGGGAGACCTGCACGGGTCAAACCTTGTCAAGGGGCTGTTACAATGCGACCCCGGGGCCGAGGTGCGCTGCTGGGGCGGGCCGCTGATGGAAGAGGCCGGGGCGCAGAAAGTGCACGACTACAAGGAGGGGGCTGTCATGGGGCTGAGCGACGTCCTGGGCAAGGGCTTCAAGCTCCTCGCCAACCTGCGCGAGTGCAAGCGCGACATCCTCGCCTGGAGGCCGGATGCGGTCATTCTCATCGACTACCCCGGATTCAACCTGCGGATTGCGGAGTTTGCGCACAAAGCGGGATTCAAGGTGCTGTGGTACATCGCCCCCAAGACTTGGGCGAGCCGCGCGGGGCGCAACCGCAAGCTCCGCCGCTACGTGGACATGCTGTTTGTGGTGTTCCCTTTCGAAATCCCCTACTTCAAGTCCCAGGGCGTGCCCTTTGTGTACAAGGGCAATCCGCTTGTTGACGCTATAGACTCCCACGAATACCGCAGACCCGCGCAGGGGCGGTACATAGCCATGCTCGCCGGCTCCCGCAAAGGGGAGATCAGCCGGATGATGCCGGTGTGCATGCAAGTGGCTGACAGGCTGCACAAAGATGCCAAATACGCGGACTGCAAGTTCATCATCGCCGGTGCGCCGTCAAGAAGCATGGACGACTACGCCCCCTATATCGGGGATCCGCGCAAGGAGTATGTGGATGTGATGTTCGGGCGCACTTATGACATACTGCGCTATGCCGAGGCCGCCGTCATCAACTCCGGGACGGCCTCGCTGGAAGCCGCGCTCATAGGCGTGCCGCAAGTGGTGTGCTGGAGCGCGAGCAAGGCGACAATCTTCGCGGCCCGCAAGATACTCAGGGTCGGCAGCCACATCAAGTACATCTCTCTGGGCAACCTCATACTGGACAGGCTGGCGTTCAAGGAGCTCATACAGGAGGACTTCAACGCGGACGCGGTGTGCGCCGAGACACGGAGGCTGATTGAGGACGGGCAGTACCGCTCCCGGATGCTGTCAGACTATGCGGACATCCGCGCGGCCCTCGGGGGCAGCGGGGCCTCCAGGGCAGTGGCCGAGGCCATGATTGCAGAATTGAAGAAAGGCTGAATGTCATTCTGAGGAGGGCACGGCCCGACGAAGAATCTGGCGCAAGATTCTTCACTTCGTTCAGAATGACATTATGGCTGGCGGAGTCCGAAAATGGCCGTGCCGATACGCACAATGGTCGCGCCGCACTCCACGGCCACCGGCCAGTCCTCAGACATCCCGATAGACAGCTCCCGAAGCTCCTCACGCTCCGGATACATCCCCTGCAAGCGTTTCATGAATGTGGCAATCCTCTGGAAATCAGAACGTACCACAGCCATGTCATCCGTATGGGATGCCATTCCCATCAGCCCAAGTATCCTCACATTGCCCCATTTGCCGGCACCGGACATGATGTCCAGAGCCTCCTGCTCATAGAACCCTTGCTTGGTCTGCTCCGCGCCTATGTGCATCTCCAGCAATATGTCTGTGCGCTTGCCGTTAGCCCCGCCCCACGCGTCTATTGCGTCCAGCAGATGCACACTGTCCACAGACTGCACCAGCGACGCGTACGGCAGCACCATTTTGAGCTTGTTGGTCTGCAAATGCCCTATGAAATGCCACTCGATGTCCTGTGGCAGCTGCCTTACCTTCTGCTCCAGCTCCTGAGGCCGATTCTCCCCGAAGACCCTTTGTCCGGCATTGTAGGCCTCCATGACAGCCGAGGCAGGATGGAACTTGGAGACCGCCACCAGCTTGACTCCCGCCGGAAGCTGCTCGCGAATGCGCTCAATATTGCCGGCAACTGTCCCCATGCCTGTCATCTCCTGCGGTTCTTCTGCTGCTCGCGCAGCTGCGCCTGCTGCATCCTCTGCGCCTCCTCCAGACGCTGCTGCCACTTGGACTTCTGCACAGGCTTGCCCTCGCTGGCCTTGAGACGGGCGAACACAGCCTCCGGCTTGATGACAAACCTGCGTATAATGAACGTTTCCAGCATCGTGATGAGGTTGGACAGGATGTAGTAGTAGCTGAGCGCGGCGGAGAGGCCGTTGCAGATGAAGAACATCATTATAGGCATCAGCCACAGGCTCATAAACCTCATGCTCGCCGCATTGGGGTCATTCTTGTCATAGGCCTGGCCCGCCGTCGTGATCTTGGAATACAGGAACATCGTCGCCGCCATGATGAGAGCGAACAGCGAGAGATGGTCCCCGAGCAGCGGCACACGATGCCCGAACTCCACGATGGCGTCGTACGAAGACAGGTCGTCGCACCAGAGGAAAGGCTGCTGGCGCAGCTCGATGGACGCAGGGAAGAATCTGAACATCGCCCACAATATCGGGAATGTCAGCAGCATGGGCAGGCATCCGCCCATAGGGTTGACCCCGGCCCGCTTGTACAAGTCCATCGTCGCCTGCTGCTTCTTCATCGCCTCCTCCTGCTTGGGATAACGGGCGTTTATCTTGTCTATCTCCGGCTTGAGTATCTGCATCTTGGCGCTCGAGGCGTAAGACTTGTACGTGAACGGCAAGACGACAATCTTGATGATGAGCGTCATCAGCAGGATGATGAGGCCGAAGCTGGATATGTACTTGTGCAGGAAGTCAAATATGGGAATAATCACGAAACGCGTGAACCATCCCACGAGCCAGCCGCCCAGAGGAATCACTTTCTCGTACTTCTGCCCGAACGACTTGAGGGTCTTGTAATGGTTGGGTCCCATGTACATCTCGAACTCCATGACCACATTGCCGTCCGCGCCCCTGGCCATCTCCTCCCTCATCTTGGCGGAGCAGCTCATCAGCCTGCGGTCAGGGTCGTCCTGTCCCGCGAATGTCACGGACAGCTCACCGGAAGAGTATTCCTGCTTGGAGCGGAATATGGCGGAGAAGAATTGCTGCTGGAACGCGAACCAGCTCAGGCGCGAGTCGGCCCGCTTGGACGCGTTGCGCCCGCGCCCCATGTCCACGGGCTTCTTGTCACCGCTGAAATAGTATGACAGCTTGGAGTACTGGGACTCGTTCTTGTACCCTTTCTCCATCCGGGGGATGACCATGTCATAGTCTATGTCCACTGATGACACGTTGCGCGGTATCACCCCGTCCATGTTCACGAAAGACAGCGTGTTGTCCACCATGCAGCTGCCCTGCGGCAGGGTGTAACGCTGCTCTATGTAGCCTCCCCCCACAGGCAGGCGCATGACAACCAGGGAGTCGCTCGCCGAGACAAGGTCAAACACGAGGTCGGCCGTGTTGATGTACTCTCCGGTATAGACATGCACCGCGATCCGGCTGTCGCCAGGCTTGAAAAGGTACAGCGGAGTGCCGCCGTAATTGTAATACCCCTTGACCAGGGCGGAATACGGCTGGGCCCCCTTGGTCGTGAGTTCCAGACGCAGCCGGTCATTCTCCAGGACGGCGAAACGCTCATGCCCCGCCCTCGCGACATTGAGCAGCGAGTCCTTGTAGATGTTCTGGGGGACGGGAGCCTCTGCCTTGGCTGCTGCTTCAGGCTGGGCCGCCTGGGACAAATCCAGACTGTCCGCCGCTGCGGCAATTTCAGGATGCTCCACAGCATAGGCGGAGTCCAGCTGCCTCTGGATTTCAGCCCTTTTCCGGTATTGCCGCGACTCCACAAACGTAAAGCCGAACATAATCGCGGCAATGAGTATGATGCCAATGATTGAGTTTCTATCCATTGTCCTGTGCGCTTTGCTCCAATTGCCTGATCTTCAGCTCCAACTCTCCCAGCTCCCGCTTGGAGTCCTCAATCTTGCGGCGCATCTGGTCAATGAGCGGCGCGGCGTTCTTGCTGGCCGCGAAAAATCCGATATTGTTCTCGTAAGTGTCAATGTCCTGCTGCAAGGCACGGTACTTCTGGACAAGCACGTCCTTTTCGCTGCGCGGGGCGTTGCGGCGGTCGTGGCGTAGGGGCGCTCCACGTCGATCCTGACGTTCCTGGCGGGCGTACTTGTCCCGCTGGCCAAAGAACTCGTCGCACGCGGCGCGGAATCTCTGCCAGAGCTGGTCAGACTTCTTGCGCGGCACCATGCCAATCTCCTTCCACTGCCTCTGCAGATCTATCAGGGCGTCGGCCGTCTTCTTCCAGTCTGTGCTGTCCTTGAGAGCCTCGGCCGCCTCCACTATCTCCGTCTTGCGGCGGAGGTTGTCATTCATCGTCTCCTTGTACTCTGTATAGAAGTCCCGCTTGCGGGCGAAGAACACGTCACACGCCGTGCGAAAACGCTCATATATCTTGCGGTTGTCCTTTTTGGAGGCAAAGCCTATGGTCTTCCACTCGGCCTGCATCTTCTCAATCTCCTTGGTGAGAGTGTTCCATTCGCCCGAAGAGCGCACATCCTTGGCGGCTATCTCCTCCATCCTGACGCACAGGGCCTCCTTGGCGGCAAGATTCTCCGCCTGCTTGTCCTTAAGCTCCTCGAAATGGGCCTGATACCTCTTGTTGATGACAGCTGTGGCGGCCTTGAAACGCTCCCAGATGCTGTCCCGGTACTCCTTGGCCACAGGGCCGAACTCTTTCCACTGCTCGTGCAGCTTCTGCAGCTCGCGGAAAGCCTCGACCACGTTGTCATTCTCCGCCAGCTTTTCGGCAGCTTCGCAGAACGCCTCCTTGGCCTCCAGATTCTTCTTGAAATCGAGATCACGCAGCTCATGGTTGATCTTGACCATGTCGTAGAACCTCTCCACGAGATACTGGTACTGGTCGTTGATGTCCCTGAACCTGGTCGCGGGCACCGGCCCTATCGACCTCCACCTGTCCTGGATCTCCCTGAAAGCGGGGAACGACGCCCCAAGATCCTCCTGCTTGTCCAGCAGGGCCTTGAGGTCTTCGATGACGGCGAGTTTGGCCTCGCAATTGGCTTCCCGCTCCGCGTCCTGCTGGCGGTTATATTCGGCACGGGCCCGCTTGTACTCGCTGTACAGGCCCTTGAACACATCTTCTATAGCGGAAAGCGCGCTGCCTGACTTCGCCTCGTCTTCTGCGGGCTGTTCCGTCTGGGGCTTGTCATCCCCGACGGGCTGCGACTCCTCCTGATGGGCAACCTCCCCGGCGGGCTGTGCCTCCTCGGGCTTGGCCTCCCCGACGGCCGGAGCCTCCTCATCCACATTGGCTTTCGGGGCATTGGCAAAGCCCTCGCCCGCATCGGACTTCTCCTTGTTGAGGAGCTTGTAGAACGCGGACTTGATTGCCTCCGCCTCCTTGGACCTCTTCATCCTGTCGGCGCTCTCCATCAGCGACTCAAACAGCTTGACCAGCTCGGCCAGGCTCTTGTCGGCAAATGAGGGAGTCTGCGCCTCCTGAAGGCTGCTAGTCTCTTGAGGGTTGCTTGCCTCCTGCGTTCCATTTACATCCGCTGTCTCGCCGGACTGCACTGTCTCGACGGCATCGGGGATATTCGTTTCGCTCATCAGATTGGAGTGTTTAAAACTTACAAGCTGCAAATATACCATTTTTAGTCGAAATACCTATTTTTGCAGGCGTTTGACAAACCAGCCTCTTATGCGAATAGACATCATCTCGGCAGTCCCGGAACTGCTCGAAAGCCCTCTCAGCCATTCAATAGTCGGCAGGGCTGTCCGCAAAGGCATTGCGGACATACAGGTGCACAACCTGCGCGAGTACGGCATCGGGCCGCGCAGAAACGTGGACGACTACAACTACGGAGGCGACGCCGGCATGGTGCTGATGGTCGAGCCTATATACAGGATGATATCCGCCCTCCGCGCCGAGCGGGACTACGACGAGGTCATCTACATGTCCCCGGACGGGGAGACTCTCACCCAAGGCATGGCCAACGAGCTGTCGCTCAAAGGCAACCTCATCCTCCTCTGCGGGCATTACAAGGGCGTTGACCAGCGCGTCAGGGACCATCTCATCACACGCGAGATCTCCGTCGGGGACTACGTGGTCAGCGGAGGGGAACTGCCTGCCGCGCTGCTGGCGGACGCGATAGTGAGGCTGCTGCCCGGGGCGCTGACGGACGAGACCTCGGCGCTGAGCGACAGCTTCCAGGACGGCCTGCTGTCCCCGCCGTCATATACCCGCCCTGCCGAATTCAACGGCTGGAAAGTGCCCGACGTGCTGCTCAGCGGCAATCCCAAGCTCATCCGCGAATGGCAGGACACACAGGCCGCAGAACGCACAAAAAGGCTTCGTCCGGAATTAATTAATAAAGTTTTTTAAGAATTGAGAAACAAAATCAAAAAAAAATCGAATT
>CAZKVW010000059.1:0-5289 GCA_964556285.1 uncultured Muribaculaceae bacterium
ATGGCATCTGTATTGGACGGCCGCCCTGCTCTGGCGGCGGAGATAGGCAAGATTGCGGAAGTGGCTCTCTACCTGTGGCAGAAGAACTGGGCAGAGCGCAACGGCGGCAACATCGTCGTCAACCTGACCGGCTTTGTGGATAACGGCATGCGGGCGATGCCCGCAGTCAGCGGGCCGGTCGCCATAGGGATGACGCTCCAGAGCATAGCCGGATGCTGGTTCTACGCCAAGGGCACCGGCAAGAGGATGAGGGATCTCGCCCGTGCGCCGATGGACAACGGGGCGCTTATCAGGGTGCTGCCGGACGGGGCGCAGTATGAGATTGTGGCTGACAAGCCGGTCGCGCCGACCTCCGAACTGCCGTCCCACCTGGCGATACACAATTGGCTGGCCCAGAGCGGCAACTCCGAATACAAGGCCACGCTGCACACTCATCCTGTGGAGCTGGTGGCCATGTCCCACAGCCCCAGATGGCTGGACGAGAATGCGCTGACTGCTACGCTCAAGTCCATGATACCGGAGACGCTCGCATTCGCGCCGCTCGCGCTTGGAGTGGTCCCATATGCCATGCCCTCGTCTCTGGAGCTGGCTCGCGCCACGCTTGACAAGATACGTGACTACAATGTGGTACTCTGGGAGAAACATGGCACGCTCGCTGTCGGCACAGACATACTGGACGCGTTCGACCAGACCGACGTGCTTAACAAGGCCGCATGCATCTACATGAGCGCCAAGGCTATGGGCTTTGAGCCGCAGGGCATTTCACAAGAGGACATGGCGGAGATGCGTGAGGTCTTTCACCTGCCGTCCCGCAGACAAGCCAAAGGCTGATGAGGGCTGGTGTGATAGTCGCTATGGAGCGGGAGCTGGACGCCCTGCGGGCGGCTGGCACGGACGGTGCGCGTCTTGCCGGCATAGGCAAGGTCAACGCCGCCTGCGCAGCGGTGGAGATGATACTGACGGAACGCCCGGACTGCATCATCAACAGCGGCGTGGCCGGAGGGCTGACTTCCGCATTGAGCGTGGGCGATGTGGTGGTGGGGGAGAGCGTGGCATACCATGACGTGTGGTGCGGGCCGGGCAACGCCCTCGGCCAAGTGCAGGGGATGCCCGAGAGATATGACGCTGATCCCCTCCTGCTGGATGCAGCGAGACGCTCATGCCCCGGGGCGCGTTTCGGACTCATAGCTAGCGGAGACCAGTTTGTGGACGACGGGGCGCAGGAGGTGCGCATATCCTCCATGTACCCGGACGCGCTCGCCTGTGACATGGAGTCCGCCGCCATAGCGCAGGTCTGCCGCCGGTATGGGGTGCCGTTCCTGTGCATGCGAGTTGTCAGCGATGTGCCCGGGGCGCATGTGGAGATGTACGAAGGGTTTTGGAGAGACCTGTCACAGACATCGTTCATTGCCCTCGAAGCCCTGCTGCGCGAGATTGGAGGCCTTTGAAGATTATGGAAAAGATAGCAAGTTTCACTATTGACCACCTGCGTCTGCTGCGGGGCGTGTATGTCTCGCGCAAAGATGCTGTCGGTGGCGAGGTCGTGACCACGTTTGACATACGCATGAAAGAGCCCAACCGCGAGCCTGCTCTCGGCCAGGGCGCAATCCATACCATTGAGCACCTCGCCGCGACATACCTGCGCAATCATCACGTGTGGGGTGAGCGCGTCATCTATTGGGGGCCGATGGGCTGCCTGACCGGCAACTATCTGCTGATGAGAGGTGACTTGAGTCCGGAGGACATCCTCCCGCTGATGAGGGAGACATTCGCGTTCATTGCGGGGTATGAGGGTGACGTGCCCGGAGCCTCGCCGCAGGACTGCGGCAACTGGCTGCTCCATGACCTCCCGATGGCCAGATGGGAGGCCGCCAAATACTTGCATGAGGTGCTGGAAAATGCCACTCCTGCCAATTTGCGCTATCCGGAGGCCGTAAAATGATGCAGAGGCACACGCTGAAATACGATGACCGCTTTGATTTCGAGGCCGGCGGCAGCTTGCCGGGACTGGAGATAGTCTATCACACCTCTCCCAGGGCATACCGGCCGCAGGACAAGGTGGTGTGGATATGCCACGCCCTGACTGCCAACTCCGACCCCGAGGACTGGTGGCCCGGAATGGCGGGCGCGGGCAAGACCATTGACCCCGACCGCCTGTTTGTGGTCTGCGTCAACGAGCTGGCCTCGCCCTACGGCACATCCGGGCCGGCCAGCACGGACCCCTCCACGGGACGCCCGTACTTGTTCTCGTTCCCGAGAGTGACGGTGCGTGATGTGGCGCGGACATTCGAGATTGTGCGCAGGCATATCGGCATTTCCAAGGTGGACCTGCTGGTGGGGTCTTCGATAGGCGGTTTCCATGCCTTGGAGTGGGCGATACAGGAGCCGGATGTCATCAGCGCTGCGGCTTTTATGGCCACATCCGCGAGGGTCAGCCCCTACTTGAGCGCGTTCGAGGAGACGCAGAGGATGGCTCTGGAGGCCGACCCCACATTCCGCGAAGCGGCGGGACTGGAGGGGGGCAAGGCTGGGCTGCGCTGCGCCAGGGCCGTTGCCATGATATCCTACCGCAGCAGGGAGGGCTATGTCCTGACACAACAGGACAGCGACCCGGACACCATGTTCGCCCAGCGGGCAGGGTCATACCAGCGTTATCAGGGCCAGAAACTCGCGAACCGTTTCGACGCGTACAGCTATTATTACCTTGCAGACGCTGTGGACAGCCAGAATGTGGGACGCGGACGCGGGGGTGTGCAGAGCGCGCTCTCGCGCATCAAGGCCCGCACGGCCGTCGTGTCGATAGACAGCGACTGCATATTCCCTCCCGAGGAGGTCAAGGAGATTGCGGACGGCGTGCGCGGGGCGGAATATTATCAGATTACGTCCAAATTCGGACACGACGGCTTCCTGTTGGAAAGCGGCCAGATATCAGAGATTTTGGGACGGTACATATAGTGGAGGCCGTCCCACAGCAAACGACATTACAAGAGATATGCAAGTACTTAAATTTGGAGGCACTTCGGTCGCGGACGCGGCAATGATAAGCAGGGTGACGGACATAGTGTCCGCTGCAGTGGAGCAGGACCGCACGGTGGTGGTGTTCTCGGCCATCAGCGGCTGCACCAACAGCCTGATCGAGATTGGGCGCAGGGCGGCTGCCCGAGACAGGGAGTATGATTCCATGATAGACCGGCTGCGGGACGTGCACCACAGCATTATCCGCGACCTGCTGCCGATTGAGAAGCATGAGGAGGCCATTGAGACCTGTGACAGGGAGATAGACTCTCTGCGGGCCATCGCGCAGGGCGTGTACCTGCTCGGCGAGCTCAGCGTGGCCAGCCTCGACGCCATCCAGGGGACTGGCGAGCTGCTGTCAAGCCGCATCATAGCCACCAAGCTCGCCAGCATGGGCATTTCAGCCAAGTGGATAGACGCGAGACAGGTCATTAAGACTTCCTTTGTCTCCGGAGCCAACGAGGTAGACACCGCGCAGACGTACTCGCGCATGGCCGCCGTGGTGGAGGACAACCCCATTGTCAACCTATTTGTCGTGCCCGGCTTCATTGCGTCCGACGCCCAGGGGCGCACCACTACGCTCGGCAGGGGCGGATCGGACTACACCGCCTCTTTGCTTGCGGTCGCGCTCAAGGCCAGGCGGCTGGAGATATGGACTGACGTGCCCGGCATGATGACCGCCAACCCCAAGATAGTGCCCACCGCGCACACCATCAGCCACATATCCTACCGCGCCGCGCAGGAGCTGTCGCATTTCGGGGCCAAGGTCATCTACCCGCCCACGATACAGCCTGTAGTGGCAGAGGGCATCCCCATCTATGTCAAGAGCACGTTCAGCCCCGAGTTGCCGGGGACTCTCATCGAGAGGCAGGCTCCGCGTGTGCGTGAGGACATCATAGGCATTTCCAACAGCGATGACATCGCCCTGCTCTCGCTGGAGGGCAGCGGCATGGTAGGAGTGCCGGGATTCAGCAGCAGGCTTTTTGACGCCCTGAGCCGTGAGAATATCAATATCATCCTCATCACCCAGGCGTCCTCTGTACACACGATGTGCCTGGCCGTGTCTGTGGATGACGCGCAGAAAGCCCGGGTCGCGGCGGACAGGTGCTTCGAGTATGAGATCAGCCTCGGCATCCTCAATCCTCTCAAGGTGGAGACAGGGTACTCCATTATCTGCCTGGTGGCGGACGATGTGGTTGGCAAGACCGGCACGACCGGGCGCATGCTCGCGGCTCTCGGACGGCACAGCATACAGCTGAGGGCCGTGGCGCAAGGGTCTTCCGAGCGCAATGTCACAGTGGTGGTGCCGAGCGAGCGGGCGGACGACGCGATACGGCAGATACACGCCGAGTTCTTCGAGAAGTCGTTTGAGAAGACTGTCAATGTCTTTATCGCCGGTTTTGGCACAGTGGGACGCGCCCTTGTTGAGATTATCGCGAGGGAGGGGGAGTCCATCGCCCGGCGCACTGGCAAGCGCATCCGCGTGTGCGGGCTTTCCAACAGCCGCCGCTATGTCGTGGACATAGACGGACTGGACATCTCGCATGCGGGAGAGCTGCTGGATGGCGGGACATCTGCGGCCGATGACGCTTATTTTGAGAGGCTTGCGGAGGTTTCCCTGGAGAATGCGGTGTTTGTGGACTGCACTGCGAGCAGCGACATTGCCTACAAGTATGTCAACCTGTTCCGGAGCGGCTACTCCATAGTCGCCTGCAACAAGATATCATTCTCCTCCCCGTACAAGCTCTATCAGACGCTCCGGCGCGAGTCGGTGCGCTGCGGGGTAACTCTCCGCTACGAGACTACGGTTGGGGCCGCGCTCCCTATACTTGAGTCCATCAGCCGCAGCGTCAACAGCGGCGACCGCATAGAGCGGGTGGAGGCGGTGCTGTCCGGGACGCTGGGCTACATATTCTCAACCTACAAGGGCGGGACTGACGGCGTGACTTTCGCTTCTGTGGTGCGCAGGGCGCAAGAGCTGGGATATACAGAGCCTGACCCCCGGCTCGACTTGAGCGGACGGGACGTGCTTCGCAAGCTCCTCATACTGTCCCGTGAGGCAGGAGTGCCTATAGACGAGGAGGACATCGAGGTGGAGCCCCTGCTGGGCAAGGAATATTTTTCGGTCAGGACTGAGCAGTTCTATTCCCTCCTGAAGTCGGATGAGCCGCGCTTTGCCGAGTCGTATGCCAATGCCTCTGCCCTCGGGCTGCGCCAGCGTTTTGTCGCGTCTCTGGTGTATGACCCTGACGCTCCCAAGGGCTATCGCGCCCG
>CAZKVW010000059.1:5389-8800 GCA_964556285.1 uncultured Muribaculaceae bacterium
CCCGACCCCAGCATCTCGCCCTCGGAGGTGTCGTACCATACGGCGAACTGTCCGGGGGTGACGCCGCGCTGAGGCTTGTCGAATGCGATATACATTCCGTTGCCGCGGCACAGCAGCAGCGCGTCCTGCAGCGGCTGGCGGTAGCGGATGCGCACACTACAGCGGCGGCATTCTCCAGTCTCCATGCGCAAGTCCTCCCTGATCCAGTGCACCTCTTCCGGACGTATCCGCAGGATGCTGCGCATCAGCCCCTTGTGCTCATGCCCCTCCCCGACGTAGATGATGTTTTTGGCGATGTCAGTTGAGATGACAAAGACGGAGTCCTTGTGCCCGCCGACATTGAGACCCTTGCGCTGCCCGATGGTGAAGAACTGCGCGCCATCGTGCCGTCCGATGATCTTGCCCCACGGGTTGGGCTTGAGGCGGGTCTTCTGCCGGTGATGGTTGCGCGAGCGGTAGGTCTCGGTCTCGAATGTGATGTCGCCGTAGCACAGGGGCTCGGACAGATCCAGCAGCTGCTCATCCGACAGGTCTTCCGGTCTTGAACGCTCGAGCATCTCCTTGTCAGCCAAATATTTGGCGCAGGAGCCGTAGTACGCGTCGTACACCTCCACGATGTCCCCTTCAACGGAACGGATTTTCTGTTGGAGAAACACGGGCAGGTCAACTTTGCCTACGAAGCAGATGCCTTGCGAGTCCTTTTTGTCGGCCGAGGGCAGCTCCGCCTCCGCCGCTACCCTCCGGACATCGGACTTGAGCATGTCTCCGATGGGGAACAAGGCCTTGCCCAGCTGCTCCTGCGTCAGCTGGCAGAGGAAATAGCTCTGGTCCTTGGCCGGGTCGCTCCCCTCAAGTATCCTCCAGACCGGCTTGCCGTCTGCCCCCAGCGTCTCCTCTTTGCGGCAGTAATGTCCGGTAGCCACCATGTCAGCCCCGAGCCGCCCGGCTGCCTTGAAGAAGGCGTCAAACTTGATCTCGCGGTTGCACAGCACGTCAGGGTTGGGAGTGCGCCCTTTGGCGTACTCGTCGAACATGTAGTCCACCACCCTCTGGCGGTATTCCTTGCTCAAGTCCACAAAATAGAACGGGATCCCTATCTTGCGGGCAACCAGCTCCGCCACATAGCGGTCTTCCTCCCATTCGCAGTCGCCATGCAGTGTGCCTTCCACGTCGTGCCAGTTTTGCATGAACATGGCAAACACATCATAGCCCTGCCGCTTGAGCAGCAAGGCCGCCACGCTGGAGTCAACGCCTCCGGAAAGTCCTACGCATATCTTCATGGATGACTCTTCTGTCTCTCGCGCATGCGAGACCCTGAAACCTGAAAAATGATACCCTTTTTACCCCATTGGGCGACACCATGCCGTCCCGCGACGCAAAAATAAGGGATTTTTGTTATCTTTGCGCGGTTTTTTAGAGTCACCTGCAGTCCAAGCACAATACTTCCGAACACAGCGTTAATGAGTACGACAGCGATTGCCTCCGCGATATTGATGCTCCTCTCAGGCATCGGAATATTTCTTATCGCCATACAGATGATGAGCTCCAATCTGGAATCGGCGAGTTCCAAGAAGCTCAAAAATCTCTTTGGCAAGGCATCCGGAAGCAAGCTCCTCGGGGTCGGGATAGGGACTGTCGGCACGGCGGCTATCCAGAGTTCGGGCGCGACGACCGTCATGACTATAGGATTTGTCAACGCCGGCATTCTGACGCTTACCCAGGCCGCCACCATCATCTATGGAGCCAACATAGGCACGACCGTCACCGCGCAGATAGTCGCGTTGGGCATGTTCGGGGAGGGCGGCATATCCACTTCGGTGATATTCTCCGCATTGGCCGGTGTGGGTGCGCTGATGGCGATGTTCGCCAAGAATGACGCATGGAAGACGGCCGGAGGCATTTTGGCCGGATTCGGAATGATGTTTGTCGGTCTCACCCTGATGAGCGACTCCATGTCGTATTTCGCCAAGCTGGAGGGAGTCAGGACATTCCTCGCGGGCGTCAGCAACCCCATTCTCCTCGTCCTGCTCGGCGCAGTTTTCACAGCCATCATACAGAGCTCGTCCGTGATGACTTCCATTGCGCTGGCGATGGTCGTCACGTCCCTTATTTCCCTTGACCAGGGCATCTATCTCACAATGGGGTCCAATATCGGCTCCTGTATAGTGGCCATCCTCGCTGGTCTCGCCAGCGGGACAAATGCCCGCAGGACTGCCCTCATACACCTGATATTCAACTGCTCCGGTGTCGTTGTGTTTCTCTTCGCAGGCATGATTCTCGGTGTCGCGTCATCAGGCCGGGTGGACTATGGGGTGCTGTTTGAGCACGTGTTCCCCGGCGCGCCACAGACGCAGCTTGCCATGTTCCACACGTTCTTCAATGTTATGACCGTGGCATTCATGCTGCCTCTTACGGACGCTCTCGTGCGTCTCGTGTGCAGAATGGTCCCCGAAAAGGCCCCGGCTGCGGATCCGGACGCCCCGCGCCTGCATTTTGTCGATGAGACGATGCTCAAATACCCGCCCGTGGCTGTGCAGCAGACCAAGAGGGAGATTGTGCGCATGTCAGAGCTTGCGATGGAGAATGTGGACCGCTCGCTGGACATGATATGCACATTGGATTTCTCGCAGGAGGAGCAGTTCCGCAAGACGGAGGAGGAGATTAATTTCATCAACCGCACCCTCATTTCCTTTGTGGTCAGGCTGACTGACGGGACAGGCATCAACGAGCACGACCATATCTATTTGTCAGGCACATTCCGCACGGTGCGTGACCTGGAGAGGATAGGGGACTATGCGGAGAATATCGTCGAGTACTCGGAAGCCTTGCGAATGGAGGGCCAGGGATTCTCAGATGACGCCCTGTACGAAATTTCCCAGCTCAGGGTGCTGATTCACCAGCTGTACGACTATGTCATGCAGGCGTACCGTCACGAAGACCTCGCCGCCCTGGAACAGGCCAATGACGTGGAGGAGCAGATTGACGACTACACCAAAGTGATGGAAGACCATCATATCGAACGTCTCTCCAAGCATATCTGCACGCCTGTGGTGGGGGCGCAGTTCCTCTCCTTGAGCTCCAATCTGGAGCGTATAGCCGACCACCTGATTAACGTCGGCAAGACGGTGCGCAGCCTCAAATGACGGGCCATAGCATCGGATGCCGGTGCATAGCCTCTAATAATGTGCATCCCGATAGGGACAGCATTATGCAAGTCTGGCGGGCCGCAAGCATGCTTGCAACCCGCCAGACGGCGTTCAGAGTGACAGCTGCAGAAGCCGCGCAGTCATGTTATTCGTTGCCGACTTTGGGGAGCAACGCAAGGCTGGCGGCGATGTCCTCGTCAGTGGGAATCACGTCCGTCATGGTGTGGTCGTTGTACTGCTGGTAGGCCACCATGTCGAAGTATCC
>CAZKVW010000059.1:8900-13054 GCA_964556285.1 uncultured Muribaculaceae bacterium
AAGTCATAGGCGAACTTTCCTCTGGTGAAACTCGGGCAGGAGGCCGGCTCCACGCCGATGATCTTGTACTGCGCCTCGCCGCGCAGCATCTCCCCGAAGAACGGCGATGCGAACCCGCCGAGGTTGGACCCGCCTCCGGCGCAGCCTATCAGGATGTCAGGCTTGACTCCGAGCTTGTCAAGAGCGGCCTTGGTCTCCAGGCCGATGATGGACTGGTGCAGCAGCACCTGGTTGAGCACGGAGCCGAGGACGTAGCGGTAGCCAGGGTTGGATACGGCGACCTCCACTGCTTCGGAAATGGCGCAGCCCAGCGATCCTGTGGTGCCGGGATGCTCGGCAAGTATCTTGCGCCCCACATTGGTCGTGTCGCTCGGGGAGGGGGTAACGGACGCGCCGTATGTGCGCATGACCTCGCGCCTGAACGGCTTCTGCTCGTAGGACACCTTGACCATAAATACTTTGCAGTCCAGATGGAAATAGGCGCATGCCATGCTGAGGGCCGTGCCCCACTGTCCTGCCCCGGTCTCGGTCGTGACTCCCTTGAGCCCCTGCTTCTTGGCGTAGTAGGCCTGGGCGATGGAGGAGTTGAGCTTGTGGGAGCCGGAGGTGTTGTTGCCCTCAAACTTGTAGTATATCTTGGCCGGCGTGCCGAGAGCCCTCTCCAGATAATAAGCCCTGATAAGTGGTGAGGGGCGGTACATCCGGTAGAAATCCAGCACCGGCTCCGGAATGGGGATGTACTTGGTGTCGTTGTCAAGCTCCTGCTTGTTGAGCTCCTCGCAGAAGATGGGATTCATCTCCTCGATGGTCAGCGGATGCCCGTCAGCCGGGCTGATGAGAGGGGCCGGCTTGTTGCGCATGTCGGCGCGGACGTTGTACCAGTAGCGGGGAATCTCGTTTTCGCCCAGATAAGTCTTGTAGGGAATGTTGCTGTCGTTGTTGTTGTGTGACATAGTTAAAGAATTTTGAATGTTGATATTAGATGATTTGATTGAATGCGCGCAAAAAAAAGCCCGGCCGCGTCGTGGTGCGGTCGGGCTTGAATATATCCTCTATTGGCTATGGCATATACCGGTTGCTAACCTCCTACGACTTGTAAAGTTGTAACAGGCGCCACCACCAATATTTGTTGACGTTCGTCATACCGGGAGCAAATATGGGCAAATCGGAGAAAATATCAAATGTTTTTTCGATTTTTTTGAAATCATCCCGTCATCATGCTGCAAACTGCGCCTCAAGCTTGCGCAGACGCGCGTCCGCGTCCTCTCCCTTGGCTCCGAAGTAGAACTTGATTTTGGGCTCCGTCCCGGAGGGGCGCACCGAGACCACGTCTCCCGCCTCGTCAAAGAACTGCAGCACATTGGAGGCCGGCAGGCCGGTCTTGCCGGTCTCCAGATAGTCTATTACCTTGACAACGGGGGAGCCGCACATCTCCTTGGGCGGCATGCTTCTGAATTTGTCCATCATCTCCTGTATCTCACGCGCCCCGCTGATGCCCTTGCGCACCACGGAGACCAGGGACTCCTTGCGGTAACCGTATTGCGCATATATCCTGCCCAGCAGCTGCCAAGGGGTGATGCCCTGGCCGGCGCACCATGCCGCGCACTCCGCCATGACCATCGCCGCCGCCTGCGCGTCCTTGTCCCGGACAAACTCGCCGATGTTGAAGCCGTAGCTCTCCTCCGCGCCGCACACAAACTCCCCGTGTCCCTCGTGCCGCTTTACGACCTCGGCGATGTACTTGAATCCGGTGAGCACATTATACACAGGCACTCCGAACGAGGCGCAGATCTCCGAAATCAGCTCCGTGGTGACAATGGTCTTGACCACGTATTTGCCCTCGCCCAGCGTCCCCAGCTCCTGTCTCCTGTGGAGCACGTACCATGTGAGCAGGGAAGCAGTCTGGTTGCCGTTGAGCAGCCTCATCTCGCCCTTGTCGTCCCTTACGGCCACGCCTAGGCGGTCGGCGTCAGGGTCGCTCGCCATGACGATGTCCGCCCCTGTCTCGCGGGCCTTGTCGAGAGCCATTTTGAGGGCTTCGGGATTCTCGGGGTTGGGGGATGCCACGGTCGGGAAATTGCCGTCGCTGACATCCTGCTCGGGGACATGGATGATGTCCGTGAACCCTTTGCGCCGCAGTATCTCGGGGATGAGTCTCACCCCGCACCCGTGCAGGGGGGTGTACACGATCTTGACGTCGCCGTGCCTGCGGCAGGCCTCCGGGCTGAGCGACATGGAGAGCAGGTCGCTTATGTAGCTCTCGTCCACTTCGCTGCCCATAGGCACTATGTCTCCGCAGCTGCTGCCTTCTGGCGTGAATCGCACCTGCGAGGGGTCTGTAACCTTGGCCACCTCCGCAACTATTTCCTTGTCCGTGGGGGACGTGACCTGGCCGCCGTCGCTCCAGGACACCTTGTATCCGTTGTATTCTTTGGGGTTGTGCGAGGCCGTGATCATGATGCCGGCTACCGCGCCCTTGAGCCGCACCGAGTAGCTCATCTCCGGGGTAGGGCGTATGCCGTCGAATATGTACACGCGTATGCCGTTGGCGGACAGCACCTGCGCCGCGATGCGGGCGAACTCCCCGGAGCGGTTGCGAGAGTCGTAGGAGATGCACACGCTGACATCCTCCCGGCCAGGGGTCTGTTTCCTGATATAGTTGGCCAGCCCTTGCGTGGCCATGCCGACGGTGTATTTGTTCATGCGGTTGGTGCCTGCCCCCATGATGCCGCGCAGACCTCCTGTCCCGAATTCAAGCTGCTTGTAGAATGCGTCTTCCAGCCCTGCGGGGTCTTCTTTCTGGAGGCGGCGGATCTCCTCCTTTGTCTGTTCGTCGTAGTCACCCGTCAGCCAGCGCTGCACGTTGTCTTGGTAATTGCTCATGTTATTGTTTGATGTTAGTGTTGTCGATGTAATGCCTGCACCACTGCCTCAGGCCGCATTCCCCGCATTTGGGGGAGCGGGCCGTGCACACGTACCTCCCGTGCAGGATCAGCCAGTGATGCGATTGCGCCCTGTCGGGAATGGGGATGTGCCGCTCCAGATCCGCCTCCACGGCCTCGGGGGTCTTGCCGTCCGAGAGGCCGAGCCTGTGCGACACCCGGAACACATGCGTGTCCACAGCCACGACAGGCGCTCCGTACACTATGGAGGACACCACGTTGGCCGTCTTGCGCCCCACTCCGGGGAGGCTCATCAGATCGTCAACGGCGGAGGGTATCTCGCCCTCGAAGTCCGCCACGACCTTGCACGCCATCCCGATGAGGTGCGCGGCCTTGCTCTTGGGATATGTGACGCTGCTTATGATTTCCTGCACGTCTTCAGGATCCGCTGCGGAGAGGCTCTGCACGTCGGGATAACGCATGAACAGCTCCGGGGTGGTCAGGTTGACGCGCCTGTCCGTGCACTGCGCCGACAGGATGACAGCGACGGTCAGCTCGTAGGGATTGCGGAACACCAGCTCGGACTGCGCGTCCGGGCGGCGCTCCCTGAACCATCCCAGGACTCCGGCGTATCTCTGCTTAAGGGTCATGCCTCTGACTGTTCGCGGCATGTCTCGTCCTTGCAGACAAACACCCGCCCCGGGCAGCGTTTGATAAGCTCCCTGTTGTGCGTGACCATGACGACGGCGGCTCCGTTGTCACGGTTGATCTTGGCAAGCAGCTGCATGATGCCGTCAGCCGTCTCGCTGTCGAGGTTGCCGGTCGGCTCGTCGGCAAGTATCACCTGCGGGGAGTTGAGCAGTGCGCGGGCGATGGCTACGCGCTGCTGCTCGCCGCCCGAGAGCTGGTAGGGCATCTTGTGCGCCTTGGAACTCATTCCGACATCTTTTAGGGTCTCTTCTATGCGCTGCTCCATCAGCTCCTGCTTCTTCCAGCCGGTTGCTTTGAGGACAAACTGCAGATTGGCGCGTACAGGCCTGTCCATCAGCAGCTGGAAATCCTGGAACACCACGCCCATCCGGCGCCTGAGGCCGGGGATGTCCCTCTCGCGCAGCGAGCGCAGGTCATAGCCGCACACCCGGCCCTCGCCGCCGCCCAGACGGTTCTCGCCCGTCATTGTGCGTATGATGGAGGTCTTGCCGGTGCCCACCTTGCCGACAATGTAGGCGAAGTCCCCGGGCATGATGTCCATGCTGACGGAGTGCAGGACGA
>CAZKVW010000060.1:0-13015 GCA_964556285.1 uncultured Muribaculaceae bacterium
CAAAGAAGATGGCGGTGTTCTCCCCGTTCATGTCCGTGTTGGCGGAGCAGTGCATCGAGGCGATGCCTTTGAGAGGGAGGAAATAGTTCTGCATGGAGAACATTCCTTTCTTCATCTCGCCGCCGTACCAGGTGTTGAGGATGACTTGCTCCTTGCTGGTGACGTTGAACGCGACGCAGGTGCTGCTGCGCAGGCCCAGCTCCTTGTAGTTGTCCACTTTGGCCTTGGAGGCGCAATAGACGATGAAGTCCGGCTCCTGGTCAAACTCGGCCTGGTTCTGGGGACGGATGAACATGTTGGTGACAAAGTGCGCCTGCCATGCGACCTCCATGATGAAGCGGACTTTCATGCGGGTGTCCTTGTGGGTGCCGCAGAAGCCGTCCACAACAAACAGCCTCTTGCCGCTGAGCTCGTTCTGCGCGAGTTTCTTAACCTCGCCCCAGACCTGCTCGGACATCTCGTGGTTGTCATTGGGGTACTCCGGGGTGTTCCACCAGACGGTGTCCTTGGAGTTGGCGTCCATGACGATGTATTTGTCCTTGGGAGAACGGCCGGTGAACTCGCCGGTCATCACGTTGATGGCGCCCAGCTCGGTAACCTGCCCTTTCTCAAAGCCCGTGAGCCCGGGCTTGGTCTCTTCGTTGTACAGCACCTCGTAGGTGGGATTGTAGACAATCTCCTTGACATCCTTGATGCCGTACTTCTCAAGATTGATGTGTGACATGTTTAGTATTGAATTAAAAGAGTTTAACCAAACAACCTTCTTGTGCGCAAAGTTACTCAAAAAACGACACAAGGCAATAAAATCTTCAGTTAATCTGCATTAATCATGCCAAGCGCGGAGCGGGACGGCCGGCAGGGCGGCCAGCGGGACTTGAGCAAAATATAGTTAATTTTGCATGGAAATGGAGAAGGACATGGCAAGGACTGGTCTGACAGCGGAAGAAGTGCTGCGCGCCTGGTGGGGGTACAGCTCGTTCCGTCCGATGCAGAGGGAGATTATAGCCGCGGCGCTGGAGGGCAGGGACGTGCTTGCGCTGCTGCCAACGGGCGGCGGTAAGTCCGTCTGCTTCCAAGTGCCCGGGATGATGTCCGACGGGCTGTCGCTTGTCATCACCCCCCTGATAGCCCTGATGAAAGACCAGGTGCAGAATCTCTGCGGCAGGGGCATCAAAGCCATCGCAATCCATGCCGGCATGTCCAGACGGGAGGTTGACCTCGCGCTCAACAACGCCGCCTACGGCGGCTGCAAGTTCCTCTACGTCTCCCCGGAGAGACTGTCCACGCAGCTCTTCCTCTCCTATCTGGACGTGCTCCCCATCAGCTGCATCGTGGTGGACGAGGCGCACTGCATCTCGCAGTGGGGCTACGATTTCAGGCCCGACTACCTCAAGATAGGCGAGCTGCGCCTGAGAGTCAAGGCCCCGGTCATCGCCCTGACGGCCACTGCCACTCCCGCAGTGGCCGAGGACATCATGGACAAGCTGGCCTTTCGCGAGAGGCTCCTGATCAGAGGCAGCTTCAAGCGCGACAACCTCTCCTACATAGTGCGTGACACCGACGACAAGCTCGGGCAGCTGCTGTCCATCTGCCGGGGAATAGACGGCAGCGGGATAGTCTATATGCGCCAAAGGCGCAAATGCGAAGAGATAGCCGCATACCTGCGGGCCGGAGGGGTGGATGCCTCATACTACCATGCCGGGCTCCAGTACCAGACCCGCAGCGACAGGCAGGCGGCATGGCGCAGGGGAGACATCCGGGTGATGGTATGCACCAACGCGTTCGGCATGGGCATAGACAAGCCGGACGTGCGGTTTGTGGCGCATGCAGACCTGCCCGACAGCCCGGAGGCCTATTTCCAGGAGGCCGGACGGGCAGGGAGGGACGGCAAACAGGCATACGCCGTCCTGCTGTGGAACGCCGCCGACCTGGCCCGCATCAGGCGGATAGAGCAGACTTCATTCCCGCCGCTGGAGTACATTGAGGACATATACCAGAAACTGCACATATTCCTGCAGATCCCTTACGACATGGGTGAGTACAGGCAGGTCAAGTTTGACTTTGAGGAGTTCTGCAAGCATTTCGGCCTCCAGCGGGCGCCTGTCCACTACGCGCTGCAGTACCTGGAGCGCAGCGGCCACCTGACATACACCGAGGATGCCGACATCGACACGAGAGTGCGCATCCGCGTGGACCGCACGGCCCTGTATGACGTGGACTTGCCGGAGCCGCTGATGGCAAATGTGCTGGATGCCCTCATGCGGGGTTATCCGGGCATATTCTCCTTTGTACAGCCCATTGACGAAGAGCGGGTCGCGAGCCAGTGCGGGGTGAGCGTGCCGGGGCTGCGCAGGCTGCTGTACAGGCTCTCGCTGGAGCATGTCATCAACTACGTGCCGGCAGACCACTCCACGGTGATATTCCTGCATCACAACAGGTTGCGTCCCGGCAACGTCAACCTCTCCCCCAATACCTACGAGATGCTGCGCTCCAGCTTCCGCCAGCGCACCCAGGCCATGACTGACTACGCGACCGAGACAGACGTGTGCCGCTCCGTATGGCTGCTGGGCTATTTCGGTGAGGAGGGCAGCGAAGAATGCGGCGGATGTGACGTGTGCCGCTCCCGCGAGCCCTCGGAGCTGGCCAGGCGTAGAATGGAGTCCTGGGTGCAGGCCCATGGCGGCAAATACACTCTAGAGCAGCTGACGGGACACTTCTCCAACCCGATGGAGCACATGCCGCCAGCGTATGTCTCGCTGCTGCGCAAGATGATAGACGACGGGACAGTCCCCCCGCCGTCAGAGCCGTAACAGGCCCGGAGGGGCGTTCACTGCCCTACTTCCTGCACAATGTCCTGGTCCACGTACCAGAGGTATCCCTTGACCGACGGAAATCCCATGCGCCTGTACAGGCTCATGTACCTGCGCACCTGGGAGACGTACTTGCGCCTCTGCTCGCCGAACTTGTAGTCTATCACCGTCACAGAGCCGTCAGCTCCGGTCACGACCCTGTCCGGGCGGTACAGCTCCCCGTCCGTGTCGAAAATGGAGACCTCATTGCGAGTCGGCGCCGGGCCGTCTCCGCCCTCCGCCGCGCCGTCATCACCGGAGCCGAACCACCCCATCCGCACCTTGGACAGGACTCTCGGGAGCAGCTCGCGGAACGCCTCCTCCCCGTCCTCGGCTGACATGTCCCCGTCCGCTACGGCGGCATCCACAGAAGCCCGCAGCTGCGATGAGGAGTCTATCCTGGACAGGATGTCATGGAGCACTATGCCGCGAAGACGGGGGCTGCGCCCTATTGGAGTCCCGTCCGCAAAGAAGTCCGCATTGTCCTCTCCGAACGACAGCCTGTCCCCTATCGGGACTGACGGCCACTCCATGCCGAAAGTCGCGGCCTCCTCGCTTCCGCCGGCGCCAGCGCCAGCCAGAGTGAAGTCGTACATCTTCCCGAACTCCCTCCCCCGCTCCATGCAGTACAGGTACAGCAGGTGCGAGAGGTCAAAGCTGCCGGGCAGACTCCCCTCCCGGAGCGTCTTGACGGCGCTGTCCTTGGGGCGGGAGACTATCAGGCAGAGGGACTTCTCGGCTCTTGTGAACGCCACATAAGCCAGGTTGATGTCGTCCACCGCCATCATCACTCTCTCGCGCCGCCAGCAATCCTCAAACCACGTGCCCTCCAGCCTGCCGGACACATTGACGGGATAGATGAGCCCGCCCGCCGCTGCCAGCGGCCCGGAGCTGACATCCGGGCGGCACCAGTGCCGGTTAGTCCCGAGCTGATGCCGGCCAATCCCCTCCGCGAACGGGAATATCACGCAGGGGAACTGCAAGCCCTTGGACTTGTGTATGGTCATCACCGTGACCGAGTCCGCGTCCTCCGGAGACACGGTCTTGGGATCCTGCTCCTCCCAATACCGGAGGAACTCTGACAGGTTGTTGCCATGGAGGGATGACCATTCCTGCACAGTGTCCATGAATGACTGCACATACAGGACATCCCCTCCGGACATTCCCCGCCCGTCGGAGCGCAGCAGGCGCACAAGAGACTCGCACAGGTCGGCGAGGGAATGGTAGCCGGACGTGTACTCCAGCCCCATCTCCTTGGCCAGATACCCGTTCACCGCATCGTCCGGGTTGTCAACGCAGGACATCAGGGACACTATGCGGCGCACCGCAGGGGAGGACTTGACGGTGAGCGAGTCGTCGGATATGACAGGCACTCCCGCCTCCACGAGGGCATCCGCCACCGCGCCGCCGTCCTCATGCCGCCGGACGAGTATGGCTATGTCCCGCCACCGCGCTCCTGATTCCCTTGCGGAGCGCACCGCATCCAAGACTGCCTCCAGCTCATCCCCATAATCCTCACCCTCCCCGCAGAAGCTCACCCGGACATGCCCCTCCTGCGGATCGGCCGTCCTCGCCGTCTGTTCCACATCAGCATAGATGCCGCTGACGCTCCCATCGCCCTCCAGGCCGAGAGCGCCATCCATTTTTGAGGAGCAGAAACGGAAAAAACTGTTGTTGAACTCAACTATCGTCCTCAGGCTGCGCCAGTTGTCCGCCAAGGCGCTCACCCGGGAAGACTCTTTGTTAAACTCGGAGGGCAGCTCGAGGAGCAGGCCCCAGTCCGAACCGCGCCACCTGTATATGCTCTGCTTGACATCTCCTACCACGAGATTGTCACGCCCATGATCGTCGCTCTCATGCAGCAGCGGCTTGAAATTGTCCCACTGCACCCCCGAAGTATCCTGAAACTCATCCAATAGGAAATGCTCGTACCACACCCCGAGCTTCTCGTAGACAAACGGCACGTCGCTCCCGTCAATGATGCGCCTGAGCAGGGTGTTGGAGTCATCGAGGCTCATCACGTTCTCCTCCTTGACCAGGGCGTCAAAACTGTCATAGAACTCCCTCGCCAGCCCGAGCGTGTGCACCTCCCCCCTGATAATCACGGCCGTGCTGTAGTCTCGCCAGCGCGTGCTGGCCCCTCCGCCACTGTCGCGGAACAGGGCCGCCAGACGCTCCAGGACAGGGGCAAGCCTCCCCTCCACCATCGGCAGCATGCGGGAGGCGTTGGCCTTGGTGAACCATTTGTCCGGGTCAAGGCATTTGTCTATGACGGCATCCGACGGGGCAGCCACCCTGTCTCCGGGGCCGGCATCGGCATACGCCTCTATTTTCCGCATCCACCCCCTGTTGGTGTCCCCGGGGGAAAGGCCATTGTCTGACAGGATGCCCATGGCTGCAGCCGCCTCCGCCTTGACCTCCCTCTCGAATGCGGACATGACTGCGGAGCAGGCCCTGCTGACGGAGCTGACATTCTGCTTGGAATATGCCTCCCTGTCATCTATGCCCAGCCGGGAGGCGAGAGAGGCGTGCTCGGTGGACTTCAGCATGGCGCAGATGCTGTATAGGCTGCGCTCCACGCTGAAATGCCGTCCCTGCTCAAGCTGCTCCGAGGCCTCGTCGGACAGCCAGTCCAGCACGGCCCTGTCCTGCGCCGTCAGGGCATCCAGCATCCTGTCCACCGCCTCCTGTATCAGGGCGTCCCTGTCAATGCGCACCTGATACGAAGCGTAATACCCTATCTCCCTAGCGAATGACTTGAGAGCCCGCTGGAAGAACTTGTCGATAGTGCTGACCGAGAACGCGCTGTAGTCATGCAGGATATCAATCAGGGAGCGTTCTGCGGCATCCCGCAGCGACTGCGCGTCCGTGAACTTCGAGGGCACAAAATCGCCGTAATATTTGGACTTGGCCGTATCGGTCGAGAGCGTGTGCAGCTCCCTGAGGATACGCGCCTTCATCTCCGCTGTCGCCTTGTTGGTGAATGTGACAGCGAGCACATGCCTGTAGGCGTACCTGTCGGTGCTGTCCAGCAGGAGGGAGATGTATTTCTTTGCAAGGTTGTATGTCTTGCCTGACCCTGCGGAGGCTTTGAGTATGTCAATCATCGCCCGCAAATCATCTTGAAGTCACAGAGGGAACAGCTCTCCCGGTCGGAAGTCCTGCGGAACGGCACCGAAGTGTCGGCCATCTCCCGCAGCAGAGCCGACAGCCTGCTGCCGGTCTCCTCGGCAAAGCGGGAGCTCCGCTCCTTGTTCTCCACCGGCCTCGAAAAGAGCCTTGTCACGCTGTACACCGAGTTGAGCACCCTGTCCTCCGGGCCGCATAGCCCCTGCATGGACGGCGCCCCAAGCACCGCCTCGTCATAGAGGTACATCTGCAAGGCTATCTTGGGGCGGTCCTTGGCGGCGGTGGCGGCGTCAAACAGGGTCTCAGCCCGCTCCTGGGCATTGTCATCCGTCACGTCCACATCGGAGTCCAGCACCTTGCCTGTCTTGTAGTCCACCACCCGTATCTCTCCCGGGCGCAGGCGGTCCAGCCTGTCAATGATACACACAAAACGGAAGCCGTCTATCTCCAAGTCATTGACCTTTAGCTCAAGGCCCAGTATCTCGATATGGTCTGTACCCTCCCTGTCCATCAGCTCCACATCCCGGCGCAGAGTCTGGCGGACGTACTTGCAGATGATATCCTCAAACACCAGGTTGCGCCCCTCGACCTCGTCAGTCTTGAGCTCTTCGCATATCTCCTTGGACACAAGGGATCTCACCATCTGCGTATCCTTGAGAGCCGAGAGCAGGCGGTCTCTGGTGACCGTCCCTCCGGGGACGGAGTACAAGGACTGCATCGTCCTGTGGAACACATTGCCTGTCATGCCAGCATCCAGGGACTCCGACACCTCATCGGCAGGCCTCAAGCCCTTGACTCTAGAGTAATAGAACTGTGCGGGGCATGTGAGATACGAACGCAGTGAGCTGGCGGACAGATACATGTCCCTGATGACCCGCACGTCCTCCGGAGTCTTGGGGATGTCCCCCTCGGCATCCGGCTTGTCCAGCGCCACGCCTGCCACATGCCGCCTCGTCCTCACACCGAAATGCATCTCCAGCTGCTTGATGTAGCGGCTCTCCTCGCCGGAGCGCATCCCCTCCAGCCGGGAGTCATACACTAGCCAGACTCTTGAAGCCCTCTGTATCAGCCTGTAGAAATAGTACGCCCACACCGCGTCCTGATGCTCATATGTCGGGAGGCCGAACGCCTTGCGCAGCTCATGCGGAATAAACGAGGCGCTGACGCTGTGCCTCGGGAAGACCCCCTCGTTGCATGAGAGGATGATGACGTTGCGGAAGTCCAGAGCCCTCGTCTCCAACGGCCCCATCACCTGCATGCCGCGCATCGGCTCTCCCTTGAAATGAACGGCGTCGAGCGTGACCACCCTGCGCAGCAGCGACATCCATGTCGCTGGCAGCACGGGCAGACGTTCCCCTTTGAGACTCTCCACCCCCTGCCAGTACGCGCGGGCGAATTCCAGCTCAAGCGCAAGCGAGGGCATCTCCGTCATTCTGCGCCCAAGCAGACTGGCAACATCCATAAGGTACTGCGCCAGAGCGTCCGTCCCCTCGGCCGAAGCGGAAGACGTGTCAGTCACCACGGGACGGAAAATGGCTTCCAGCAGCTTGGAGCCGGCAAACTCGCCCTGTCTGATATAATAGCGCGCGCGCAGGCGTATGCCGGAAGACACGGCCTTGTCCTCCTCCCCCATCAAGGCCTTGAGCACGCTGCTCCCCAGCACCGCCCAAGCCTGCTTGTGATAGAACATCCATTCGCCATCCTTGAGCCTCAAATGCATCTGCAACGCAGCTACAGCCTCCATCAGGGAATAGAACGCGCTCCCGCCCATAGGATAGCCCATGGTGACATTGACCTCTGAGACCTGGACGGGAATGGAATTGAGCACGGGGACCAGCAGGCTCTCGTCAGGGAGCACCACGGCGGTCTCCAGGCCGACCGGACCGCCGCCGCTGATTCTGGACAGCATCTCCGGCAGCTGCTTCGCCTGTCCCGCCGATGACGGGACGCTCAGGACATCCACCACGCGCCCCGACACATCGGCAGCGTCCAAGCGGAACGCCTGAGGGAACTCGCTCACATTGTCCCTCATAAAGAACGAGGACTTGTTCTGCGGATGCCTGACCTCCTCCGACACGTAATCCCAGCAGAACTCGGCTATGCGGGCGTCGCGCATCTTGCGCATGAGCGTCTTCTCGCAATCGTTGAGGGCGTTGAGTCCTACAAACACATACCTCGTCCGGGGGTCGAACACCTCCGAGAGGAGGTCGATGACGCTCATCCCGCCGTTCAGCCGCCCCGCCATGCTGCGGTACACCATGCCTTCGTAAGACATTCCCTTGCTGTCCAACCTCGAGTTGAACGAGCGGTACAGGGGCAGCAGCATCTGCCAGATCTGCAGGAACGATTCCTTGACAGGCGCCGAACCGTTGCCGGACTGTTCACGGAAATGCCCCACGAACTGTCTCAGCGCCTCAATCTGCCCCTTGGAGAGATCCTTGGAGAGGGAAGACAAATCATCCTGCATCGCCTTGAGTTCCGCCACATTGCGAAGCAGCGAGTCCGGCTTGTCCATCCATTTGTCTATCTCGTTGTAATCAGACAGGATGACATCTCCCCAGAACACGAATTCATCCAGCGGCTCGGACGGCAGCCCCCTGGACTTGCGGATCTCATCATAGCAAGAATACAGCTCCAGCAGAAGCCTGACTTTGGGGGTGGCCCGGCGGCGGGCCAGGGCGTAGAAGAAATCATTGATGGTGTACATCATCGGGGCCGTCACCGGAGCATCCGCGCCACGGATGCAGCCCGAGAGCCATTTGCGGAAAAACACCATCGACCTCCTGTTGGGGAACACAAAGCAGCGTCCGCTGATGCCGCTCCCGTCCAAGGCCCAGTAATGTTCCGCCACTTGCCGCAGGAACGGGCGGGGCTCTCCCCCGGCTGCGGCACTGTCCCTCCCATGGTGCGGCTGCACAGGAGGCTCTGTCATTTTGGCTGTCATCGGCTGTCTCCCTCCATCGGCACCGTCCGGCTACTCACCCTCCAAGTCATCCCACAGCGCATCGAGGTCGCGCCGCTCTTTCTTGGTGGGGCGGCCCGATCCCCTGTCCCTCTTGACAAACACCGTCTCCACCGGAGCCCGCATCTTGTCAATCTCTGACTGCGGCGTGAGGTCCTCCGCGTAATTGGGGACAAGAGCCGCCCCCACCCGGCGCTCCACAGGGGCAATCACCCTGTACGTGCGCAGCACAGCGCCCTTGCGGACGCTAATCACATCCCCCGGCTTAATCTCATGCGAGGGCTTGACCGACACGCCACCCGCCTTGACCCGTCCCCCGCTGCAAGCCTCGCTCGCCTCGGTGCGGCTCTTGAAGAGGCGTATCGCCCACATATATTTGTCTATCCTCATATTTTGCACGCAAACAGATACCTCACAAACATAATCAAAAACCCTCTTACCTGCAACGCCCGCGCCCTCAGCGAAGACAGGCCGGATTGACATTTTTTCGGTCATTCCTGCTATCTTTGCATGGGAGGGGTTACAACGCCATGAGCACAACAGTCATTATCGTCATTGCGGCAGCAGCCGTCATTGCCGCTTTCGCCATCGCATGGACATATGCCGGACGCAGGGCCGGGGCAAAGCTGCGAGGGGAAATCGCCGCACGGGACGAGGAAATCTCCCGGCGGGACGCCGCCATCAGCGAGCGCGACGCCCAGATTATACGCAAGGACGCTGAGATCCGCACTGCCGAACAGCTCCGCCAGATTGAGCGCGAGCAACACGAGCGGACTCTCGGAGAACTCCGCGCAAGCCAGGAAAAAGCCATCGCCGAGATCAAGGCCGGTCAGGACAAGGCAATAGAGGCCGCCAAGACGGCTCTCGCGCTGGAGAACGAAAAAGCCCTCAAGGCGCGTGAGGAGTCCCTCAAGAGGGAGGCTGCCGAGACCATGCGCGTCATCACTGGCGGGCTGGACAAGGACATCAAGGACATGAAAGACGCGTTCGACGCCCAGAAGAAGACGCACGTAGAGGAGAGCGCCTCCATCAAGACCCAGTTCGCCGAGACAGTGAGACATCTCAAGGAGCAGACCGACTCCATAGGCAACACCGCCGAAGACCTCGCCAAGGCTCTCAAAGGCCAGAGCAAGGTGCAGGGCATCTTCGGGGAGACCATTCTGGAGAACATCTTCAAGGCCGAAGGCCTCCGGGAGGGGCACGACTACGACTCGGAGGTGTGGCTGCGCGACCGCAAGGGCAACCGCCTCGTCAACGAGGAGAGCGGCAAGACAATGCGCCCCGACTTCGCCCTGCATTTCCCCGATGACACGGACGTGCTCATTGACGCCAAGGTCTCGCTGACCGCGCTCTCGGACTATTTCTCGGCGGACACGGACGAGCAGCGCGCCGATGCGGCCGCCCGCAACCTGGAGTCAGTCCGCAATCATGTCAAGGAGCTCACCAGCAAGGAGTACCAGAAATATGTCGTGGGGCGCAAGACGCTTGACTATGTCATCATGTTCATCCCCAACTACGCCGCTTACCAGCTCGCCAAGATGGAGGACAAGGACATCTTCGCCGAGGCGTTCAGGCAGAACGTGCTCATCACCACCGAAGAGACGCTCATACCGTTCCTGCGCCTGATACGCACCGCCTGGGTGCAGAAAGAGCAGATGGAGAACATCTCGGAGATCGTCAGCGCGGCCAAGAACATGGTGGACAGGGTGGCCCTGTTCTGTGAGGAGAACGCCAAGATAGAGGAGAACATGGAGTCGGTGCTCAAGAGGTTCAAGAAGAACTCAGCCCGTCTGGTGGAGAGCGACCAGAGCATCGTGGGGGCGGCATGGAAAGCCATCAACCACGGCATCACCAAGCCCGCCACACACATCCTCCCTCCCGAGAGGCCGGCATCCCTCCAAGACAAGCCGTAGAGACGGCACAAAAAAGACCGCAGGACATCCGCTCTCTCGCGGCACGTCCTGCGGTCAAGTCTTTGTCCCCGGCCTCCGCCGGAGATTGATTACATCATGTCAGCCTGGGCTGCGGGGGCAGCGGGCTCCTTCTCGGGAAGCTCAACAATGCCGCACTCGGTCGTCAGGAACATGCCTGCGACACCGGCCGCATTCTCCAGAGCGACACGCACGACCTTGGTCGGGTCGATGACCCCCGCCTCGTACATGTTGACATACTGGTCGGTACGGGCGTTGTAGCCGAAATCGTCCTTGCCCTCTTTAATCTTCTGGATGACGACGCTGCCGTCAACTCCGGCATTGGACGCAATCTGGCGCAGAGGCTCCTCAATCGCCTTGGCAACGATGTGGATGCCTGTCGTCTCGTCATCGTTCTCGCCCTTGAGGCCGGCAAGAGTCTCTGTGGCGCGGATGTACGCGACACCGCCTCCAGGGAGGTAACCCTCCTCAACAGCAGCACGTGTGGCGTTGAGGGCATCCTCGACACGGTCTTTCTTCTCTTTCATCTCGACCTCTGTAGGCGCGCCGACGTAGATGACCGCGACACCGCCGGAGAGCTTGCCGAGACGCTCCTGCAGACGCTCCTTGTCATAGTCGGAGGTCGTTGTGGAGATCTGGTGGCGTATCATGGCGACCCTGTCCTGGATTGCGGCCTTGTCGCCGACACCGCCCACAATGGTGGTGTTGTCTTTGCTGATGGTGGCCTTCTCGGCGCGGCCGAGCTGGTCGATGGTGGCGTTCTCAAGCGAGAATCCCCTGTCCTCGGAGATGACAGTGCCGCCGGTCACGACAGCGATATCCTGCAGCATCTCCTTGCGGCGGTCGCCGAATCCGGGAGCCTTGATGGCAGCCACTTTGAGGGTGCCGCGCAGCTTGTTGACCACGAGCGTGGTGAGAGCCTCGCCGTCCACATCGTCAGCGATGATGAGCAGCTCGCGGCCCTCACGTGCGATGGACTCCAGGATAGGCATGAGATCCTTCATCGTGGAGATGCGCTTGTCGGTGATGAGGATGTAAGGGTTATTGAGCTGGGCCTCCATCTTGTCGCCGTCTGTCATGAAATACGGCGAGATGTAGCCCCTGTCAAACTGCATTCCCTCGACGACCTTGACTTCGGTCTCGATGCCCTTGGCCTCCTCAACGGTGATGACGCCGTCGGTCTTGACCTTGGACATGGCCTCGGCGATGAGCTTGCCGATGGTGTTATCGTTGTTGGCGGACACTGTGCCGACCTGCTCTATCTTGGAGTAGTCGCTGCCGACCGGCTGGCTGTGCTTCTTGAGGTCAGCGACCACGCTGGCGACAGCCTTGTCGATACCCCTCTTGAGATCCATGGGGTTAGCGCCGGCCGCGACATTCTTGAGGCCGACATTGATGATGGACTGGGCCAGCACCGTAGCGGTGGTGGTGCCGTCACCGGCGAGCTCGTTGGTCTTGGAAGCGACTTCCTTGACCATCTGGGCTCCCATGTTCTGGAACGGGTCCTCGCAGGACACTTCCTTGGCGACGGTCACGCCGTCCTTGGTGACCTGAGGAGCACCAAATTTCTTCTCTATGACGACATTGCGTCCTTTGGGGCCGAGGGTCACCTTGACCGCGTCAGCAAGCGCGTCCGCGCCTTTCTTCATCTTGGTACGGACTTCTGTGTCAAATTTGATTTGTTTTGCTGCCATGATTATTTCCTCCTGTAGACATTAAAGAGTTGCGAGCACATCAGACTGCTTGACGATGAGGTACTTGGTCTCATCCACGGTCACCTCCGTGCCGGCATACTTGCCGTAGAGCACCACATCTCCGACCTTGAGCTCCATGGGCTCATCTTTCTTGCCGGGGCCTACCGCCACGACTGTCCCCTGCTGGGGCTTTTCCTGCGCTTTGTCAGGGATGTAGAGACCTGACGCTGTCTGAGTCTCCGCGCTCTTGGGCTCGATGACGACTCTGTCTGCCAATGGTTTAATCATAATGTTATGTGTTTATAAAAGTTCCAACTTTGAGGCTGCTTCCAGCCTCTTGCCAGACGGTGCGTTACGCAAAGGATGTGCCAGTGACATGGCGGTGACAAAATGTCAGAATCTCCGCCGCAGGAGGCCGAGTTCGCGACGGCCGGCGGGCCATTGGCTGGC
>CAZKVW010000061.1:0-11886 GCA_964556285.1 uncultured Muribaculaceae bacterium
CGTGAGGGGGCATGATGAGGCATGATAGGGCATTGCAGACGTGACAGGGGGCAAATCTGTCAGGCGCGGCAGTATCGCGCGAAGAGACGTATTACGTTGCATGACGTGTTATAGTTATATGGCGTTTTGAATTATGGATGTTGTAATATCATACGTGGACGGCAACGACCCGTTGTGGATACAGGATTACAAGCGGTATGCTGGCGACGGCATGATTGTCAAGCGTTACCGCGACTGGGGCACACTCGTGTGCCTGATGCGCTGCATCGGGCGCAACCTCCCGTTTGTGCGCAAGGTGCACCTGCTGGTCGCGAGGGACTCTCAAGTCCCGAGCTGGGTGGACAGGAGCGTGGTGGATGTCGTCCTCCACGAGCAGATAATGCCCCGGAAGCTGCTCCCGACATTCAACAGCACCACCATCGAGATGTTCCTGCACAGGATTCCGGGCTTGGACGAGGAGTTCCTGTATTTCAATGACGACATGTTCCCGGTGATGCGCTGCGGTCAGGAGGATTTCTACAGGGACGGCAAGTCCGCCATCGGATTCTCCAAGCACCTGATTGCGGGAGGCAAGTTCAAGAAGAGGACCCGCAACTCCGACCGGATAGCCCGCAAGGCTCTGGGAATGAGGATGTCTCCCGTGTTTGTGCGTCCCCAGCACACATGCTCCCCGATGCTCCGCAGCCAGAGCGAAGAGCTGTATTCCCGCGTGGAGGGTGACATTATGAGAGTGGCGTCGCGTCTGCGCACGACTCGCAATTTCAATCAATACATGTACTTGGACTATTTGTATTACAAGGGGTTGACCGTGAGCGGCAAGATTTCCAACAAGCACCTCTCGCCGGCGGTGCACAGCCCTCAGACTATATGCTCATTCATCGAGAAGCCGAGCTGCAAGCTGATATGCATCAACGACGTGCATCTCGATGACGCTGATTTTGCCAGATATCGAGACAGCGTCACTGGCGCATTTGCAAGCATGTATCCCGACAAATCCCAATACGAGACCTTATGATCCCAACTCGAGACACCATGGCTACGGTGGCATTCGGGCTTCTCGCCCGCAACTGCGGACGCAGGCTTAAACGCAACATACGCAGGATAGAGAATGTAAGGAAGAAATACCCTGACAGCATTGTCGTCGTGGTTGAGAACGACAGCAGGGACAACACGCCGCGCATCCTCAAGGACTGGGCAAAACGCTCTCCCGGGGTCATCGTGGACTCGTTCCGCATGAAGGGCTTCGATTTCTCCACCCATGGCAAGCATGCCGGCAGGATAGAGAGAATGGCATATCTGCGCAACCGGCTGATGGACGACATCAGCGAGGCCGGCTGGGCGGAGCGTGTGGTGATGCTGGATCCTGACGTGCTGCGCTTCGACGAGAAGGCCCTGTGTGACGCCATCGCGGGCATGGGAGAGGGCGAGGGAGGTGTCTTCGCCAACGGCTACAAGCTGTACAAGCACGGGCGCAAGATTATCAGGGCGAGGAAACAGTTTGATGTGTATGCCTTTATGGCGGAGGACGAGACGCTGGAAGACATCAAGCGCATGTTCTCGCGCCCCGGCGCACGAGCCAAGCTGTGCCATCGCGCGAAGTGGATGGACAAGGAAATCCGGCGGAGGCATGAGCTTCCGTGCCGTTCGGCATTCAACGCCCTTGCCGTCTACAACGGCGAGGCCATCAAAGGATTGAGGTATGACGTCATATCCGCCGGGAGGAACCGGGTTCTCTGCGAGCATGTCCATTTCAACGACCGCGTGTGCGCTCGCGGGTACTCATGCCGTGTGGACGAGAACTTGAGAGTGGTGTACAAGAAGACCCATGCAGGGATTGTGAAGTTCCTCTGGCACAAGCTGATGGGCTAGAGCTCCAGCACCCTCTCGTGGTGAGTCTCCCGGTCCTTGGGCGCGGGGATGGTCATGTAGTCGCCGTACTGCCCGCTGAGGAACGCGTCATACCCCTTGAGGCAGCTGAACGTCCCGTCCTCAAACGGGAGGTCGATGTACTCCTCCCAGAACTGTCTCTCAAATATCCCTATTGGCCCCCTCCAGCTCACATTGACCGAGCCGCAATACCGGCTGCTGCTGTAGTCCAGCGACTTCATCAGGCCGGTGCAGCGGTCGAAATACCATTGCGCGCCACGGATGTGCGCAATGACCTTGGACGGCAGGGGGTCGTGCAGCCATTTGGAATGGAAATGCCGCTGGCTGAGGTACAGCCCGTGCACATAGTGCGCTATCCTGCGGCCGTGCGCCCTCTGCTCCTCCGGGGTGTCCGGCTTGCCGTCCACGGGGAAGATGTCTATGTTGAGGCCGTAGCGGTCTGAGGAGTCCCGCTTCTCGTCGCACAGCGTCCTGTCGTCGTGCACCTTGGCGAAGAAATTGACAAAATGCGCGTCCCGTCCCCTCTCGTCGTACAGGCATCTCAAATGCCCCCGCGTGCCGAACTCCCTGATGAACACCTCAAAGTCTGGCCGGGGCATCGCTATGTCGATGTCGTCATCCCAGGGGATAAAGCCGTGATGCCTCACCGCCCCGAGCAGCGTCCCGTAGAAAAGCGTGTACCTCAATCCGTGCGCCCTGTTGAACGCGTCCACCTCTTTGAGAATGTCGAGGAGGGAGTGTTGCACCTCCTCGTGTGTAAGTTGTCTCATGCTCAATACTGTATATGGGTGAGAAACAGCGCGTGGCCCGGCACCGACTCTCCGGCGCTGCGGCGGTCAGCCCCGCTGTCGGGCAGCCCAGCGAAATCCTCCACGCTCCGCTTGCCCAGCCCTACCTCTATCAGGGTGCCTACAATCGCCCGCACCATGTTTCTCAGGAAACGGTCGGCCGAGATGCGGAAATACCAGTATCCGTCCGCGCTGCCCCCGGCCAGCTGCACGTGCATGGGGGTGTAGCTGTGCCATCCGGCCTCGCTGACGGTGCAGACCGAGGTCTTGTTGTCCCCTCCAAGCTTCTCGAAACAGCGGAAATCGTGAGTCCCCAGCAGCGTCCCGGCTGCGCGGTCCATCGCCTCCATGTCCAGGCGGCGCGGCTGCCGCCATGACCACCGCTCCGCAAAGGGGTCTTTGTCCCTGTGCATAAAGTACAGATATTCCCTCTGTTTGGCGTCAAATCTGGCATGGAAGTCATCGGCGGCTGGGGTCAGGGCCGTGACGGCAATGGAACGGGGCAAGATGGCATTTAATTTGTAGAGCAGCTGCTCCGGATTAATGCTCTCGGCTACGTCGAAATGCGCGATGTAGCCGATTGCGTTGACCCCTGTGTCTGTGCGTCCGGCTCCTGTGACGCTGACCTGTCCTCCGAGCAGCCGGGAGAGCGCGGACTGGAGCGACTCCTGCACGGAGGGGGCATTTGGCTGGATCTGCCAGCCGCAGAATGCGGAGCCGTCGTACGACAGGGTGATTGCATAACGCATAGTGCAAAAATAACAATATAATGGAAAACGTCAACATCAAGGAGCTCAATGACCGTATCCAGCAAGAGAGCGCGTTCGTGGACATCCTGTCTCTGGAGATGGGCAAGGTGATAGTCGGGCAGAAGCGACTCGTGGAGAACCTGCTCATCGGCCTGCTCGCCGACGGGCACATCTTGCTCGAGGGTATGCCGGGACTGGCCAAGACCCTCGCCATCAACACCCTCGCGCAGGCTGTGTCGGCCAAGTTCAACCGCATCCAGTTTACCCCTGACCTGCTCCCCTCAGATCTCATAGGCACTCTGATATACAGCCAGAAGAATGAGGCGTTCGAGGTGCACAAGGGGCCTGTGTTCGCCAATTTCGTGCTGGCGGACGAGATCAACCGGAGCCCCGCCAAAGTGCAGTCAGCCTTGCTTGAGGCCATGCAGGAGCGTCAGGTCACCATCGGGGACCAGACATTCAAGCTGCCCGAGCCGTTCCTCGTGATGGCCACACAGAACCCTATCGAGCAGGAGGGCACATACCCCCTCCCGGAGGCCCAGGTTGACCGTTTCATGCTCAAGGTGGTAGTCTCCTATCCGCGCAAGGAGGAGGAGCGCCAGATCATCCGCATGAACAACACCGGCGAGTTCCCCAAGGCCTCTCCTGTCGTCAAGCCCGAAGACATCATCCGGGCGCGCAAGGTCGTCAGGGACGTGTACATGGACGAGAAGATTGAGAGGTACATCGTGGACATAGTCTATGCGACGCGCACCCCGGAGGACTACAAGCTCTCCGAGCTCAAAGACCTCATCTCTTATGGCGCGTCTCCGAGGGCGAGCATTTCGCTCAGCGCGGCGGCCAAGGCGTACGCTTTCATCAAGCGGCGCGGCTACGTCATCCCGGAGGATGTGCGGGCTGTCTGCAATGAGGTGCTCCGCCACCGTATCGGCCTGACTTACGAGGCCGAGGCCGAGAATGTCACCACAGAGCAGATTATCGAGAAAGTCATCAACTCCGTTATAGTCCCTTAAGCTATGGATGCGGCAGACCTGCTCAGCAAGGTCAGGAAGATAGAGATCAAGACCAAGGCGCTCAGCCACCAGATCTTCGCGGGTGAGTACCATTCCGCGTTCAAGGGCCGTGGCATGGCGTTCAGCGAGGTGCGCGAGTACCAGTACGGCGATGACGTCCGCAACATGGACTGGAATGTCACCGCGAGGCTGCGCGCCCCGTACGTCAAGATATTCGAAGAGGAGAGGGAGCTGACCGTGGTGCTGCTCATTGACGTGAGTTCCTCGAGCCGTTTCGGCACGGCGGACAAGACCAAGCGTGATTTGCTGACCGAGACAGCCGCCGTCCTCGCGTACAGCGCGGGACTCAACAATGACAAGGTCGGGGCTCTGTTTTTCAGCGACAAGGTCGAGAAGTTCATTCCTCCCCAGAAAGGGCGCAGCCACCTGCTCCATATCATACGCGAGCTGGTGGAGCTGCAGCCGTCCTCTTCAGGGACGGATATTGGGGAGGCGCTGAGGTTCCTCTCCGGGGCCATCAAGAAGAAATGCACCGCATTCCTCATCAGCGACATGCTGGATATGGATGCCGACGGGTCTCCGCGATATGCCGACGGCCTCAAGGTAGCGGCCATGCGGCACGATCTCTCGGTCATCAGGGTGTACGACCGCAGGGAGTGCGAGATCCCCTCGGTCGGGCTGGTCCATATCCGCGACGAGGAGACGGGGGAGGAGTCCTGGGTCAACACGTCCTCTGCGCGTGTGCGCCGCCGCTACAGTCAGTGGCAGGAGGCCGCCTCGCAGTCCCGCCAGCGGTTGCTCAACAGGTATCATGTGGACAGCGTGTCCATTGCCACCGACCAGGATTATGTCAAGGGCCTGATGGCTCTGTTCCATCACAGATGACGCGATGAAGAGATCAGCGACACTCATACTGCTTATGCTGGCCACGCCTGTCGCGGTTGTGGCGCAGGAGACCGTACAGGCGGGTGAGGCTTTTGTACAGCCCCTCCAGCAGAGGGACACGATGCTCATAGCGGACCAGTTCCGTTATGGGGTCATCATAGATGGCCTCGTCCAGGGAGATGTCATATCCCTGCCCGAGCTGGAAAAGGTGTTTAACGACACTCTGGCGCTGGTGCGCGGATGGCAGCTGGACACCTTGGGAGCCAAGAAGGGGCTGCTTGCCCGCAAGGGCGGTGAGGGCAAGCTCAAGATACGGGCGGATATGGTGCTCTCCCCGTTTGAGGAGGGCGAGTACCATCTGCCTGACATTCCGGTCCTGCGCGGCAGGGACGGGGCAAGTGACACGCTCCTTTTTGCCGGCCAGACGCTCCCGGTCAAGACCGTGCCTGTGGACACCGCCACATTTGAGATACATGACCTCAAGGGGCAGATGCGTTATCCGCTGACGCTGCGCGAAGCGCTTCCTTATGTTGCCGGGTTCCAATTTGCCGCTGTGCTGGGCATACTGGTGTGGGGGCTTGTCCGCATGCGCCGCCGCAGAGAAGAGGCCGCCGTTCCGCATGAGCCGCCGTATATCACGGCTCTCAAGAGCCTCGACAAGTACCGTGGCGACAAATGGTGGGCTCCGGACAGGCAGAAAGCCATGTATTCCGGCATCACTGACACGCTCCGCACCTACATGGAGTCACGTTTCGGCATCAATGCGGAGGAGATGACCACTGCGGAGATATTCGATGCCCTCAAGGGAGACAAGGACATTTCCGCTGACATGTTGGAGGGGGTGCGGGACCTGTTCGAGCTGGCGGATTTCGTCAAGTTCGCCAAACATACTGCCAGCGAGGAGGAAAATGCCAAGGCGGTGCCCACGGCAGCCAATTTCGTGACATCCACATACCAGTCCCAGCTGGACCGGCAGGCCGCAGAGGAGGGCGGGGATGACAGGTAATGTTCTTTGAGTATCCCAAACTCCTGTGGCTGCTCGCCGTGCCGCTTGCGCTGGTCGCGCATTACGTGTGGCTGGAGCTCAGAGGCCGCCGCCCACATCTGGAGGTGTCCTCCTCGGTGCAGTGGCGGCAGGGAGGCAAGTCCGCCCTGTCGGTGATCCGTCATTTGCCGTTCGCTCTGCGGACGGCGGCGCTGGCCCTCATGGTGATATGCATCGCCCGCCCGAGGTCTTCCTCGGAGATGGAGCGCATCGACACCGAGGGCATCGACATCGTGCTGGCCATGGATGTATCAACGAGCATGCTCGCCAGGGACTTCCAGCCTGACCGCATCAGCGCGGCCAAGGACATAGCCATTGAGTTTATAGCCCAGCGCCCCTCCGACAGGATGGGAATAGTGGTGTTTGCGGGGGAGAGCTATACCCAATGCCCCCTGACGACTGACCGCGCCACGCTCATCAACCTGATGAAAGAGGTGCAGACAGGCCTTATCGAGGATGGTACCGCCATCGGCAACGGGCTGGCCACCGCCGTGGCGCGGCTCAAGGACTCGGACGCTCCGAGCCGGGTGGTCATCCTGCTCACGGACGGGGTCAACAACAGGGGGGAGATAGCTCCAGAGACGGCTGCCCAGATAGCCAAGACGTACAATATCAGGGTGTACACCATAGGTGTCGGGGCCAATGGCACTGCGCCCTACCCCGTGATGACTCCTTGGGGGCCTGACGTGCAGGATGTCCAGGTGGAGATAGACGAGGACTTGCTCAAGAGCATTGCCGAGGTCACCGGAGGGAGGTATTTCCGTGCTACGGACAATACCAAGCTGGCGGAGATCTACGGGGAGATCAACAAGATGGAGAAAGCCCGCACTACGGTGGACAGTTTCCCGATATACAAGGAACTCTATCTCAAGTACGCCATCGCCGCGCTCATCTGCTTGCTGCTGGAGCTGGTCATCAGGATTTCGCTCAGGAGGTTGCCATGATACTGTTTGCCAATTCGGGTTTCCTTATCCTGCTTGTGCTCTCGCTGCTGTTCCCTGTGCTGTACGGGGTGTTGAGGGCGCTCAGGCGCCGCCGTCTGCGCAAGCTCGGGGATGAGAAGCTGGTCAGGGAGCTGACGGCTGACTGGTCCGGCTCCAAGGGGTGGGTCAGGACGGTGCTGTTCTCCTTGGCGTGGGCTTGCTTTGTGCTGGCCCTGTCCCGTCCGCAGGTGGGAGCCAAGCTCTCCAAGAGGGAGACCAAGGGGGCGGAGATAATGATATGTCTAGACGTGTCCAATTCGATGCTCGCGAGGGACTATTCTCCCGACAGGCTGGACAGGGCCAAACTGGCGATTTCCCGGCTCGTGGACCGTCTGCAGCAGGACCGCATCGGACTGATAGTGTTTGCGGGGACTTCCTTTGTGCAGCTGCCAATTACGACAGACTATGTGTCTGCCAAGATGTTCTTGGGCAATGTGGACACCGGATCTGTCCCGATACAGGGGACGGCAATCGGGGACGCCATCCTGACGGCCACCAAGAGTTTCAGCGCACAGAGCGAGAAGAGCCGCGCCATCATAGTCATCACCGACGGCGAGAACCACGAGGATGATGCCGTGGCGGCTGCCAAGCAGGCTGCCGAGTACGGCATCAAGGTCTATACCATCGGAGTGGGTTCGGCTCAAGGCCAGCCGATACCCAAGGACGGTGAGCTGATGAAGGACAAGGACGGCAACATCGTCGTGACCCGGCTGGATGAGGAGACACTCAAGGCCGTGGCAGCGGCTGGCGGCGGGGCGTATGTGCACGCCGGCAATGAGGAGTTCGGCCTCAATCCCATCATTGACGACATCAAGAAGATGGAGGCTGAGAGGTACGAGTCGGTCGTGTTTGATGAGTACGACGAGCAGTACATGTATTTTATGGGCATGGCGTTCGCTTTGCTGGTCATTGAGATGCTTGTGGGGGAGAGGCGTTCGCGGCGCAGATTGTTCAAATGAATGAGATGTTGTTGAGGTATCGTCATAATATAGTGTTGGCGCTGTGCGTGATGCTGGCGGCCTGTGTGGAGCTGTCCGCGCAGACAGACCGCAAGGAGGTGCGCGCCGGCAACCGCAAATATCGCAAGGGAGACTACAAGGAGGCGGAGATTGACTACCGCAAGGCCGTGGTCAAGGACTCCCTCTCCGTCCCGGCGCAGTACAATCTGGCGTCCGCGCTGTACCGTCAGGAGGACTATGACGGGGCTGCTGGGGCGTTGGACGCTGTGGGAGGGGTCGCCGACGGCGCAGATTATTATTACAACAAGGGCGATGTCGCTCTGCAAAAGGAGGATTACGCCGGGGCTGTGGAGGCGTTCAAGCAGTCGCTGCTCCGCGCTCCCGATGACATGGATGCCAAAGAGAACTATGTCTATGCCAAGATGAAGCTGCAGGAGCAGCAGAATGGGGGCGGCGGCAATCAGAATCAGGGCGGTCAGGATCAGGACCGGAATCAGGGCGGCCAGGGTCAGGACAATCAGGAGCAGCAGCAGGACGGGGACAAGCGGCAGGACGAGGGCGACAATCAGCAGCAAGACCAGCAGCCCTCGGATGGCGGCAAGGACAGCGGAGAGCAGCCGCAGTCCGCAGAGGGACAGGTCTCTCCCCAGCAGGCCCAGCAGATGCTGCAGGCCATTCAGGCCAAGGAAAAAGAGACCCAGGACAAGGTTAACAAGGAAAAGGCCCAGGCCCTGAAGTCTCGTCAAAAGGACAAAAACTGGTAGGAGGAGCATTATGGAGAAGATACGTTCTGTCATAACAGGGATGATGGCGGTGATGCTGCTGGCGGCATTGTGGGGTCAGGCCCCGCTTGCGGCCCAGTCCACAATCAAGGTGCAGGCCCCCAATATGGTGGCGGCGGACGAGCAGTTCAACGTCGCGTTCATCATTGAGGGAGAGAAAGCTCCGAGCGCGTTCTCCTGGGATCCGGGCAACGATTTCCAGCTGGTGTGGGGCCCGCAGAAAGGCACGTCCACCAGCGTCTCCATTGTCAACGGCAAGACGACCCGCTCCTCCCAGACCACGTATACCTATATATTGCAGCCCAAGTCCGTGGGCAAGTTCACCCTCTCATCCGCCACTGCCACGGTCAAGGGCGGCACTCTCCGTTCCGACCCCTTTACGGTAGAGGTGCTTTCCGGCGGGCAGCAGCAGAGCCAGTCAGGACAGACCCAGGCCCAGTCATCGGGCAGCAGCGCGGCCACGGGGGATATAGCGGCCAGCGACCTGTATCTGCAACTCTCGCTCAGCCGCAGCAACGTGGTGGTCGGAGAGCCGGTCACAGCGACGCTCAAGCTCTACCAAAGGGTCAACATTGCCGGGTTTGAGGATGCCAAGTTCCCGACATTCAACGGGTTCTGGAGTCAGGAGGTGCAAGCTCCCACCAATATCAATTTCCAGAGAGAGAATGTCGGCGGGGAGATATACAACTCGGCGGTGCTGCGCAGCTGGGTCATCATCCCGCAGCAGGCCGGGTCAATCTCAATCGACCCCGCAGAGCTGGTCTGCCTGGTCAATGTCCGCAAACAGTCTTCGTCAAGGAGCATTTTTGACAGCTTCTTCGATGACGGATATCAGACCATACGCAAGAGGATATATTCTGACAAGCGCACTGTCAAGGTGAGTCCCCTGCCTGCGGGTGCTCCGGCCTCGTTTACCGGCGGTGTCGGGTCTTTCACCATACAGGCCAAGCTCAGCAAAGACACTCTCAAAGCGCATGAGGCCGCGTCCATAGAGCTGACGGTCAGCGGACGGGGCAACATTTCGCTGGTCGAGGCCCCCAAGGTGAGCCTGCCCGTGGATTTTGAGGCGTACGATGTCAAGTCCACTGACCTTTCGGACAAGTCCACGGGGCGCACATCAGGGGCGAGGAAGTTCGAGTATCCGTTCATCCCGCGCAGCTACGGGGATTTCACCATAGATCCGGTACAGTTCAGCTACTACGATGTCAATACTCACAAGTACGTTACGCTCAGCACCCAGCCGATGCCGATACATGTGGAGCGCGGGGCGCAGTCGGGTGCGCAGCAGGACGGAGCAGGACAGATGGTGCAGGGAGTGACGGCGCGTGATGTCAGGAATCTCGGCTCCGACATCCGTTACATCAAGACTCGTGTGCCGTCGTTCGATTCTGCCGGGTCATTCTTGTGCGCCAGAGCGCTCTATTGGGTGGTGATGGCGTTGTGCCTTGTCGCGGCGGCGGCCGTATGGGCATTGCGGCGCAGGACGGTGGTGCGTAGGGCTGATGTGGTCGGCACACGGCACCGCCGCGCCAGCTCCATGGCTCGCAAGAGGCTGTCGGCTGCAGGAGATTTTCTCAAGAAAGACCTGTATACGGCATTCTACGAGGAGCTGCACAAGACCTTGCTCGGTTATGTGGGGGACAAGCTCAACATTGACCTTGCGGACATGTCCAAAGAGCATATCCGGGAGCGTCTGGTAGGTGCTGGAGCGGGGGAAGAGCTGTCTGACAAGTATATAGCCTTGCTGGATGCATGCGAGTACGCGCGGTACGCTCCGGATGCGGGGCACGATGCGATGGATGCGCATTACCATGAGGCTCTGGAAGTTATATCCAATATTGAAGAGGCTATGAAAGGACATGCCAGGACTGCGTCTCGTGCCGGGGGCGGCGCGGCTGCGGCGATTGCCGCCGCGTTGCTGGTCTCCGGGATCACCGCGCAGGGCGCGTGGGCGCAGGAGCAGCCTGTGCAGGTTGGGCTTGCGCAGGAGGATGCTCTGGCGCAGGGGCAGGCGGGGCAGACGCATGAGGAAGCCCGGGTGCGGGGGCTGTCTGCGCAGTCTGCCACGGCACAAAGCTACCCCGACTCTCTGTGGAGCGCGGGCGTGGACGCGTATGCGCAAGGACTCTGGGGGCAGGCGCTTGACGACTGGCGCAAGATAGCCTCACTCGGAGTCGAGTCCGTTGACCTGTATTACAACATGGGCAACGCCTGCTTCAAGCAAGGAGACATCTCTCATGCCATATTGTGGTATGAGAGGGCTCTCAAGATAGACCCCAGCGATGCTGACAGCCGCAACAACCTCGCCTTTGCCAATGGCTTTGTGCAAGACCACATAGATGTGGTGCCGGAGTTTTTCCTCAAGCAATGGGTCCGGAAGATGTCCTATATAATGGGATCCGACGCTTGGGCGGTTGTCGGGGGGCTGATGTTCGCCGTGATGCTGGCTTTGGCGCTGGTATTCCTCCTGTCTGGCAGGAGAGGGGCGCGTCAGGCCGGATTCTTCGGGGCGATAGCAGCCCTGCTGCTGATGGCGCTCTCGCTGGGCTGCTCGTTTTCGCAACGCGCGGACTATTTCCGTGCTGACAAGGCGATTGTGGTCTCGGCAGTGACTTCTGCCAAGAGCGCACCCGGGTCGGAGACCTCCGCAGACTTGTTTGTGCTGCACGAGGGGACCAAGGTGCGCATCCTCGATACCGTGGGAGACTGGCTGCGCGTGGAGATATCAGACGGCCGTCAGGGCTGGCTGCCCTCCAATTCTCTGGAGGTCATATAGATTCCCCTCCCCTCGGCGG
>CAZKVW010000062.1:0-11807 GCA_964556285.1 uncultured Muribaculaceae bacterium
GCACTTGTTGTCACTTTGAGGTTATCCGTTCAGAATGACAGAATCGAGGCCAGGCCGGGCATTGTGATTTTGTGTCTAAAACGACCATTCCAAAACGTGTTTTAGCTAGCAAATCCGCGAAAAAGAACCATTTTCTGTCTAAAACAGCCTTTTAAACCCGGGTTTTAGACAGAAAATCCTTGCATTTCTGACGGGAACAGACTACTTTTACGCCCAAGAACAATACCACCAGAATGAACAGAAGCGTACTTACCGGGAGAGATGAGGAGTTATCCGTTCTCCAAAAATGTCTGGAATCTGACGAATCGGAATTTGTCGTGGTGTATGGCCGCAGAAGGGTTGGCAAGACATTCCTCGTCAATGAGTTCTTTGGGGAGACATTCGACTTCAAGGTGACGGGACTGTATCATCAGCCGATGGCGACCCAGCTAAAGAATTTTGAAATCGCCTTGCGGGAGTATGGGCTGGAGGGTGATGCCCGTCCTGCCGATTGGCTGGATGCTTTTGCCCTGCTCAAAAATTTGATTGCGGGAAGAGACCGGCATGGTCGCAAGAAAGTCATTTTCATGGATGAATTGCCATGGCTGGACACCCCCAAAAGCGGATTTCTCGCGGCATTCGAGTCATTCTGGAACGGATGGGCAAGCGCACGCAAAGATGTCTTGCTTGTCGTATGCGGGAGCGCGACCACGTGGATTACAAAAAATCTGCTTGAGAATGCTGGCGGCCTGTTTAACAGGGTGTCCAGACGCATGTACCTGCTCCCGTTCACATTGAAGGAGACGGAAGAATACCTGCAGTCCAGAGGATTTGACTGGAACCGTTATGAGATAGCCCAAGCATACATGATAATGGGGGGAATACCGTTCTATCTCAGGCTGCTTGACCCCGCCATGCCTTTGGCTGTCAACATTGACAACATTTTCTTCAAGAGGAACGGGCCTTTGTGGAATGAGTTCAGAGTGTTGTACGAAACTCTTTTCGGCCGGTCCGAACTCTATTACAAGATAGTCCGGGCGCTTTCTTCCAAGCGTTCAGGCCTTACGGCCGCCGAAATATCGGCTTTGGCAGGCATCCACAGGAACGGCATGTTCTCCACGGCGCTCAAAAACTTGGAAGACTGCAATTTCATCAGGGTGTACAACTCTTTCGGCAAGAAATCGAACGACAAGATCATTCAACTATGTGACTTCTATACCCTGTTCTATTTCAGGTTCTTGAATGACAGCCAACAGGCTGATGAACATTATTGGAGCCATTCGCTGGACAATCCAGCCAAGGCCGTCTGGGCAGGATACTCGTTTGAACAGGTGTGCAAGGATCACCTTTCCCAGATAAAAAGAGCCTTAAGCATCAACGGAATGCTGTCTTCCGCGTCAGAATGGCGAGGGGAATATGACGGCTCCAAAGCGCAGATTGACCTTGTCATAGACCGGAGAGACCAAGTCATCAGCGCATGCGAGATGAAGTTCTCGATGGATAAATTCGTCATTGACAAGGAATACGAGGCCAAGCTCCGGGAACGCCTCGCTGTATTCAAAGGAGCCACAAGGACTCGCAAAGCCGTCCAGCTTGTGATGGTCACCACATACGGCGTCAAAAAGAACAGCTGGAGCGGGATTGTTCAGGGCGAGGTCACGCTGGATGACCTGTTCATGTGATGTGCGCTGTTTACAGGAGAGCAGCGCGGAGGATGGAGGGGCTGTCGCGCCAGTCACCGATACGTATGTAGTCCATGCCGCGCAGCCGTATATGGCTGTCTCCCCCGCCGTCTCCGAAATCATCTCCCACATACAGCATCTCATCCACGCTGTATCCGTGTTCGCGCCCGTATCTGGCCATCGCGTCGTACTTGTTGTAACGGGCCGGGGTAAAGTCAAACGACGATGACCCTCCGACATAGACCGCATAATCCGGGAACGTCTCCAGCACCTCCGGATACATCACGTGCCGCTTGCGCCTGTCCGGGTCAAACGCCAGCTTGTCCCGTATGTCCGCCGCCGTCCCCAGCAGGGGGAATGTCACCATCCCGCTCTCATGGAACTCCAGAGGCTCCCCGGCATAGCGCGTGTAGCCGTACTTCTCTCGCAGACGGTCAGTCTCCCGGCGGAAGAAGTCCCTGTCCGGCAGCACCTTGTCGTCCCGCACTATGACAAACTTCCCGTTCTCCATCCGGCTCTCCTGCATGCCGTAGTTGGCGATGATGTCTATCGGGTACTGCCCCATCTGCGCATACACGCGGGGAGCGTTGCCAGCCGCTACCATTATGAGCTTGTACCGCGCCCCAAGCTCGTCCAGCACCGCCCTGTGCTCAGCGTCCAGCGGGCTGCGGTGCTGCGTGAGTGTGCCGTCAAGGTCAAGGCCTATAAGCCGTTTCATTCCGATGCATTTTTGTTTTTGCGCCCAAAAATAGAACAAAGGCGAACGGGCGGGGCAGGTTTGTTCATTTCTTTTACGATTGAAAACAAATGAAACACGCCCGGTGCACGGACGCTTGCCGAAAGTCGGGAAAAAGACATACCTTTGCGGACGGCGTGTCGCACGAGCGCGTATCACACAGATAATCACACCACAATGATGACAGGAGACATCGAATACCGTCACGAGTACATCCGGGAGCAGCTGGAACGCAAGGGCATCGTCCGGGTGCACGAGCTGGCCGCGGCCATGGGAGTGACGGGGGCTACCATCCGCAGGGACTTGCGCATACTGGAGCGCCAGCACGTCCTGCAACGCCGCTACGGCACAGCCGTCCCATTGAAGATAAGGGCTTCAGACCCGCCCCTGGCGGAGAAATACTCCCTCCATTCGGCCGAGAAGACCCGCATCGGACGCGCTGCCGCTGCTCTGGTCGAAGAGAACGACTCCATGATGATCACATCCGGCTCCACCATCGAGGCTTTCGCAAGGTCATTCTCCCCCAACGGGAGCAACGACATAGTGACCGCATCCGTCAAGCTGGCCGACCTGCTGGCGGACAAGCCGGACGTCAATGTCTATATGCTCGGAGGCAGGGTGCTCAAGGACTCGCATTCTGTCAGGGACATCGTTTCGGTGGAGCAGGTACGGCGCCTGAGGTGCAACAAGCTGTTCTTCAGCTGTGACGGCTTTGACCTCCAGGCAGGGGTGACCTCGGCGTTTGCCGATGAGTCACAGCTCAACATCGCCATGGTAGAGGCCACGACAGTCAGGATCCTGCTGGCCGACTCGTCCAAGGCCGGCAAAGTGGGCATCGGCAGGACATGCGGCTTGCAGGACATCCAGATACTGGTCACTGACGACGGCCTGTCGCGCAAGATGAGGGAAGACCTCGGCCTGCTCGGCGTCAAGGTGGTCATCGCGTAGATAAGGAAAAGGCGGGACACGTCAAAGTGTCTCGCCTTTTGCGTTGCGGTACTCGACCTGCAGCACGCTGAACTCGGAGGACTCCTCCAGTGTCAGGTTGCAGCGCCGGTATTTCTTTCGCCATTTTCGGAGGTATGAGGTGAACATACCCCGTGTCAGGTAGGCCCCGAGTATGGGCCCCACTATGATTTTGATGTCAGTCTCCCCCTTGTCTGTGAGGTCGTCCAGCTTGCGCTCTATCTCCTGGTCAATCACCACGCTCGATGATATCTTGCCGGTGCCGTGGCAGAGAGGGCAAGTCTCGCTGGTGTCAATCTGCGTGACCGGGCGGATACGCTGCCTTGTAATCTGCATCAGCCCGAACTTGGTGAGCGGCAGCACATTGTGCTTGGCCCTGTCGTCCGCCATCAGCTCCGTCATGTACTTGTACAGCGCACCCCGGTGCTCCGGGCTGTCCATGTCAATGAAGTCCACCACGACGATGCCGCCCATATCCCTCAGGCGCAGCTGACGGGCTATCTCCTCGGCGGCTATCTTGTTGACTTCAAAGGTATTCTCCTCATGGTCCTGCGACTTGGCGCGGATGCCGCTGTTGACGTCGATGACGTTGAGAGCCTCGGTGGTCTCGATGACCAGGTACGCGCCCTGCTTCATGGACACGACCTTGCCGAATGAGGACTTGATCTGGCGCGTGACCTCAAAATGGTCGAATATTGGTTCGCGCCCCTCGTACAGCTTGACTATCTTCTCCTGTTCCGGAGAAATCAGGGACACGTACTTGCGCGTCTCCTCATAGACATTGCGGTCATTCACATAGACATTGGTGAATGACTCGTTGAGCAGGTCGCGCAGCACCGTAGTGGTCTTGGAGTACTCGCGGAAGAGGAGCTTGACCCCCTTGTTGCGGGCTATTTTAGACCATGAGCTCTCCCATTTGTCAATCAGGGACTTGAGCTCCGCCACGAGGACTGCGGCATTGGTGCCCTCCGCAGCGGTGCGGATGATGGCGCCATAGTTTTTGGGGAGGATACTGCTGACAAGCGCCTCCAGCCGGCGCTTTTCCTCTCTCGAGGAAATCTTTTGCGACACGTTGATCTTCTGGGCGAAAGGCAGCAGGACGATGTTGCGCCCTGCAAGAGAAATCTCGGCCGTCAGCCGGGTCCCCTTGGTGGAAATCGACTCCTTGACAATCTGTCCGACCAGCATCTGCCCGACCTTCAGCACATCTTCGATGTGGCCTTCCTTGGAAAGGGCCGGGCCGATCTCGATGCTGCTGAAGAGTCCGGACAAATCTGCGTTTGGGTTGCTCTGCTTGACAAACTTGTCAAACGACTTGAAATAGAGCCCCAAATCGAGGTAATGGATGAAAGCCGGCTTGGAATCGCCGATGTCCACGAATGCGGCGTTGAGTGCAGGGGCAATCTTCTTGACCCTGCCGAGATACACGTCCCCAACGCTGAAATTGTGACCCTGACTTGACTCCCGGTTGAGTTCGACAAGCCGATGATTTTGCATCAAGGCTATCTGAACCTCTGATGTTGACACGTCAACAATCAGACTCTTCTCGGAAATCTCCGTCTCCATCGCGTCAGAGCAGACTATTTCTTCTTGTGGCGGTTGAGACGCAAGCGCTTTTTGCGCTTGTGGGTAGCCATCTTGTGTCTCTTGTGCTTCTTACCGTTAGGCATGGTACGAATGTGATAAAAATCCGCTACTTGGAGACTTCCGCGACAAAGGACTTGGCGGGCTTGAACGCCGGGATGTCATGCGCGGGGATGGTGATGGTCGTCTTCTTGGTGATGTTGCGGGCCGCTTTCTGTGCCCTGTGCTTGATGATGAAGCTGCCGAAGCCGCGCAGGTAGACAGGCTCCTGCTTGATGAGGCTGCCCTTGACGGACTCCATAAAGGACTCTACAACTGTCTGTACAGTAACCTTCTCCACACCTGTGGACTTCGCGATCTCGCTTACAATTTCTGCTTTTGTCATAACTGTATGATATTTAAGTTATTGTGCGCTAACTAATAAGGCTTGCAAAAATATATCATTTTTCAGAATTTTCAAAATGATTTGCAACAATTTGTCCTCTACCTCTTTCCGAGGGACGTCCAATAACTCTCAATCTCTTCGAGACTCTTGCCGGCAGTCTCGGGAATCACCTTCCACATGATGAGCAGATAGGGCACGCACATCACGGCAAACAGGAAGAACGTGCCGGCCTGGCTCCAGCCGAGCAGCACCGGCGTGAGCTGCCCGACCAGGTACGTCCCCACCCACAATGCGAAGCCGGCCACGGACATGGCGCGGCCCCGGATGCTGTTGGGATACATCTCAGAGAGCAGCACGAACACCACGGCGGAAATGGAGATCGCCGTGCAGAATACATACAGGAGGAAGAACGTGAGCATGAACCCGTTCCCTAGCCCGAGCCGCTCTCCGGCAGCAAAGTACGTGCCTATGGCGAGCAGGCAGACTATCATCCCTGACACGCCCCACCATATCAGCCGCTTGCGTCCGACACGGTCGATGATGAGCACCGCCAGCACCGTCGTCAGCATATTGACGGCCCCGACCAGCACGGTGGAAAACATCGGATCATCGAAGCCGGCCTGGGAGAATATCTTGGGACCGTAGTAGAGCACCGCGTTCACGCCCATGAACTGCCCGAGTATGGCAATGGCGCTGCCTGCGACAACGGCCACGATTATGCCGGGCTTGAACAGGTCAGACCATTTGCCCTTGTCCCCGCCGATGGACTCGCGTGTGACAGCCATCTCTCCCGCTGCCATGGCAGGGTCGGCATATATGCGGCCGAACACGCCATGCGCCTGAGTGAACCGCCCCCGGGTCACCAGCCATTTGGGGCTCTCGGGGATGAAGAAAATGATGAGGAAGAACAGCAGGGCGGGAATGGTCTCGCTGCCGAGCATGCCTCTCCACATCTCCGAATTGAACATCCTCGTCCACAGATCCCCCGAAAGGGCGGAGTCAGCATCCCTGGAAATGACCCAGTTGACCAGATAAGCCAGCAGGAATCCGAGCGTCACGGCAAGCTGGTAGAGAGAAACGAGTGTCCCGCGCATCTTGGCCGGGGACACCTCCGAGATGTATATGGGAGACACGATGGACACTATGCCAATGCCGATGCCGCCTATTATCCGGTATATGACCAGCCCCTCAAAGCCTCCGCAAAGGGCGCAGCCTATGGCCGACACGCTGAACAGGGTGGCTGCAAGGAGCATGGTGCGCTTCCTCCCGATCCCGTCGCTGAGGGCGCCTGCTATGAGCACCCCGAAAATCGACCCGATCAGGGCGCAACCCACATACCACCCTTCACGCATGTCAGTCAGGGAAAACTGCGCACGGACACTCTCTGTAGTGCCGGAAATGACCGCAGTGTCATAACCGAAGAGGATGCCGCCAAGGGCGGCCACCATGGCCAGGAACAGCAAATAGGGCAGATTTATCCCGGAGTTGTCAGTGTGAGACATGCCTGCGATTATATGTAGAAATATTCCCTGTAACGGTCATACAAATGCCCCGCCTGCAGATATGCCGACTGCGGGGACATGAAATGCGAGAACTCGAACGTGATCGCCTTGTCATAGCCGCATCTCGCAGCCGCCTCCAGTTTGAGGCGCAGCTTGTCGAACTTGATCGGCAGGAACTTGATCGGCATGTCCCTGTCAAAGGTCTCGGCATTGGTCCAGCACTGCATCCCGTATTTGTCGGCAAGCCTCTTGTTGACCGTGAAGAAAGCGTCCAGCTCGTCATAGTCGATATGCCCGTCCTGGAACGCGACAGCGTCCACGACATCGTGTATGCCCGCGAATATCTCGTCCCACTCGCGCTCATGCTCCTGCACCGACACGGCATCCGCGCGTGACAGCTGGCCGGAACTGGACATTACGGCTTTCTTGCCGTCTATCCAGGGGGAGATGAATGTGGGCAGCCCGCCGGAGACATCCTTGCACTGCTTCCCCATCGTATGGAACGCCTCGACAGCTCCCTTGGTCCTGCGGCTGATCTCCGTGCTGATGTACCATCCTCCGAAACTGCTGTATTTGCTCCCGTACATGTTCCAGACCTCGTCTATCACATGCTTGTTGTCCTCTGTCTCGCTTGAGAAGTCGCCCGTGTGCCAGTTGCCCGAGTCATACAGGCCGAACCAGAACTTCATGCCATACTTCCGCGCCAGCCGCAGGTACATGTCCACGAGATCCACCGAGGGCATGTAGCAGCCCTTTTTGAGCAGGTACGGGGAGGGGTAAGTGATGAACTTGCGGTATCCGGAGCGAATCAGGATGACCGTGTCGATACCGATGGACTTCATGTACTTGAAGTCCCGGTCCCACTCTTTCTCTCCCCAGTTCTGGTGCGGAATGTCATGGGAAATCTCATCGAGGAACGTGCCAGTAATCTTCAGGCCCGCCCCACGGGGCACTATGAGCCCGGATGCGGAATCCTCGCCTCGGGCAGCGGCAGGGCCGCCCTGGGACGCGCGCGCCAAGGCCGGCGACACCGCAGCGGCAGAGGCCGCCACGGCCATTTTTTTGAGAAAATCTCTTCTGTCAGTCATTGTATGTAGGATTTGTCCGCTGGCGTTCCCGCTGCGGTGAAAATTGTCGTCAGTGCACAATCAGATGCCGTCATTTCTGCATCGCGGCGCATTCCCGGGCGATCTGCCAAATCTGGTAGAGCCCTCTCGGGACATGGAAGCAGCCCTTCCATTTGCCTCCCTTGAGCGAGAGGAGCACCTCGCCCCGGCGGTTCAGATAGCCGTACCATTCGGGGTATTCCTTGTCCTTGAAATGCTCCCACATATAGCTGTCAAGCCTCTCGAACCATTCCAGGCAACGGGCGTCACGCGTCAGGCGGTAGCCTTTGAGCATGGCTATCGCCGACTCTATATGCACCCACCAGAGCTTCTGGTCCCATTCGAGCTTCTGCTGCGGGGCTCCCTTGGCGTCCAGGAAATAGAATATCCCGCCGTACTCCTTGTCCCAACCCCTGTCTATCACGCTCAAGGCTATGTCCACGCATTTGCGCACGAGGGCGTCGTCCCCCCGGCGCACTCCGAGGTTCATCATGAACCACAGCGACTCAAGGTCGTGCCCGGGATTGATCTCCCGCCCCTCGAAGCAGTCCAGCGGGCTCCCGTCCACAGAGGAGACATTCTCCAGCATGCAGCCCAGATCCGGCTGGTAGAACACGTCCAGCACCTCATGCAGGCACTCATCCACCGTCCTGTCGAGCAAACTCTTGTCGTCAAGCATATCCTCCACTTCGAGAGCCATGTTGCATATAATCATGGGGAGGGCGAAATCCTTCATCGGACGCGTCCCCGGATATGCCTTGCTCCACCGCCCCTTGGGATTGGAACGCCTGTCGAGTATGCGGGCGAACACCTTGCGGGCTATGTCCGCGTACTCCCGGCTCCCGGTGGCCTTGGCGAGCTGCGCGAACGCCATGCATGCAAACGTGTTGGAGAATATGTTGTAGGGCTGCACCAGCGGCTTGCCCTCGCGGGTGAGCGAAAAATAGAAGTCATAGTTGCCGTCGTGCCCGTATTTCCTCAAGAACTCAGCGCCCTGCACGGCACAGGCGAGCCATTCGGGGTTGCGCTCCACATTGTTGTACAACATGGCGAACATCCACACCTCACGCCCTTGCAGCCAGATGAACTTGTCGGTGTCATAGACGCTGCCGTCCCTGTCCAGGCAGCTGAAATATCCTCCGAATTCCCTGTCCTGCGAGTGTTCAAGCCAGAACGGGAGGCAGTTGTCCCGCAGTTCCCTCTCGTAGCGGGCGGCAAGTTGCTTAAAATCTGTCATAGTGCATTAATCCACAAAAATTGGAATGATTGCCAAATTTAAAAAATATTTATAGAAAAATGATGGGATTTTTGCGTATTTTTGACAAAAATACACGGTTTTGATGACAACAAGGAATTTATTGGCTCTCTTCCTCGCCGCAATTGCAGGATGCGCTGCCGCGCAAGCGGCCACGCCAGGCAGGAGGACACTCGTGGAGACAGATGCGGAAGACCCCAGAATTACATATATAGGACGGACACTGAGGCACGACGGCAGCGTGTCATTCGACTGGTCTGGCGTCCAGTGCCGCATCCGCTTCGAGGGGACGCAGATGAGCCTGCGCTGCTCCGACAGCGGGGCGAACTACTACAATGTATGGATAGACAAGGAGTCCGGTAGCACCCCCGACATGGTCATCAGGACTGCCGGCAAGGACACGAGCATCGTGCTCGCGGACAAGCTCTCCAAGGGGACGCATGAGATCCTCCTGATGAAACGCACCGAAGGGGAACAGGGCCTGACCACATTCCATTCGTTCACGACAGACGGGAAGCTGAGGCAGGCGGCCCCGCCAAAGGAAAGGCTCATCGAATATGTGGGAGATTCCTACACCTGCGGCTACGGCACGGAGAGCGCGTCGGCAAGTGACCCGTTCAAGCCCGAGACAGAGAACTGCAACCTGACTTACGCCGCCATCACGGCACGGTATTTCGATGCGGATTTCTGCCTCATCAGCCATTCGGGCAGAGGTGTCGTGCGCAACTACAACGACTACGGCAAGGGCGTCGCCGGCCACACCGTCACCGACAAGTACGGACGGGCATTCGACGAGAGGGAGACTCCCGCAGCAGAGGCTCCGTCCACAATTCCGGACATCGTGGTCATCTATCTGGGCACCAATGACTTCTCTACAGGAATGCAGCCGTCCATGGGGACTTTTTGCAGGGAATACATCCGCCTCATCAGCCAGATACGCTCGCGCTACGGCGAGGGGACTCCCATACTGTGCGTCGCGTCCAAAGTCAGTCCCGCCCTCGGAGAATACGTGCAGGAGGCATGCAGGCGCAGCGGGGACGCACGGGTACACACCCTCACCCTGCAAAAGGACATATACGACAAAAGCGGAGACCTCGGCGCCAGCTCGCACCCCAACTACAGCGGGCACAAGAAAGTGGCCTCCGCCATCATCCCCTACATATCCACCATCACCGGATGGAAAATGGAGGAAAAACCCCTGCGTTAAGCGGGCACACGACGGGACGGCAACAGTCTCAAGGCATGCAGGCCGCAGCGAATTACGGTTCAGTGCCAGGGCTTCTGGAGGATTTGTGACCACACTTGCCCGAAACGGCCGGTGACACGCACTTCAACCCTTTGGGCCGAGGCCGGGAGCTCGGCCCGGAACAGGTTCTGAGTCGGCACGGCGCACACCCACGAACGCTTGAGCGAGGATGGATCCTTGTAGAGTTCCATTGCGAGCGGGTCTCTGCCCTCGAAGCGTTCCATGTCGCAGAGCTTGGCCCCGTCCACGAAACACTCCACCCGCCACGCGGGGTCATAGTCAAACACATTTGCAATGACCTGCCCCGGATAGCCCGGGTCATCCGCATATATCTTCATCTGGGACTCCTCCCCGCAAGCGACGAAGCGCCAGCTCACGTCCGTGCCGTCGAAAGTGTATATCTTGAATCCAGCAGGAGAGCCGTCCACACAGACAGGCCCGCACCACCACGCCCCGCCGAGCGAGGTGACATTGTGCTCCATCAGGCGGTCGCCTATGACCTCGTTATTCCCGGTATGGATGTGCCCGGAAAGTATCAGGGCATCATACGGCTCAAGGATGTCATAGACAGCCTGCTTGTTGCACAGGATGTCGGCTATCTTGGAATAGTCGAAGTTGTAGCCCGTCCTGTCCCACTCGCGCAGGGTGGTGGGGATGTGCATGGACACCACCACCCTGGCATCCTTGTCCACATAAGAGAGGTCCTGCTCCATCCAACGCAGCTGCTCCTCGGGGAGATAGCCTATATAGTACCAGTCCTTGCCGACGAAGAAGTTGTCGTTGAGCACTATATGATGCACCTTGCCGACATTGTAGGAATAGTATGTGGGGCCGAACGTCCGCTCATAATCCACGGTCGAGCCCTCAAAAGAACGTCCGTAGTTGGTCATGTCGTGGTTGCCGATGACATTGCGGAACTCCAGCCCCGTCTCCTCCATGATGCCGTTGTACTCCGGGTAGAGGGCGTGGTTCCACCCCACGATGTCGCCAAGACAGATGCCGAACACATAGCCGGATCTAAGCTCCCGCACCATGGAGGTGATTGTCTTGACATTCTCGCGCAGTTGCGGGAACTCGTCGGCATCGCTGACCTGGGGGTCGGCAAACACGACAATGCTGTGGCGGGTGTCGTCCTGCGGGTTGCGCCGGAGCTTGAAGTCATGCGACTCCCCGTCCAGCCTCCGCCAGAAACAATCCTCTCCCCCGCCCATGGTCGAGGACAGGTATCCCGAGGGGGTGGAGATAAACACGAGACGGCTTTCGCTCGCGGCATCAAGGGAATAACGCCCCCGAGCATCCGTCAGCACGATTGACACCCCGTCCGAGACGGCCACTCCCGGGACTCCCCTGCCCTCGGACATGACAG
>CAZKVW010000063.1:0-11248 GCA_964556285.1 uncultured Muribaculaceae bacterium
TTTTCGGGGATAATCAATACACAATGTTGAGGAGATTTGACGACTACGACCTGTCGCGGCACAACACGTTCCGCATGAGAGTCCGGTGCGCGTGTTACATCGAGTACGACTCTTCGAGGGACTTGGAAGAGATTGACTTCGGCAGTCTCCCGCAACCGGTCCTCAATATCGGCGGCGGCTCCAACCTGCTGTTCACAAGGGATTTCCCCGGCACGGTGCTGCATTCGGCCGTCAAACAGTTCAGCATCGAATCCTCCGTGGAGGACAGTCTGCAAGTGGAGGTGGGAGCTGGGGTCGTGCTCGATGACTTCTGCTCGTGGGCATGCGACAACGGCCTGTGGGGCATCGAAAATCTGTCCGGCATTCCCGGGGAAGTCGGAGCGGCGGCAGTGCAGAACGTGGGAGCTTACGGCGTGGAGATCAAGGATGTGGTCTCGTGCGTCAAATGTTACAACATCATTGACCGGCGGACGGAAGTCCTGACCGCCTCCCAATGCGGCTACGGCTACAGGGATTCCATATTCAAGCACGCCCCTGCCAAAGACAGGTACATAGTGCTCTCCGTGCTCTTCCAGCTCGGCAAGGTGTACGACCCCAAGACCGGACACGGCGGACTCGCCGCAAAGTTCCAGCCCGGCTCCGCCCCCACATTGGAGCAGATACGCAAGGCGGTGCTGGAGATACGGGCATCCAAGCTCCCCGACCCGGATGAGCTTGGGAGCGCGGGCAGTTTCTTTACCAATCCCGTCGTGTCTGCGGACGCGTTTGAGCGGATATGCCGGACGGCGCAGGCGGAGGGCGCGGGAGTCCCGCCGCATTACGACGTGGCTGGCGGCATGGTCAAAATCCCGGCGGCGTGGCTGATAGACAACTGCGGGTACAAAGGCGCGGAGGAGGGCGGAGCGGCTGTCTACGACAAGCAGCCGCTTGTGATTGTCAACCGCAGCGGGGATGCCAGAGCCGAGGACATCCTGACTCTCGCGGGACGCATAACTGACGGGGTGTATGCCAAATACGGCATTCGCCTCTCAATGGAGGTGGAGACGGTATAGCATGAGCACATTCGTCATAGAGGGCGGACGACGGCTGTCGGGAGTCATCGTGCCGCAAGGAGCCAAGAACGAGGCTCTGGAAGTCATCAGCGCAGTGCTGCTTACCGATGACAGCGTGACCATAGACAATGTCCCGGAGATATTGGACGTGCACAACATGCTGTCCCTGCTGCGGGACATGGGGGTGGTGGTAATCAGGAACGCCAAGGGCAGCTACACATTCAACGCCGCCGGCGTGGATCCGGACTATGTGTCCAGCAGCGGATTTGTCGCGAAATGCGCCGCCCTGCGCGGGTCGGTGCTGGTCGTAGGGCCTCTGCTCGCCCGCTTCGGGAGGGCATATTTCCCCAAGCCCGGAGGCGACAAGATAGGGCGCAGGAGGGTGGACACCCATATCGACGGGCTGTGCAAGCTGGGCGCGACAGCATCCTACGACCACAGCCGCCACGCTTACCTGCTGGAAGCGCCGCACGGCCTGACGGGAGCGTACATGCTGCTGGACGAGGCCTCGGTGACGGGTACCGCCAACATCGTGATGGCCGCCTCGCTCGCGTCCGGGGTCACCACCATATACAACGCGGCATGCGAGCCGTACATCCAGCAGTTGTGCCGCATGCTCACAGCGATGGGCGCCCACATTGAGGGCATTGGCTCCAATCTGCTTACCGTCAAGGGAGTAGGCTCGCTCGCCGGGGCGAGACACCGCATCCTCCCGGACATGATAGAGGTGGGGTCATTTGTCGGCATGGCGGCGATATGCCGCAGCTCCATCACCATCAAGGACGTGTCTTGGGGCGACCTCGGCATCATACCGGACAGCTTCCGCAGGCTCGGGGTCAAGCTGGAGCAGAGGGGGGATGACATATTCGTCCCGGAGCAGGACAGCTATGAGATAGAGTCATTTATAGACGGATCTATAATGACGCTCGCGGACGCTCCGTGGCCCGGGCTCACTCCTGACCTGCTCAGTGTCATGCTGGTCGTCGCCACCCAGTGCAAGGGCAGCGTGCTCATCCACCAGAAGATGTTTGAGAGCAGGCTGTTCTTTGTGGACAAGCTCATCGACATGGGAGCCCAGATCATCCTCTGCGACCCGCACCGCGCCGTGGTCATAGGGCACGACCACAGGATGAGCCTGAGAGCGGGGCGCATGACCTCGCCGGACATCAGGGCCGGCATAGCCATGCTGCTTGCCGCCATGTCCGCCAACGGCACTTCGGAGATTGACAACATAGAGCAGATAGACAGGGGGTATGAGGATATCGACACCCGCCTCAACGCGTTGGGAGCGCATATCATCAGGAAGTGACGGATTACAAGGAGTTTTTTGCGGATGACGTGCATTCGTTTATGAGGTCTCCCGTGAGGGAGATTTTCAAACGGGTGGATTTGAATGCCATATACTCATTTGCCGGAGGCTACCCGGACGCGGCGACATTCCCGCTGGAGGAGGTGGGGCGTCTGGCCAACCTCGTGATCGCCAAATATGGGGCAAAGACCCTGCAATACGGGGCGACGCAGGGTGTGACCGAGCTGCGGGAAGCCCTCTCACGCAGATATGGGACACCCGTATCCAATATCCAGATTACGACTTCTTCGCAGCAAGGCATCGATGTGTGCACGAGGGTGTTTGTCAATCCCGGGGACATCGTGCTCACCAGCGCCCCGACCTATCTGGGCGCGATACAGTCATTCAGATCCTACCGTGCTGATATAGTGAATATTGCAACGGCATCCGACGAACAGCTGGACAGAGCCAAGATGGCCTACGTAATACCGGACTTCCAGAACCCGAGCGGGGAGACGATGACTCTGGAGCAGCGGCAGGAGCTGGTGGCGCTGGCCCGGAAGCACAATTTCCTCATCGTGGAGGACAGCCCTTACAGGGAGCTGCGGTACGAGGGCGAGGACGTGCCGGAAATATGGTCTATCGCGCCCGAGCGGACTGTCCACCTCGGCTCGTTCTCCAAGGTGTTCGCCCCGGGATTCCGGCTCGGATGGATGTTCGGCCCGGAGGAGATACTGGACCAGATATATGTCTGCAAGCAGTCACTCGACCTGTGCCCGCCGATATTCGACCAGTATATCGCTGCGGAATACCTGTCGGGCGGCTCCAGCTGCGGGAATGCGGGTAAAGGCCAGACGGGCGGGGCCTCTCAAAAAGACGGGGACGGCGGCGGGCTGGACGCCAACCTGCCGAAGACCATAGAGCTGTACCGCCGCAAGCGTGACCTGATGCTTTCCCTGCTGGAGAGGCACATGCCGGACGGGGTCAGCTGGACACGGCCAGAGGGCGGGCTGTTCCTCTTTCTCACCCTGCCTGAGGGGTGTGACACCGTAGCCATGTACGACAGGGCTCTCGCGGCCGGGGTGGCGTATGTGGCCGGGTCGTTCTTCTACATCGACGGCTCCCACCGCAACACTATGCGGCTCAACTTCTCTTTTGTCGCTGAAGACAGGATGGAAGCGGGCGTCAAAATCCTCTCCGAGGTCTGCGCCGAGGAGATCAGGCGGACTCATCCTGAAATCAAGCAACAAAACAGTTAGCATCCGGAAAGACCCATTTAATCCGTGTAACAAAACAATTAGCAAATAACATGGCATATTACAAATACAGCGGAGCAGGCAACACGTTCACCATCGTGGACGGCAGGGAGGGCATGCCCGAGATTGGAGATATGGCGGGAATGGTGGACATGGTCTGCACGGAATTCACCACGGACGGATTCATGATCCTCAAGCCGTCGCAGGAGTATGACTTCGCAATGGAGTTCTACAACTCCGACGGCTCCGGCGGCATGATGTGCGGGAACGGAGGCCGATGCATAGCGGCATTTGCCGATGACTTGGGCATCAAGCCCGCCAACGGGGAGAGCTATGTGTTCGAGGCCCCGGACGGAGTGCACATCGCACAGATACTGGCCCGTCAGGGCAGAACCAAGACCGTCAGACTCAAGATGCGGGATGTGGACGAGATGCGTTATTACAGCGAATTGAGCAACGCCCCTGTGGACGGGTATTTCCTGGATACGGGCACACGGCATTTTGTGGTGTTTGACGATGAGGTGGACGATATTGCCGTGGAAAAGGCTGGGGCGGTCATCCGGCATTGCCCCGAATTTGCCCCTGTCGGGACGAATGTCAATTTTGTATGCCCGAACGAGGGCGGCATCAAGCTGCGGACGTTTGAGAAAGGGGTGGAGGGGGAGACTTTCGCATGCGGTACAGGGGCGGTCGCGAGCGCGATTGCAGCGTACAGGCAGGGCGTCAGCCCCGGGCAAGAGCGGGATGGCGTCATCAATTACGGCGTCAAGACGCGCGGGGGAATGCTGTCTGTTGATTTCCGGGCGGCCTTTGCTCCGGCTCCCGGACAGTCCGTCAGCGAATCTGCCCCCACGGAGAGCAGCCGCAAGGCCATTGCGGAGGATGTCTGGCTCACAGGCCCTGCAGAGCTGATCTATATCGTCTGAGGTTCTCGCCCCCGCTGCTAATAACCGTCGTTCTGCGTCAGCAATGGATTGAGCGTGAGCACATCAGCGGGGATGGGAAAGACATCCGTATATCCGCTCTCCTCCCCGTCCAGAGGCTCGCGGAATGACCAAGCCCCTCCGAAACGGCCGAAGCGGACGAGGTCTTGCCGCCGCAGACCCTCCCATGCAAGCTCGCGCATCCGTTCCTCCAGCAATGTGTCCAAGTCTATGGACTCCAACGCCGCCGCGCCAGCCCTGAGACGCACTTGATTGACAATCTCAAGGGCGGCCGGATTCTCGCCAGTCCGCAGCAAGGCCTCGGCCTTCATCAGCAGAGCGTCAGCATAACGGAACAGCACCCAGTCGTTGTCCATCAGCTTGCCGTCCTTCATGGCATGAGGGTCTATCTCGTATTTGCGCATCCGCGCTCCGGCGAGCTTCTCATCCTCGCTGCCGGTCAGGTCGAGAGCCACAGACCATGGCTTGTATTCTATTGCAATGGGATTGCCGTCCAAGTCAGTCGGGACTCCTCCCCAATAATTAATGTCAAAGCGCGGGTCCTGGCTGTCACCGCCGAATCCGGCCGCCTCCAGCACCTCAAGAGTGGCCGACGAGCCATTCTCCCCCGTAAATCCGATAGCCGCCGCGTGGTCGTAGTGCCGCGAGCGGAAGAGATACTGGTTCTGTGCGCTGTACAGGTGCTTGTCCATCGGGATGGTAAAGATGTTCTCCTCTGAGTCCTCGTTGTGCACCGAGAAATTGTACGCGTAGTCGTCCTCCAGCCTGTACCCCGCGAGAGTGAGCGAGTCGCACAAATCCATGACTCTCTGATAATCCTCCACTCCGGCATACACCGGGGCGTTGAGCCAGAGCTTCTCCATGAGAAACCACGCCACCGGGCGGGTGACCCTGCCGTAATACGAGCCGAGGGCGTTGCTCCGCTCCAGCGGCAAGTCGGGCGCCACTTCCTCCAGCTCCGAAGCCACGAACTGGAACATCTCCGCCCGGGAGGACTGCTCCACCTCGGAGAGAGCCAGCGTGGGGGAGGTGACGATGGGCACGCGCCCGTACATGTCCAGCAGATAGCAGTAGTACAACGCCCGCACCGCCCGGGCCTCCTGCCGCCATTCGGGGCGGTCTTCCAAGTCGGCGATTGCCTGATTGGACAGCACCACGACCTTGTACAGGTAGTTCCAGGTGTCCTTGATGGGGCCGTCGCCCACTTCCCAAGTGTGCAGGTAGAGCCTCTGCCACAAGCCGCCGTCGTACCAGTCCCCTCCCCTTGTCGGGAGGATGGCCTCGTCTGTGGTGAATGTGTTGAGGTCGTACACGCCGCGATATGTCCCTGCCAGCCCCTGGCTAGTCTCGTTGCCTCCGATGAGTCTGTACAGGTTGCCAAGCGTATTGAGATACAGCGTGGCCTCGGATGTTACCACCTCTTCGCGGGTCTTCTGGTCACGGGGACTTTCATCGAGGAACGAGCATCCAGCCAGCGCCAGGCACAGGACGGCAATCCCAAGCGTCCTCACACCGCCACATGATGCTGGAACGCCCTCTCCATCAGCCCGAAAAACCATTTTAAATGCATTTGTCATAGCCATCATCCCCTCCCTCAAAACTGAATGCTCACTGCCGCCGTATACGAACGGTACACAGGGTAGGATATCTTGTCGTCCAGCCCGAATGTGCTCCCTGCCACCGAGCTGTTGATCATCGGCGTGAGGCCGCTGTATCCGGTGACGGTCAGCAGGTTGTTGACCGACAAGGAGAGGCGCAGGCCTCGCAGCGCCCCCAGCGTGGGCACATTCCAGCCGACGGTGATGTAATCGACATTGACATAGTCGCCGCTTTCCAGCCACCAGTCTGTGACCGTCTGGTCGCTGATGTTGCTCTTGGGAGCCTTGGCGAGCACATTGTAATAGGGCATCGAGCCCATATTCATATAGGTCAGCGAAGTGCCGTTGAATATCTTGTGGCCGAACGCCCCGTTTACCTGCACGGAGACGTCAAACGCCCTCCAGCGGATACTGACATTTGACCCGAGAATTGCCTTGGGCGAGGCCTGGCCGCAGACCCGGCTCACCCCGTCAGTCTCATAGCTGTATGTGCCGTCCTCCCCGAGAGCAAGCCCCGTGCAATGCGGGAGATAGAACACCCCGAGCGGCTGCCCGACTATCTGATAGACCACATCGTTGTGCCCTCCGTGGAATCCGGCCCCGTTCATTGACCCAATGCTCTGTATCTCGGGGGCTTCGAGATACTGCCCTCTCCACCAGCCGGACAGGGAAATGAGCTTGTTGCGCTGGAGGGAGAGATTCATGTTGACATTGAGCTGCATGTCCCGCTGCTGGATGGCGGCGACTCCCAACCCCATCTCCAGACCGCTGTTGGACATCCGGCCGAGGTTGGCCATCAGGGTGTTGTAGGCGAATGGAGGCACGCTGACCTGGTACTGGTACAGCATGTCCCGGGTCAGGGAATAATAGTACTCCGCCGTCAGCACCACGCGCCTCTGCGCGAATGCGGACTCCATCCCCACATTCGCCGTGGAACGGACTTCCCAGCGGAGGTCGGGGTTGGCATTGCGCAGCACTCCGAATGTGGTGGCCACAGTGCCGTCATAGCCCACAGTCCCGCTTGGGGCGATGAGCTGCAGCGAATTGTAGGCCTCCAACGCGCCCTGGTTGCCGGAGAGGCCGTAGCCCGCGCTGAACTTGAGCTCAGACAGCCATTCCAAGTCCCGCAGAAACGGCTCTTCGGAGACCGTCCACGAACCGGACACCGCCGGGAAGAATCCCCACCTGTGGTTCTTGCCAAACAGCGAAGATGCGTCCGCCCGCAGGGTAGCCGACATCGAGAGCCTGTCCCGCCAAGACCATCCCGCAGACATGAGAGCGGACATCATGCGCACCTCTGACCAGTCCGAGCCTGTGCCGTCCCAGGGGCGGTCAGACCCCGCCTGAATGGCGTCCGAGCCGAACACGTTGGTGGCGAATCCGGTGGTTGTCGTGTGAAACCCCGAGTACACCGTCTTCTGCGCCTCTCCCATCAGCTTGAAGTCCACGGCATGGCCGCCAAAAGTGCGGCCGTACCCTATGGTCAGGTTGCCGAGGAAATCCTGTGAAGTGTCCGCAGCCCGGTAAGCCTCGCCTCCCGACCAGATGATGGTGGGGAAGAAATGCCGCCCGTCAGTATAGTTGTAGCTGTACGAGCCGAATCCGGTCACACTGACGTGCGGCGCGGGGTCTGCAGAGGCCAGCAGGTGCGCATTGAAATGCGCCACATCGGTGCTGTACTCTTTCTCAAGCAGGGAGGCCGGGTGATTGATCTGGCTGGCCGCCGGTATCTGCTCATAGCTGCCGTCAGGCTCGGCGCTGTCGCGGAATGTCGGGTTGAATGCCGCGCTGGAGTAGAACAGGTGCTGCATGTCGTGCAGGTCGCGCGACTTTTGCAAAGACCCGAACACGCCGAGATCCACCTGCATGATGTCAAACGCCCGCTGGCTGATGTCCAGCTTGACGCTGTAGTTGCCCAGCCCCTGTGTCCTCACGACGGTCTCCCGGTCAAGAATGCCTATGGACGCGCGGTAATGGCTGTCGTCCGTGCCGCCGCCGAATGCGATATGGTGATCCTGCACTCGACCCATGCGCAGGATGGAGGACGGCATGTCGGAGTCAAAGCCATGGTCTTCGTAGGCATAGCCATGGGCGTCGTTCCATGCGCGGAACCCGCTTGCGGAGAGCATGTGGAGATTCTTGCTGACGGCTTCAACCCCCGCCGTGCCGTCATAACTGATGCTGAATGCCCCTCCGCGCCCGCGCCACGTGGAAACCTGAATGACGCCTGACGCGCCTCGGGAGCCGTACTGAGCCGTCTCGGAGGCGTCCTTGAGGATGGTGAAACTCTCAATGTCGCCGGGGTAGAGAGTGCCGAGGGTGGAGAGGTCGGACATCACGCCGTCAATGATGACCAAGGGGTCGTTGCCGCCGGTGATGGAGGTGGTGCCGCGGACGCGCACCGCGCTGAGCATGGCGGACTGGTTGGCCCCAGTCACCACCACACCGGCGGCCTGCCCGGACAGAGCACCGAGGCCGTTAGTCACAAGCCCCTTGTTCATCCTCTCGGTGGTGACGACGTGGGGGTTGTCCGTTACAAATGCAGTGGTATCCGGCACCGTCTGCGCCCGCAAGACGGTGCAACTGAGCAGCAAAACTGCCATCAACAGGATGTTGCGCATGATGAGGCCAAAAATAATAAAATTGCGTAACTTTACGGGACATAATTGTGATAACCAATGGACAATATCTTTGACATCAGCGGCAGAGTGACAGTGATGACAGGCGCGAGCGGGGTCATCGGCTCCGAGACCGTCAGGTATTTTGCCTCGCAGGGCAGCAAGGTTGTGCTCCTCGGGCGTGAGAGTTCCCGAGACAAGAGCGAAGCCATCGTGGCGGACATCAAGGCGAAAGGCGGCGAGGCCATGTTCCTCCCGACAAATGTGCTGGACGAGGCCTCTCTGGCTCGCAACCTCGAGGATGTGCTCGCTGCATACGGCAGAGTGGACATCCTGCTCAACGGCGTGGGCGGCAACATGGGCGGCGCCAACATCTCCCCCGACCAAACCATCTTCGACATGGACTTGGAGGCCACGCGCAAGGTGTTTGAGCTCAACATCATGGGAGCTATCATCCCGACAAAGGTGTTCGTCAAGCCCATGGTGGAGGCGGGGAAAGGCTCTATCGTCAATTTCTGCTCCATGTCATCGTTCCGCCCGCTGACAAGGGTGTGCGGGTACGGCATGGCCAAGTCCGCCCTGGCAAGCTGGACGCAGTGGCTGGCCGGAGAGCTGGCGCTAAAGTTTGGCGACGGCCTCAGGGTCAACGCAATAGCTCCAGGATTCCTGCTGACCAACCAGAACCGTTCCCTGCTGACCAATCCCGACGGCAGCCTCACTGACCGTTCACACAAAATATTGGGGCACACGCCGTTCGGCCGGTTCCTGGAACCTGACGAGCTGGTGGGGGCGCTGCATTATCTGGCCTCGGACGCGTCAAAGGGTGTCACTGGCACCGTGCTCGCGGTGGACGGCGGATTCAGCTCGTTCTCGATATAGCAGATTCTTCGGCCTGCGGCCTCAGAATGACAGAGAGGAGGGTTGTCGAGACCTCAAGACAACAGGACTTGTCATTCTGAACGAAGTGAAGAATCTCGAAGTGAAGAATCTCGAAGTGAAGAATCTCGAAGTGAAGAATCTGAGAGATATAACCTAGAAGCAAAGCAACTAAAACCAATCTATTTATATGACAATGAAAGAGACCATCGCCGCAAAATTCGGGCAGCTGTTCGGCGGGGCGGGGACATTCTACACCTCCCCAGGGCGCATCAACCTCATCGGCGAGCACACCGACTACAACGGCGGCTTCGTGTTCCCTGGAGCCATTGACAAAGGCATTCTGGCGCAGATCCGACCCAACGGCACGGACAAGGTCAGGGCCTGGTCCGTGGACTACAACGAGAGCGCCGAGTTCGGGCTGCGTGAGGAGGACAAGCCGGAGCAGCCGTGGGCGCGTTACATCTTTGGCGTGTGCCGCGAGACCATCAAGAGGGGCGGCAAGGTGGAGGGGTTTGACACGGTGTTTGCGGGCAACGTGCCGCTGGGCGCCGGGCTATCCAGCTCGGCGGCCCTTGAGAGCACATTCGCATTTGCCGTCAACGACCTTTTCCACAACGGCATTGACCTCTTTGAGCTGGCCAAGATAGGACAGAGCACGGAACACAATTACTGCGGTGTCAATTGCGGCATCATGGACCAGTTCGCCTCCTGCTTCGGCAAGGCCGGCAGCCTCATCCGCCTCAACTGCAAGACCCTCGAATACAAGTATTTCCCGTTCAAGCCCGAAGGATACAAGCTGGTGCTGATTGACTCCTGCGTCAAGCATGAGCTGGCCTCATCGGCCTACAACGACCGCCGCCGCAGCTGCGAAAACGCCGCCACAGCCATCAGGGAGCTGCATCCGGAGGTCGAGTTCCTCAGCGACGCCAAGCGCATCTGGCTCGAAGAAGTGCGGGACAAGATCAGCGAGGAGGACTTTATGAGGGCGGAGTATGTGATAGGGGAGATGCAGCGCGTGCTGGATGTCTGCGACGCCCTTGAGAGGGGAGATTATGTGACTGTCGGGGAGATGATGTACCAGACACATTTCGGCTTGAGCCACCTGTACGAGGTGAGCTGCGAAGAGCTGGATTTCCTCAACGGCATTGCACGCAAGCAGGGTGTGACCGGGTCGCGCGTGATGGGCGGAGGCTTCGGCGGCTGCACCATCAACCTCGTCAGGGACGAGCTGCGCGAGCCTTTCGTGGCGGCTGCGCGGGAGCAGTTCAAAGCGAAGTTCGGGCACGAGCCCAAGGTCTATGGCGTGGTGATTTCCGACGGCGCCCGCCGGCTGGAATAACAAGGCCTGTTCGCCAGCCCGTCTCTCTACGATTCGGAATTCATAAGCTTGTCTGCCTCTTCTTTCAGAAGGGGCAGATTTTTTCCCTTTGAAATCCGTCCAACAGCCTCTCCGATGATGCCTATATTCCTTTCCACCGCCTTTCCCGACGTGGACGGCTTCTCGGAATGGCAGCGCAAGCTTTCCGCCATCCCCGGCCTCAATGTCACAGTGCCCGACATCCTCCAGCGCAACGCTCGTCCCGAAGACTTCGCCGCCCACATCGACATCGCCG
>CAZKVW010000064.1:0-3305 GCA_964556285.1 uncultured Muribaculaceae bacterium
TCTCTGGCGCACCTGGAAAACTGAAGCTGAGAGGCTCCGAGGCGGCTTATTTTCCCACGCAGAAGCGGGAGAAAATTTCTCCGAGGATCTCGTCGGTGGTGACTTCGCCGGTTATGGAGCCGAGGTGGTGGAGCGCTTCGCGGAGGTCCTGCGCCACGAGGTCGGTGGGGACACCGCCCTCCAGTCCGGAACGGACTGCGGCGAGTGACTCGCCGGCGTGGCGCAGGGCGTTGTAATGTCTCACATTAGTGACAACTGTCTCGCTCCCGCTGCCGAAACGCCCCCTCTGCGAGTCGGCTAGCCTCTTGCGCAGCTTGTCCATGCCCTCTCCTGTCTTGGCGGAGATGTCGATGACCTCCCCGGCCCCAAGCTCCCTAGCCAGGGCCTCGGGATCCAGCTTGTATGTGCCGAAAGCGGGGTAGTTGAGGTCGAGTACCCCGTAAGTCGTGTCCTTGGGCGGGTACTCCTCCGGGCGGATGGCGTCAAAGAGGTCAATCTTGCTCCGCACCACTATGACCGTCTGCCTTTCCCTGTCCGTCCGGGGCAGGATCTCGCCGAGGCTCTCCCGCGCCTCCTCAAGGGTCATGTTGGCAGCTATGACCGCCAGCACGACATCTGCCGCCTCAAGGCTGGAGTACGCCCGTGACACGCCTATCTTCTCTACTCTGTCTTCAGTCCCGCGTATGCCCGCCGTGTCGATGAAACGGTATGTGAGGCCGTCTATAGTCATGGTCTCCTCGATGGTGTCGCGTGTCGTGCCCGCGATGTCGGACACGATGGCTCTGTCCTCCCCGAGCAGCGTGTTGAGCAGTGTGCTCTTGCCCACATTGACAGCCCCGACAATGGCAACCGGGATGCCGTTCTTGATGGCATTGCCCTCACGGAACGAGTCTGCGAGCCTGCGGATATGAGCCAAGGCCTCGTCAGTGAGCCTGCGCAGCTGCTGCCTGTCGGCAAATTGCACATCCTCCTCGCTGAAATCGAGCTCCAGCTCCATCAATGCGGCAATCTGCAGCAACTCGTCCCTCAAATCCTGCAACCTGCGCGAGTATCCGCCCCGCAGCTGTGTCATCGCCACGTGCAGGGACGCTCGTGAACGGGCGGCAATGACATCAGCGACGGCCTCCGCCTGCGCGAGGTCCATCTTGCCGGCGGCGAATGCCCTGCGGGTAAACTCGCCAGGCTCGGCCAGTCGGCACCCGGCCTCGCAAAGCAGCTCAAGCAAACGGCTGCCGACATATCCGGAGGCATGGCAGCTGATTTCCACCGAATCCTCTCCCGTGTAAGAATGCGGAGCCCGGTATATGGCCGCAATCACGTCATCCAGCACCTCATCCCCGTCGTACGCCGTGCCGTATTTGAGTGTGTAGCCCTCCGAGGACAAGGCGGCTCCCGTCTTGAACCTCACCACCCGGTCTGCGGCTTCGAGAGCCTTGCTGCCGCTGACGCGCACTATGCTTATCGCCCCGGTACCGAGTACGGTTGCCGGGGCGCAGATGGTATCGTGAAAATGACCAGTCATGGGACGGGGCGTGTCAGTCCTGCTGGCGTCTTTCCTTGGAACGGGTGAGCTTCTCCCTCATCGAGTCCACGCAGCTGTTGACAGCCTCCTCAAATGTGCGTCCGTTGCGCTCTATGAGATGGTCCTCGCCGGGAGTGTGGATCTTGAGCTTGACGCATTTGTTGTCCGGCTCCGGCAGGAGGGAGAGCGTGACTTCCGCCGTGTCTGTGCCGTCGTGGAACTTGGCGAGCTTGGAGACTTTCTTGTTGACGTAGTCAATCAGCTTCTGGTCGGCGTCGAACTTCAACGACTTGATGTTGATTTCCATAAAGAACCGATTTGTGCCCCGTGTGCGCGGGACGTTATACTTATGTGCGCGTGTCTCTGGGCGGACACGCCTATAAAGTTAGCAAAAAAACAACTACATTTGCAAGCTGTCCGCGCGCCCACACGCGACATCTGGCAAAAACAGAAGTGATATGACAAGGATTGCTGCCTCATTGGCGACGCTGGCGTTTGCCCTCGCCACCACGCTGCTCTCAAGCGCACAGAGCGGTCTGGCAAAGGTGTATGACGAGACCGTTGACCCGATGGCGCAGATAGATGCCGCCCTCAAGGACGGAAAGGCTACAGGCCGTCATGTGCTGTGCCAAGTGGGCGGCAACTGGTGCCCGTGGTGCCTGCGCCTTGCCGACTTCGTCAGCCGGGACTCCGAGATAAGCAAGGAGATAGCGGACAACTATGTCTATATCCATGTCAACTACAATCCCCGCAAGTCCGGCGGGGAGGCCCAGGTCAGGGCTGCGCGGGCTCTGATGGCCCGGCTCGGACAGCCGGCGAGGTTCGGGTTCCCGGTGCTCGTGGTGCTTGACAGCAAGGGCAAGGTGCTGCATATCCAGGACTCGAGCTTCCTTGAGAGCGGGGATAGCTACGACCGCGACAAGGTGCTCCGTTTCTTGACAGGGTGGACTCCCTCTGCGGTAAGAGGACTGCCTCAGGCCAGATGACCGGTTGCGAGGCGATGCTTGGGCTATGAATTCCTGTCCATCCCCCTGCACCCGATGTTAGTCCTCGCAAGCCTGCTTCTCGCCTGGCTCTCCCTGCGCTTCTACGACACTCCGCTTCGAAAGAGACTTAAGGGGAATGGGTCTCAAAGGCCGAATGCGTAGCCGGTCATGGCAATGGCGTCGAGGTTGCAGACGTTGTTGAATACCAGCGGCTTCTCCCCATCCGAAGCGCCGAGCATATACAGAATCGGGAGAAAATGGTCTGCTGTGGGGGCTGCATACCTGGCGCAGCGGTGCGACTTGTACTCCACGACGGCCTTGTCATCCCTGCGCTCCACCGCTGCCGTGATATAGTCATTAAACTCCACCGTCTCCGCGCTGCCTTCCGCGCTCTCCCAGTTCACTGCCCTGAGATTGTGCACCACATTGCCGGAACCCATCAGCATATAGCCCTGCTCCCTCAGGGGCGCGAGCATCCTCCCGTATTCATAGCATCTCTCCGGCCCGGCGACGCCGTTGACCGACAGCTGCACGACAGGGATGTCCGCATCCGGGAACATGTGGACAAGGGGGGTCCAAGTCCCGTGGTCAATGCCCCAGGAGTTGTCCGCCTCCGCTCCCAGCCCTTTGACCGCCAGCACTGCGTCGCTGAGCTCAAGACACCCTTTCGGGCTGTAGACCACATCGTACAGGGCCTGCGGGAATCCGTACATGTCGTATATCTGCTCGGGATTCTCCGTCCTCTGGACAAGGTTGCGGTCCTTGTACCAATGAGCCGAGACCATCAGGATTGCCTT
>CAZKVW010000064.1:3405-10887 GCA_964556285.1 uncultured Muribaculaceae bacterium
TCTGGACAAGGTTGCGGTCCTTGTACCAATGAGCCGAGACCATCAGGATTGCCTTGGGCTTGCCGTGCTTGGAGATCACCTCCTTGCCGATCGCGCCAAGCGTATCGGTTATTGCATCTTTGTCCAGGGCCAGCATCGGGCTTCCATGACCGGTGAAAATGGCCGGCATACGTTTGTCATTCATGATTGTTCAGATTAGTTGAGGCAATATACGCTTTTTCCAGTTAAGAGGCAACGTTGCCCCTGCCCGACCCGCTACAGCCTCACGTGGCGGGCCTGCCCGGAGGAGAGCGTCAGCTCGCGCACGGCCTCGCCGATGTGCAGGCGCAGCGTCCCGGTGTCGGGACGGTGTGACTTTACCGTCAGATTGGTCACTTTGGCATCTTTCCACTCGAAGTCCAGTTCCCATCCGCCACGTGCGCGGACTCCGCGCAGCTTTCCGCCGGCGCTCCATTCCTTGGGCAGGGCAGGGAGCAGCGTCACACCGTCCTCCAGGCTGGACTGCACCAGCATTTCCAGCACCCCGGCGCATCCTCCGAAATTTCCGTCTATCTGGAACGGCGAATGCGCGTCCAGCAGGTTGGGATAGGTGCCCCCGCCCCGGCGGGCGTCGTTTCCAGTGTATTCGTCAGGCGAGACATACGTAAGCAGCATCCTGTACATGTGATATGCCTTCTGGGCATCGCGCAGCCGGGCCTGCAAGTTGATTCTCCATCCGGTGCTCCATCCGGTGGTCTTGTCGCCTTTGATCTCCAGGGTGCGGGCGCAGGCGGCCGCAAGCTCGGGAGTCTTGTCCGGCGTTATGTGATGTCCCGGGTACAGGCCGAACAGGTGTGACTGGTGCCGGTGACGCCAGTCAGCGTCCTCCCAGTCGTGATACCATTCCTGCAAATTGCCCCTGCTGCCGATGCGGTAGGGGAGCAGGCGGGGGAGCGTGCTGTCTATCTTGGCGCAGAGCTCCCTGTCCACGCCGAGGACTTCAGCCGCTGCCCGCGTGTCCATCAGGCATTCGCGCGTGAAAGCGAGGTCTGCCGTGCCTCCGTAGAGGGTGGCGGTGGCCGTTCCTTGCGGGTTGATGAAATCGGCCTCCGGTGATGTCGCCGGGGAAGTCATCAGCCAGCCGTCTTTCTCGATGAGCCAGCTCAGGCAGAACTGGGCCGCTCCCTTGAGCACGGGATATGCCTGCGCGAGGAAGTCCTTGTCCATGGAGAATGCGTAATGCTCCCATATGTGGGTGCTGAGCCACGCGCTGCCCATGGGCCAGCATGCCCATCTCGGCCGCCCCTGCACCGGATTGGTCATGGCCCAGATGTCGCTGTTGTGCCCCGCGCTCCAGCCATCGCCCACCCCGTAGTAGTTGCTGGCCGAGACCCTCCCGCTGACGGCAAGCCTCTCCACAAACTCCAGCAGGGGAGAATGCGTCTCCCCGAGGTTGCCCGGCTCGGCCGGCCAGTAATTCTCTTCGAGATTGATGTTCATCGTGTAGTTGCTGCGCCACGGGGCGACGACTTTCTCGTTCCACAGGCCCTGGAGGTTGGCCGGGACTCCCGGCGTGCGGGAGGACGAGATGAGCAGGTACCTGCCGTATTGGAAATACAGCTCCTCCAGATCCGGGTTGACAGCGGCAGAATCGCCGTATTGCAGCAGCTGCTTGTCGGTGGCCAGGGCCTTTGCAGACGGGGCGCTCTGCCCCAGGTCAAGGCTGAGCCTGCCGAACAGGGAAGCATAGTCCCTGATGTGGTCGCGTTTGAGGGCTTTGTAGCCCTTTGCGGCGGCGTTGTCTATGCGGCGGCGCACATCGGAGACGTAGTCGCGCCCGTCCTTGACGGGGTCATCGTGCGGCCCTCGGAAACTGGTGACATTGCTCACGAGCAGGGTCGCGCTCTTGCAGCCGGACAGGGTCAGGGTGCTGTCTGTGGCTGTGACAGAGCCTTCGGCGGGAATGGCTTTGACTATTGTGCGGAAATGTATGCCCCTGCCAGGGTCATACCGGAACGCCTCCTGAGTGCCGTCCAGGGCATCGTCATAGCCGTAGGCCGTGTAGCCGCTGACCGTCAGCTCATCCCCTGCGGCGCGGGTCTCGTGCGGCTGCGGGCATTCGTATCTCAATGTGGTGTTGACGCGCTCCCCGCCCGCGGCCTCAATGTGAATGACGATGACGGAGTCGGGCGCACTTGCAAAATATTCGCGGGCATACGCCCCGTCAGCGGTGCGGAATGAGTCCTCAGCCACCGCCTTGGAGATGTCCAGGCTGCGCCTGTAGGCGGTGATGACTTCGCCGCCCGCCGGGATGCCGTCACGGGAGCTCCGCTCAATGTACAGCGTCCCGAGAGGCTGGTAGTACTGGCTGTTGTGCCCCTCTATCTTTTTGTTGGCCTCTTGAGCGGCGGCATAATCCTCCGCGTCCAGCAGGGCTCTCACCTCAGGCAGGTATTTGCAGGCGTCAGGCGTGTACGGGAAGCCCTCCGGCTCGCCTGTCCACAGCGTGATGTCATTGAGGGATATCTTGTCGCTCTGAGCGCCGCCGTAGACGACGGCTCCGAGATTGCCGTTGCCTATCACGAGGCTTTCCTCGAAATACGCAGCCGGAGCGTCATAGCGCAGGGTGAGGGATTCCTCCTTCGAGCCTTGGCATCCGTATGCCGCTGCCATGCAGCAAGCCGCTATCGCGCAGAAACGAATGCCGGCAACAAGTCTGGTCTTTTCCATGATCGATTATCTTGCAGTCAATGCGCCGCCCCGGAGCAGCCCTCCACAAAGCTGCGGATCAGCGGCAGCCAGAGGGTGTCCCCGTGGGCTATGAATTTTTCGGGGTGGAACTGCACTCCCACGATGCTGCGGTCGGCATTCTCATAGGCCTCTATGATGCCGTCCTCCGCAGTTGCTGTGACTTTCAGACCCGGGGCGAGAGCCTTGACCGCCTGATGGTGGAATGAGTTGACCCATACCGAGTCGCCCTGCGTGTCCGGCAGGGTCTCGCGCAGCAGCCCGTCAGGGGCCAGGCCGACCTTGTGGACAGGCTCCCATCCGGGCAGGGTCTGCCTGTGGATGACTGCGGACGGGCGCTGTGTCGGGATATCCTGGTACAGCGACCCTCCGAGAGCCACATTGATCAGCTGGCATCCTCGGCATATGCCCATGATATGCAGTCCGGCATCCAGCGCAGCTTGCAGGTAGAGCATTTCGCAGCTGTCCCTCACCGGCGAGACCTTGCCGTTCTGTGGCAGCTCTTCCTCTCCGTAGCGGCGCGGGGCGACATCCTCGCCTCCGCTGAATATGATGCCGTCCATCCTCGCCGTCACAAGGGCGGCGTCCTGCGCGTCCAGCACTGTCGGCAGTACTGCGGGGATGCCTCCGGCGGCGAGCACCGCGTCCGTATAGGTCTTTTGCAGCCTGATGACCATGGTGGAGTCGTCGCATGCGGTGCTGATGCCTATGAGAGGGGCCTGTCGCGCATCCCGTGTTTGCCGCGCATCTTGAGCGTCCCCCGCATGACCTGCGCCGCCCGCGCATGCAGTCACCATTACGGCAACCGCCGCTACGCAAATGCCGGCGCAGATTGTCTGTCCCGCTCTGACCGTGCATACAATGCGGCCTCCTTTCCGCCCGGACACTGTCCGTCCATGGCCGCCCGATCTGTCATTCTGAGCGAAGCGAAGAATCTTCCTGTCTGTCATTGCGAAACGAATTGCCTCCCTTTGGTGAAAAACGCCAGCCCACCGAATATGATGTATATGAGCACCTGGCTCTCATGCACAAACGTGGCGAATATGATACCGGTCTCCCAGCTCGCCCCGTACAGTCCGCTGAGGGCGGTGGCGATGACTATATGGAAAGCCCCGAACCCTCCCGGGACCGGCACGATGGACGCAATGGGGCCGAGCAGACAGAGGAACAGGCAGTCCAGAGGCCCGATATCCAGCATTCCCGGGAATGCGAGCGAGGCTGTCAGGAACTGCAGCCAGTACATGCACCATATAAAGACGGTCTCAAGCGCGAACGCCCTCTTGTTCTGCACCCTCCCGAGACTCCTGAATCCCTCCGCCAGCTTGTCCAGGGACTCGCTTATCTTGCCGCACAACTTGTCACGCTCGCGACGGCGGCGTATGAGCCTGATGCAGATGACAAGCGCGATGACGACGGCTGCCAGTATCGCGACCACCCAGCCCATCCGCACTATCGGCTTGGCGAAATTGTCGTTGAGATACCCGGCGTATGACTTCCACGCCACCAGCAGCAGTGCGGCCAGCAGCAAGACGATGCAGCCGAAGTCGCACACTCTCTCAAAAGCCGCCACCCCTATCAGCCTCTCATAGGAGGACGAGGCCTTGTCCCCAGAGCTGCGGTGTATTGTCACGCACCTGACTACCTCGTGCGCGTAGGGGATGGCAAGGTTGGCCAGATATGCCATAAAAGTGGCTGTGAGCGTACTTGCTCTTGTGACTGTAGGGTCAAACGAAGACACGACCCTCCACCAGCGCAGCGCCCTTGAGACCGGAATCATCAGCGCGGCTACGGCCGAGAGCGCAGCAAATCCCCACCTGCATGTGCCGAGAGCGGTGATGAAGTCCGCCCACCTCACATTCTTGAATGCGAGGTACAGCAGGACGACCGCCAGAATGATGGGGATGGAGTATTTGAGAAACTTTTTTATATCTCTTTGGTATATGTCCTGGCCCGCTTGACGAGCTGGTAGTCCATCCTGTTCCAGAGATTCTGCATCTTGAGGTTGTCCTCCAGTTCGCGGGTGCTCTCCACGTATTTGATGCCGTGTTTGACGGCCCCGTCGTATATCTTGTCAAAAATCATTGAAGTTGCCCCGCTGTTGACGTATTCCTCATCCACCGCTATGAGCAGGGCGTCGAGAGTGTCGTTGTGCTTGAGGGCGCGCAACATGTGCAGCCACCCCAGCGGGAACAGGCTGCCGCCGGCCTTTTGCAGTGCCTTTGCAAGGGACGGCATGGCCACTCCGAACCCGACCACCTTGTCGCGCGAGTCAAGCAGGATGGAGACGAAGTCCACATTGATGTTGGGGAGGAACTGTTTCTTGAGGTCTTCAATCTGGCCTTTGCTCATCTCGGAGTATCCGTGCAGCTTGGAGTAGGCCCTGTTCATGCAGTCGAACACCCCGTCCAGATAGGGGAACACCGCCTTTTTGTTGGGGATGTCCGCCTGTCTGATGCCATATCTGTTGGCCACCACCCTTGCAGCCCGCTTGTACCTTTCAATCACATCGGGCGCAGGGACATTGATGATGTATTCGACATAGTCGCTGTCCTTGCGGAACCCGTAACGGGTGAAGAACTCATCATAGTAAGGCCAATTGTATTTGCCGTAGGCTGTAGGGAGCTTGTCGAAACCCTCCACGACTATGCCCGCCACATCAAACTCCAGAAATCCCAGCGGCCCGGCAAGCGTGTCCATGCCCTTTGCATGCGCGTATGCTGTCACTGCGTCCATCAGCGAGGTGAACACTTCGTAGTCCTCGATAAAGTCTATCCAGCTGATGCGGCACTGGCGTTCGTTGACCTTTTTGTTGTAGCGGTGGTTGATGATGGCGGCGCAGCGCCCCACAATCTTGCCGCCCCCGTCTATGGCGAGGAAGTACTTGCTCTCGCAGACTTCGAACGCGTGGTTCTTCTTGCGGTCAAGCGTGTCCATCTCCATTGACACGATTTGGGGCACATAATATTGGCAGCCTTTGTACAGCACATTGGGATAAGAGGCAAATTTGCGGAGATCCCTGCGTGTGACTACCTCTTTGATGGTTACTTTCATAGGATTACTTTCTGGGGTCGATGGCGGCATATCCGTCCAGGTCTTTGATTACCGTTATCAGGTACATGACAATGAGTATGACGAATATGGCGATGCCGACTATGTCAAGCGCCCGCAGCTCCATCTGCGAGCCGAAAAGGCTCACGGATGCCGAGAACTCGCGGAGCGGGCGTATAAAGAAGAACAAGGTGTTGACAATCACTACGATGATTCGGAATTCGGTAGGCCCCAACCCGGCGTAGGTGAGCTTGAACTCCTTTTTGAGGTGCGCGTTGACGCTGACATTGACGGTCAGCAGCAGGTATGCCACCAGCAGGAGCAGGGCCACCCTCAAGTCCATCAGCGGCGACAGTCCGGCCCCGATGAACATGAAGCACTCGTTGATGCAGTCCAACGTGTGGTCGAGGTAGTAGCCGTAGACGGGACGCTGCTTGTTGCGCACACGGGCCAGAGAGCCGTCAAGCGAGTCCCCGTACCAGTTGACGACAAAACCGGCCGATGCCAGCCACAGGAATGCTATGTCCTTGCCTGTCAAAATGTAGCCCAGGGCGATGAGCAGTGAGCCTCCCAGCCCGATAAAAGACAAGATGTTGGATGTCATCCAGCGCGGCTGGCGTCCGGCGAGCCATATCAGGGCTTTACGCTCCGCCGCGTTGAGGATTGATGTCTGGATCCTCTTGGATTGCTTGGACTCTGTGGTGTTGTTTTGCGTGGCCATAGTTGTCGTGCTCCTTAAATTGCGATGTCTCTTTGCCTGAAGAACTCCTCCCTTGAGATCATCTCCTGCGGCAGGGCCATGCCGTACACGCTATCCCGGAGCATCTTCCCGAACTCCTCCAGCGACTGGCAGCGGTCTTGCTCTTCCGGCGTTATAATGTCTCCTATGCCGATCCTTGCGATGTGTCCAGCCTTGTTGAGCAGCTCCGACGGCAGCCTGAGCACACGTATCTTCCAGCTCAACAGCCCGAGCGCATAGTACAAGTCCGAGTTGCGGTCAAAGAAGCGTATTGGCAGGACGGGGACTCTGGCCCTGCGGATGAGGCGCAGCACAGCTGGTTGCCACTCCCTGTCCCGTATGCGCCTTTCCCTGGGGTGCAGGTCTGATACCGCCCCCGAAGGGAAGAACCCGACAGGAGATCCCGAATGCAGACGTTCCAGAGCCTGCCTGACGCCGTGCAGGCTCTCGGCCTTGGGCGCGGTGCGCTTCTCCCCAGTGGGAATGACGGTGATGAAGTTGGGTCCCAATGCCCTGATGTAGGAGAGGAACTTGTTGACCATGACCTTGAAGTCCCGGCGCAGATGCCCCATGAGGTCTATCAGCATGATGCCGTCCAGTCCTCCGTAAGGATGGTTGCTGACTGTTATGAAAGCGCCCTGCGGGAGCTTGTCGAGAGTCTCCCATCCTCCTATGCGGTAGGTCGCCCCTTGCTCCTCCAGCAGGGCGGAGGTGAAGTCGGGGCCATGCTTGTCAGCGACCTTGTCGTACAGCTCGTTGAGGTCGTCCACATTGAGCAGGTGCATCAGCACCTGTCCCAGCTTCCGTCCTGCCCCGCTGTTGAACGCGGGAGCCAGCTCCCCCAAGTCTTTAATCGTAAATAAAGGCATAGGCTTCAGTATACGAGCGGTAAAGTTAAACAGAAAATGAAACAAAAAAAAGCGAATCTCACGACTCGCCTTTTTCCATCTACAATCTAATAGGATTTA